>WAMJ01000292.1 GCA_015522385.1 Candidatus Heimdallarchaeota archaeon
TCTCGCAAAAGCAGAGGAGATGGCAAGGGACAAAGGCTACAGGAAACTCTCTGTAATCTCTGGAGTGGGGGTTCGTGAGTACTACACCAAATTTGGGTACGAGCTCGATGGATACTACATGAGCAAAATCCTCGATTGAGAAGGTATCGAGTATTTCAAATATCCTGAAAATAGGAGAGAACTGAATGGCAGAATCCATGTTCCTTCGTGATTTCTTCACAACCAAGTTCGAGATGACCCGAATTGACAGTATCCGGAAAGAGGTCAAGAAGATCACGAGGAACTACCACAAGTACTTGGAGAAATTGCCAGAAAGAATGAGGAAGGAGTGGAAAGAGGAGGAAGAGAGGGACAAGAAAGAGATCTCCAGAGATTCGGGAAAGAAGAAGCTCGAAAGGTTCATCGAGAGATCAAAACTCTTCCGCCTAAAAGTTCTTGAGGACCTCACACAGGAGATCTATAGAAACTGCTGGTATACAAGGGCAGAGCTTGAGATCTCAGTCGCCATCTTCAGGATCGGAGTATTTTCCGAGTTCATAAAACATGATAAGAAATGGGAAGAGAAACAAAATTCCGAGCTCAAGCCAATTGTTCTCAGATTGTCCAAACCAAAGAAACCCAAAAAGTCAGGTTTTGGGGTCAAAGACGTCAAGTACGATATCGGGGAAGCGGTTCTCACCATGCTTAAACCTCTCAGTGTGACCTTTGAAGAACTCGAAAAGAACCTCAAACGGGTGGCAATAATCAAGAAACTCGTCGAAATCGAGCAGGAGATGGTAGAAAAGATCAATACGAGGGAGGATATGACCGAGATTGAAGCAAAGTACACGGATGTTATTCGAGAGATTCACGAAAAGAAAGCCCCTTTCACAAACTATTACAGGAAACTCCTAATATCACGTAATCTTATGACACAGATTACCCAGAGTGTATCACCTCGTGTCACCTATTTAGACTTCAGAGAGAAACTCCTCAATGAACAGAACGGAATTTCCTAGGAAATGATTATAATCAGAACATCCAATATTATGTATGAGCGATCGATTCATCATCCTCGAAGAATGGAAGGAACTAAAGCCGATTGAATGTCCGCAGAGGGGTGGGATAAACTTTCCCTGCGTGATTTGCAGGGAATGTGAGATAGGAGACGTGACCACCAGTTTTGAGGAGCATCTGATCCTTGAGTCAACGGTTAACAGTGTCCTCGTCCATATAGACCTAGGTTTGAAGGAGAGAAATGACGATATAGAGAAGTTCTCTCTCAAACGGGTCAAGATCGGGTTGTCCAAGGCCATTCCTGCAATCCAGCGTTCAGACTGGGAAGAGGGTGATATCACGATCATGATCGACGACGAGATGGCTAAGGATCCAGTTACACTGCAGAAAATCCACTATTTCATCAACACCTTTCACAGAGAGTGGCCAAGATTTGCCTCACAGGCAAAACAGGCCTTTACGAAGTGGGAGACTCAGCTGGTAAGGGAGATCAAGTTCGACTATGACAATAAGTTCAACGAAAAAATCTAGTCTGCGATATCCAGTTTGATTCCTTTGATCTCAGCAGGCCACTGTTTATCCTCTACAGCTGTTCCACAGATAAGGCACCTCCGGATTGCCTGTTTAGCCTGTGCAAACTCATCGTACTCGTAGTCCGTCTTGAGCCCTCGGTCACATAGGATATCATGTTTGCACGAAGGACAGTAGAAATAGTACGTAGGTTCTTTAGATGGTTTCCAGAGATATATGCTACATTGAGAGCAGACTTTCCTTGAGTCACATCGAAGATGCATTGCGATAACTGTCATTGTTCTACATTGATTATCATATTATATTAATGCGCTTTCTCAAAAATCGAATGGCGTTGACTCAGTCGTCGTCGATCTGACCTTCAATCCATCGTTTGTACTTTCTTTGATCTCGCTGTTTCTTCGTCTCTGACTGGGTGTTACCCATCAGTTCACGAATCTCTTCTCTAGCACGATTCTGAGCTTGCTGAAATTCCCAAGGTTTGAGCGAGAGCCCACATCTTTCACAGACGTAGAACCCGTCGTGCCTACTCATCTTCGTTGCACCACAATCTGGACATCCTGGCATTGTATTTCCTCACGTCTGTCGGTTTAACCGACTGATATTTAACAGTTTATCAAATGGAAAATAAAACGATTGTGGTTAATTCTAAGCAGAAATACTGAGAGTACTCAACTCGGTGGTAATCGCCTCCATCTCGGTGACGACGTAGTCCAGAGCAGTTGTTAAATCAGTGATGACAACGTTCACGTCTCCACCAGCATCAGACACCGCTTGCACAGGATCCGCCATTATTGCTTGGATCTTCTGAATACCTTGAGCGCCTCTAATATTGGAGATATGAGAATTGATTGAAGCCAGCACGGTGTCAATATTACCGAGCTGTGTCATACCACCATCATTGATAGCCTTGCTGAAATTATTCTGTGCATTTACAATGTTCACTGATGCATTACCAAGTTGATTATCAACGACTGTAAGATTCGCGTTTATACTTGGGGCATTGTTATTTAGGGCAGTGACTTTTGCAGCATCATCTGTGGCATCAACAATCTCTTGGACATCAGTCTGTATGTATCCCATTGTGATGTTGGCAGCTTTGAAGAGCTTGGTTGCCTTGAATACCTCTGAGAAGCCACTTGACAGATACACGAAGTTCTGAGAGTTGGTTACTAGATCAAATGATGTAAACTGGGTGGCTATCTCACTTGCAGCATCCTTAAGCAGACCATAATCGTCTCCTTTTGATTTCAAGGCCATCGCATCCACATCATCCTGAATACCCTGTGCGGTAACAACAAGAGCAGCAGAGTTTGTTCTCATCGTTTCAAGATTGGTAATTGCCTCGTCAAAAGTACTGTCATCGATCGAGAGCAGATCAAGATTATCTTGGTTGAGGATAGCCATTGTTGAGTTCATCGACTGGAGAATTGGGACTATAGCCTTTCCAAAATCTGCAAATCCAATAGCTATGTCCGCAGTGTCATCAAAGAAATTGAATGCACCGGCCATAGTCGCGTGAATATTTGCAATTTGGTCAACATACTCCGTTGAGTCCTTGTTTCTGAAAGTGAGGAGGGTAGGGGTGTTCATCGCGTCATTGATGATGGTGAGGTTGCCCTTCATATCGTCAAAGAATGATCCAGTACCTGCGAAGTTACTCTGATCACCAATGAAGTCACCAGCACTGGCAAGCGCCCTCAGTCCATAAAGAAGGTGAATTAGAGGTGCCTTTGGAGAGTTATTGAGTGGATTGATCAGAACTTTGAGCACGTCCATAGTAGAATTCAACATTTCAGCGGCATCAAAGACCAACTGAATCTGTTGATCATTGCCCTGAAGACCAGCTTCTACTAGACTCTGCTTCATCTCTTCTGCAGTTATCTGGGAGAGCTTTGTCAAGGCAGCCTGGATGTGTGTTGTTGCTTTTGTAATGTTGTCAAATGCAAGCTCAATAAGCTCAATCCCTCTGTTGAAGTCATCATCAGCAGAGAGGACAGATAGAGCAGAAGTTGATGGATTGAACGAGCTTCCTGCCAAATTGAATCCCTCATTCAGATATGCGCCTGCAGCTACGAATGGTCCTATAGCCTGAACGACATCTGTTCCTGCCTCTAGTACTATAGATCCCTGATCAATCACGTTTGCATACTGTGGGAACGCAAGAGATACCATCCAGAACATCCCTAGAGCCCTTACTTCCTCGAGCATCTTTCTGGATTGTTCGAACCATTCATTAGCCCTATCAAAGTACGGACTGGCGAGAGCAGCATTCTCCGATGTGAAATTATTCTGAGTCAACTGCAAACCTTGACTGAGCTCCAGGGATCCGTTAGCCATTCCAAGACCAAACTGACCAGCTCCAGAAATCCCAACAAACATATATGGTAGGATTAGAGCTCCGATCAAGAGAAAGATGAGACCTATAACAAAGCCAACAATGCTCATGATACCTGAGTTCTTCTTGAAAATCTTCAGTACCAAAACCATACCCAATCCTGCAAAAGTTGAGATCAGTAGTCCGAAGAACAGATCTACAACTACTGCATATTGAAGCAAAGAGGTAAGTGAATCCAGCATTGTAGTGTCTATCCCGGAGTTGTTAGTGTTTTCGGCCAGTACCTTGATTAGGTTAATTGTCTCGGTCAATGTAGGGATCATTGGGGTGAGTATCCCATACAGACTAGCAAATCCAAACAGGAAGGGGAGGATAGCACTGCTTAGCAGAACTAGAAAGCCTGCAAAAGCAGACTTCAAAAGTCCTCTTCCAAGAAAAGCTACTACCGCAGTGATAATCACTCCAGCCATCACCGACATATACCTAGCAATCAAACTAGTTGTTGGATCCAAACCAAATGTGAAGGCGGTCTCGATAAGGAGTGTGAGACCAACTCCCACACCAAGTGCTAGAAGGAATGAACCTTTATTTTCTGACTCTTCAAATTCTTCGGTCATTATAGATTAATAGTCAGGAATCATATATAAAATAATAGGATTGGGAAGAAATAATTACTCTTCTGGCTCGTAATTTTCCATTTCATTGAGCAAGTCTCCCCATTCTGACTGAATTTTTTGTCTCTTAGTTAGACTTTTTTGCTTCTTCTGAGCTCCTATGCCTTCATCAAGTATCTCGGATCTCCTGTACTCATTACCGCAGAACTCACATACATATACCTGTGAGGAGTAAACATACACCATGAAATTCTTGCACCTACGGCATAGGACCTCGCGCTCACCCACCAGCTCTTTGTCCTTATATGGCATAATGATATTTAGGAGAATAAGCTATTAAGATTTTACTTAGAAAGTTTTGAGATGACTTCACGGAGTCTTCTCTCAAATGGATCACGACGGCAGGCTTCTACGATGCTCTTGAACTCCTCGTCAAGGTACTTCTCCAACCTCTCCAATAGGATGCGGTTGGCGAATCTCTTGCTTTGGCCTACTGCCCAGCGATCCAGTGATACATATGACTTCGCAATCTCCTTAGCTCTTGGTAGCAAGTCATCTGGCTCACACACCTCGTTTGCCCCGCCTCTCTTCACCAGCTCCTCGGAGTTAATAAAGGTAGATTGCACAAGCTCATGAGTACCCACTCCATGCATTCGGTATGGAAGAAGGATTGAACTCCCCGAGTCAGGGGTCAGAGCCAGATCACCAAATGCAGTGTAGAGCTTTCCCTTTGTTGAGGTCAAACGGTAGTCACCGATGAGGAAGAGACTCATCCCTCCTCCCGCTGCAGTACCATTGAGTGCGGTGATAATAGGAAGACGGCTCTTGGCTAGTGCCAAAATGATCTCGTTGATGATTGGGACAATCTCCTCTACATACTTGGAGGGGTTACCCTCTTCCACTCCCTCCAGCATCTGACTGAGATGTCCACCCACCGAGAACACCTTGGTCGCTGATGTCAGGATGATGGAATGAACTAGCATATCATGTTCAGCTTGATCGATCCATGTCTTCAGGTATTTCAACGATTCAGCGGTGAAGGGATTCCCACCATCGTTCATTTCAAGGAGGAGGTAACCATTCTCCCTTGTAGCAATTACAGTCATCTGAGAATCTCAACGGGAAGAGGTAATTAAATCCTGATATGGATAATAGTAAATTCTCACAGATTACGACTGCCATTTGATGATCTCTTCTCTCAGCATGGAAAAGGCCTCAGTGACGTTGACACCCTCTTTAGCTGATGTCTTGATCCATGAGATTCCGAACCTACCATCGAATCTCTGCCTGAGTTTTTCGACGTAGGCTTCCACATCGTCGAAGTTTATCATACCCATCTTCCCCTCTTCATAAAGATCATATTTTGTAGCAACGAGGACAATAGGCGTCCCTTCACTTTGTGTGTGATGGACCAGCTCATCGATCCATTTATCCAAATTATGGAATGTCTCAATCCTTGTACAGTCAAAGCAAACGAGTGCCCCGAATGCACCCGCGTAGAACATCGGTCGGACATTCTCAAATTTTGGCTGACCTGCAAGATCCCAGATACTGTATCTGAATGAGTTCTCACCAACGGTCTCACTGTAATAAGCAAAGTCAGCTCCAACGGTATTACTGTACTCTCGCTTGAAGCCCTCACCCATGTATTCTCTACGTAAACTTGTTTTTCCAACAGATCCATCGCCTATAAGGACAATCTTGAAAACAAAAGTTCTTCCAGATGATCCGGGATTTAATTCACTCATCTTCTGACCATCTTCTGAACTTGTAAACTTTAAACTTTCTATCTAAAGGCTGATGAAATACTAAAAAAAGTCGAAAATCGTGTCCTATCCACCTATTAAAATCATGGATTTGTCATCAACGGGAGGTTTGTAATCGATGATCCGGAAGTCAGGATGGCCCTCCCACTTCTCCTTAACCCCCGATTGAATAGCAGATATAATTTCCTCATCAGAAGCGCCATTACGTATTAGATCGTGAAGCTGGATTTCGTGGGAGGAATGTAGGCATGTTCTCACATTTCCTTCAGTCGTAATTCTCAACCTATTGCAGAATTTACAGAACGATTCGGAGACACTGGCTATAAATCCGATTCTCGCCTTGGTACCCTCAATCTGGTATGTCACGGAGGTCTTGCTCTTGTCTTCCCTTGGGATCTCCGTTACTTTATACTCCTGCTTTATGAGATTGAGTATCTCCTTCTTGGAGATGTAGTTTTCGACTTTCCACTTGTTCCCGCTGAATGGCATAAACTCAATGAACCTCACTTCGAGACCTGATTCATCAGAGAATTTGATAAAGTCAAAAATTTCCTCAATATTGAAACCTTTTAGGGCTACAGCGTTAATTTTGATTTCTTCAAAATCCAATGATTGAGCTTTCTTTATACCCCGTATTACAGAATCAAACTCATCCCTTAATGTAATATCATGGTATTTCTGAGGATCTAGGGTATCCAGAGAAATATTGAGTTTCCGCATACCCGCTTTCTGGAGGTCTTCTGCGATTTCGTACAACTTAAGCCCGTTTGTCGTCATCGATAGTCTGATTGAAGGGCAGATACTTTGAAGTGACTGAACCAGTTGCACAAAATTGCTCCGTATCGTTGGCTCTCCACCAGTCAATCTGAACTTATCCACCCCGAATGAATGGAAAATAGAGACTAACCGTAACAGCTCATCAAAGGTCAAGATCTGGGATCGGGGAACCCAATCAACACCCTCTTCAGGCATACAGTACGTACATCTGAGATTACATCTGTCTGTCACACTGATCCTAACGTTCCTAATAATTCGCTGGTGGGAATCCTCAAGATCGACAACATGGTGGGAACATTTTGCCATTGAATATACCCACGAATATCATTCCTATAAATATCCTCATCGAAGCTAGTTCCATTCACGAAAATTACAGAACTAACTATACTTTCTTATGTCAGAATCTGGATAATTAGATAAAGAGGATTGGTTGGATGAAACTTACACTTGATAGGATATGTCTGAGCACAAATGACCTATGTCTTCGGTGCAGTAAGAAACTCAAAAATGGGGAGGTAACTAAGCTGGATATTGAGGTGGGGAAGATCATCATTCAGGCAGCTAAACAACATAAATTCTTGAACTCCATCTCTCTAGAAAAGATCATCTCCACAAAGAATGCCGTCTACCTCTTAGTGAAACAGGGTGATAAAGAGAAGTTAGAACGAGCAGGGTATGTCTTCATGAATATGCTCTCGGACACAGTTGGGACTGAGGTTGTGTTCATTGAAAAAGTGAAAAATGTCCGCAAGTTCATCGAAGGTCTGGTCTCTCCTGCAGAGGTTGTGAACACCACCACGGTGTTTATCCCTCCGAGCGGTGACAAAGAAATAAAGATCCAATTTAGAGAGTCTGATCGTAACAAGGTAAAAATCTCCGCAGAAGAGCTTACTGCCATCATGACACCCCTGTACGGTTATGGAGCCCACTACTTCTTCTCCTAGAGATAATCCACAGGGTTAGTCCGCATAATCTCCCTCATGAGAGTAGTGGCGTAAGAACCAGTAGGAAGGGAGAAGGAAATCTGTAAAGTATCATCTGTATAATTATATCTCAGATCGGATGGATAGAGAGTTCTCATTCTGGAAGAGTGCCTGATCTCTGCTAACCTATTGATCTTCAACTGGTATTCGTCGAAGAGCTCGCCCCATAGATTATTCAGAGGTTCTTTCCACTTGTTACTTGGAAGGGCTATTTCGAGATTCTTCTTTCCATTATAGACTACCTCTCTCTCTCCTCTCATAGGTTTACCTTCTCTTCTGGATATATACTCATTAAAGAGCAAGGAGAGAAACGCCATTTTGGAGAAATGGTTGAGATTCCTTGGAAGTTGTTCCAATGCCTTCTGGTAATCGGAAGGGGTCTTCAGGAGAACTTCAAGTATCCTCCTTTCAAATTTGGGGACTTCAAGCCACTCATTCAGGAGGAGTTCTGGGTCGCGTGTCTCCCGCCATAGTTTACGGAACCTCTCATCTTCCCCATATGACCTACCACCGAGATATATGTCAACTGCAAGCTTGAGGTCTCGGTCAAAAAGAGCCTTCCCGAATGTTGCAGTTATAGGTCTTGTGCCTCCGAATCTCTGGTATCCATAGTAGTTCAACGTACCTTTATCGGCTAGCAATGAGAGATCTGACTGAGCCGAGATATCCCTGACAATGATATCAAACCAGTTACCAAAGATGTGTCCCTTCCTCACAGGTTTGGAGGAGAAACCAAGTGTGGTTATCCGCAACCCTTCAAGCAGGACAGCTTCTTCGAAATCAACGTTTTTCCTTGGATTGAATACAGAGAACTCTTGGATGACGACGGCATTCTTGTCCTTGATTCCAGAAAGGTGGATATTGTCCTCATTTGTCGAAAAGAACCTGCGGAGTTCAGAGACAGTTCTGTAGTGACTCAGATCCCTTCTGTGTATCAAACCGTGAAGATATATCCCACCGCCATACATAGGCTTCTCATTGACCTTCGTCCTAGTGTCGTCCATCTCAATCACTACGAAGTCTTCAGGGGTTGTCTTCATTCTTCCACCTATCCCCTCAATCTCAAGATTGAAACTACCCATGCCGTAATCCTGATCCCTTAACAATTGACTGACCTCAGAGAAGCTTGAGTTCTGCGGTGATCTGATCAATGATCTTTGCAGGTGCGGGTCCTATTGCAACCGCAGTGGTTGTTCCAGGGGGCAGTTGGGTGTGTCCTGCATCATTGATAATGGAGCTTGGGAGTCCTAGATCTCTACCATCGTTGAAATATTTGATTAGGTCTTTCTCGGTCTGCACCTTGCAGACGATCTTCTTTCCACCCCGTTTTTCCCAGTTCTCATACCACCCTTGTTTTAGACGAATGGCAAGAAGAGTGGCTGCTACACTGGCGTGACATCCCTGCGCGACCATCTTCCCCTTACCCATCTTGATGTCAGTCCTGATAAGGATGACCTGCTTCATCTCTTCCTGCTTCATACAGCCAAATGGTGTAATCTGAGTTAATAAGTATAGAGAAATATTTGGTTCCTCAACAATTGAAGAAGATATAAGCAAGCAATACTACAACAGAATATGGAAGACACCTACGACGTCCTGGTGGTCGGAGGATCAGCTAATGGAGCACAGGCTGCAAGATATGCCGCCAAGAATGGCCTATCTGTACTGGTTGTAGAGGAGCACAAGAATACCGGACTTCCAGAACACTGCTCGGGTCTATTTAGCTATACTGGACTCCAGACTCTGGATTCTATGCCCCCCGATGAAATTGTCTTCAATCGAGAAATATACGGCTCCCGACTAATTGCACCCAATGGAAAGATGCTGACTGTTAAGAAATCACACAAACATGCACTGGTTGCAGATCGAGCAGCATTCGACCGTCACCTAATAGGATTGGCACAGAAAGAAGGAGCAGATATTCTCCAACCATTCAAGGTCACAAAGGTCACTAGGGTTGAGGGGAAGATGGTAGTCGTCGCGGTGTCCAAATCAGGTGAGAGGGTAGAGACCACTACCAGCATCGTCATCGATGCAGAGGGAGTCAGAGGGGAAATTGCAAGAAGCCTAGGACTCGTAGGCCCTCCAAAAGATCAACTGGTGAATGCCGCTCAGTTCTTCATGAAGGGGCTAAACAATGTTGATAGCGAATTGGTGGAGGTCTATCAGAGTCAACAGTTCGCACCCGGTTTCTTCGGGTGGGTTATACCAATGTCATCCGATAGCGCCAAGATTGGTTTGGGGACAGTTAGGAAGGGAGCGTCTAAAGAGCTGGAAAGGATGATCAAGGAGCACCCTGTACTGAAGGAACGGACGGAGGGATCAGATACCTACAGAAGGATTGCTGGAAGAATACCCCCAACAGGTCCCGTAAAGAGAACATACGACGATAACATCATGTTGGTGGGTGACGTAGCTGGCCAGACCAAACCTACAACAGGAGGTGGAGTTATACTTGGTGGTATCGGTGGAAAGATCGCGGGGGAGGTTGCAGCAGAGGCAGTGGCAGAGGGAAACTTTAGCAAGAGGTTTCTTCGACGATATGAGCAGAGATGGAGAAAGACCATGTCTAGAAACCTCTGGTTACAGCGAAAGGTTAGATTGTACATGAATAATCTATCAGATGCTCAAATGAACTCCTTCTTCGATATCCTCGATCGAAAAGGTCTACTTGCAGATATCGAAAGGCATGGTGACGTCGATGAGCAAGGAAAGCTTGCAATACGGCTTCTTCTTACACCTCAGCTTTACCCATTCTATCTCCGCACCTCACCCGCCCTGATCCACTCAATGGTCAGTCGTTGATAGAAATCCTAAAAGCAGGAGGGTTCATTATCCAAATTATGGAAAATTTGAAGGGAATGATTGACATCTCCTCGAAACCTCCTATGAAGAGAGTGGCGGTTGCGTCAGGTGAGGTTATCCTTAACGAGACATCATTGGATCATATCAGAAACGGAACCAATCCAAAGGGTGACGTTCTGGAGAATGCTAAGCTAGCTGCAATCCTCGCAGTGAAAAAAACTCCGGAACTAGTCTTCATGTGCCATCCGATCCAGATTTCATCAGTAAAAGTTGAATTCGAGATTGAGGAGGATCGAGTACGTGCTACCGTCATGGTCACTACAATTGACAAGACTGGAGTGGAGATAGAGGCTATCGCCGGAGTAATGAATGCTCTTCTAGCAATCCTAGATGTCTCGAAGAGGTTTGAGAAGGCGGACGACGGGAATTACCCCACAACACAGATCCAGAACATCAAGGTATTATCAAAATCTAAGACTCCAATATGATCTCTGGTCGAAATATGTTGTAGCAATTTTATATAGATCAGTAATCTATCAATCTTGTTGGTTATGGCTTGGCAAGAACATTCTTCCGATCCTTTAGAAAATATGGTGTGCTCTGTTACCATTGTAAGTGACTCCCTGTTCCAGATGCAGGAGTTGAACGAAGACTCTGAAGAGAAAGACAAAAGCGGTCCTGTTGCCTTGGAAAAGATGGTAGATTACGGGATCATGAAGACAAATATAGATTATCTTCCCGATGAGGAATCTGCACTCAAAGCAAAGATCGAGAGTGAGATCACGCTTAAAACTGACCTCATCATCTTGATTGGAGGAACTGGTCTCGCAAAGAGAGACGTCACCTTCGAGGCTATCTCTTCTGTAATCGAGAAGGAAATTCCTGGTTTCGGAGAGGAGTTTAGAAGACAATCATACCAGCATGTAGGGCCTTTTGGACTTATGAGCAGAGCTGTGGCAGGGATTAAGAAAAAGTCAATTATAGTCGGCATTCCAGGTTCACCCAAAGCAACTGAGCTTGCAATGGATATTCTTCTACCGATGGTCGGGCATGTATCACAATTACTGAGGAAGTAAATATGAGTGAAAGATTCTTAGGTGGGTTCCTCTCGATTGAAGAAGATCTGGGTAGTACCTTGAACCAATTGACCGACGACCTTATGTCACTGGAAAGTGCTAACGAGGTCGGAGCTATTACATCATTTGTGGGGATTGTCCGCAGCACTAGCGACTCTGAGAAAAAGCGTGTTATAGGTATGGAGGTAGAGCACTGGGAGGAGAGAGGGAAGGCATCCATGACAGATATTGCCACCCGAGTTGGGGAGAAGTTCGGGCTGGTTGGTGTAAGGATATTCCATGTCTATGGAAAACTGTCGATTGGAGATCCAATTGTTTTCGTGGTTCTTGCCTCAAAACATAGAAAGGAGGCGTTCGAGGCAATGGAGGAATCGATACACCTATACAAAACTGAAAGTCCAGTCTGGAAAAAGGAAATTTACGAGGATAAGACTGACAAATGGATATTCACGGGTAGCTAATAATCAATCGAGAATTCGCTATAATTGCCAAATCTTTATCTAATTTCAAGAACGGGAGGACATAGATGACCAAGAAAGAAGAGAACGATAAGATTGATCACAAGGAAGCAACTGGTTTAGCATCATTTCACTTTGAGGGATATGAGCTAGTCGAGAAGATTGTGAAACAGTCCGGGAACTCTGGGAGAATTTACCTCCCTGCTTCATGGATTGGAACAAAGGTTAAAATCATCAGGCTTGAGCCCCTGGGTAAGAAGGAACTAGAATAAATATCTGTCCACAGGTCTTGAAAGAATGTCAGGTACAAACTCATTCACAGTGCTCAAAGCATTTGTCATCATCAGCATAACGTCCGTGTTCAGAGATATTAAGGCGTTTGATGTCTTGCTAAGACGGGGACTTATAGAGGGGGAGAAACTGGAGGAGATTCTCAAACGACCAACCATAATTCCCGGGTCTAGGCTTCTAATTATCAGTCTTGAGTTGGGGAATGTTCTTGCAGGATTCCAAGGTTCGATAGCAGCTCTCTTTGGACTTATAATCCCAACCATTACCCTAGCCCCATTGATCTACTTCCTCTTTCGCCTCGTCTATACGGTTAAATTAGTTCTCTTACTTATCCTTGCGATTCAGCCACTAACTCTAGCCATCATTTCCGTCGAGGTAAATAAGTTCAGGATGAAGAGCGTTAAAACACCAGGAGATTACATCTCAATGGTATTGTACTTTGGTCTCTACTTCACAGGATTCCCTGTAATTTTCATCATTCTTGGAGCAGGTTTATTGAGCGTAAGCAATTTCTATTATCAAAGATCAAAACCCGTTGAGTTTCTTCACAGATTCGAGGACGAGAAAATAGAGGATTCATTTGCTGCGGATACCAAACCTACACGTAGGGAATTAGTAGTTCTAACACTGTGGTTGGGAATTACGGTTCTACTTTTTGCTACCTCGAATGTGAATTCAAATGTTGGATTCACCAAGATAGTATACCTAACAAGCAGTGTGCAATACCTAGACGGATACCTCTCCATCGCAGTATTCCTCGACGAGCTGGGATCAAGTCTCGGAGTGGTCAACCAGTTCAACTTCTTGGCTCTTCTTTCCCTTGCATTCCTCTTACCTACTCCTACGGTAGCGTTCGTCATTTTGGTCGGAGCCCTTCTTGGAGGATATCTGTTGAGCCCACTATTGTTACTGACATACCTCCTTCCAACCGTACTATTATTCTATTCGACACGAGCCATGAGCATACGACTGAGAAGATCGAGATTGTATGGAGACTTCTTAAAAGGAGTTCACAACTCATCAATAGCTGTCCTCTATGGATCGATCATGGTCTTGGCATTTGATATCATTAAGTTCTGGCCCTCTCTGTTTCTCTTCCCTCTAGCGGTAGTAGGACACCATTACCTAAGGCCCCCTAAGTTCATCACAATAACTTTGGGGGGGATATTCGGAGTAATCCTGTTCGTTATTTTTTGAGAGATGTCAATCGATAGTACACCAATACCCCAATAAAGAGAACAGGGAGAAAGGGGGCGGTGGACACTTGAACCAAGGTCACTGCACCTTGAAGGAGAAACACAATGGTTCCGATCCAGTCTACAGCTTGGATAAAGATCATGGTATCAATCCATAATAGATGTCGACTTGGATTTCTTGCCGCGGCAAACATCCCTATTCCATAGCCAATAAATCTGGCGCCCATCATTGTGAAAACCCACAAAACCCACGATGGAATTGTCTCTAAGTTTGAAGCTTGTGCAAACTGCTCTGGTATAAGGATGAAGATCAGACCGAGAACAATCTGAACCACTCCTATGAATCGTAAGGTAAGTTTCAATACCTTCATACTGTGAATACAAGCCCGTACATCATGAAATTTGGCTTTCTGGTAATTTAACCTTTTTCCAAAATTATAACAGAGATACAGAAGCTAAGAGTATGAATATTGAAATAGTAAGAAGATTTATTACTAATACAAAGAAATGTACTAATGGAAATTATGGGAGCTCCAGGATGTAACATTGAAAAATCGTTGAATATAATTGGAGGAAAGTGGTCAACTTTGATCGTTAGGGATTTAATGGGTGGTCCTAAACGATTTAAGGATCTCCGTAAGTCACTCGAAGGAATAAGTCCAACCTCCTTGATCAACAAGCTGCGGAAGCTAGAGGAGAATCAAGTAATACAGAGAGAGATTTTCGCAGAAGTACCTCCAAAAGTTGAATACTCTCTAACAGAGTATGGGATGGCACTCAAGGGAGTCCTGTCTGCATTAGATGAATGGGGAAGACTCGAGCCACCTGTTGTAAGCTATTCAGAGGACATTGACTAGTTTTACATTGTAAATTCATCAATTGTTCACACAGAGTACCATATATAATTGCGAGTATATATAGGGAATATGGCAACAAGAATACGATTTTCGTAATAAATGCCTGTAAAATTAGATCAATTTATGAAATAATCCACCAACTATTGAAGATGAATTGTGTAATTCTATAACGTCGGCGCCCATAATCAAGGAATTAGTTCAATTTATCAAATTTAGGAATTTAGTACTCTGAAGAGTAGTTTTGGAAGAAATATCAAAGACAGTTGAACATTATTGAAATGTTTCCTACGACAATCTCAGAAAATTATCCTCAATTAACTCTGAATTAAGGGACGTTTAAATAAGAACACACGATACTCGGTTTACGAAATACAGATATTCGGTACGACATAAGTGCTGAAATCTGTTATTAGAAAAGTGGTAATGATGAAAATCAATAAACGAATATCATACACATTTATGATCATCCTCCTATTTGGATTATCAGTCCTCGGAAATGCACAGGCATATTCTCGTGAGACTGAGAGTGTGGAACTTACACAGGAGCAAGTTTCTCACTACTACCAATTTGAGGAAGATTTTATCATAATATTTTATGATCAGTATGATAAATTGTCGAATAACACGGCTATGTCGATCTTAGACTCAATTGGTCTAATGACTCCAAACATAGTCGCTCAACCGGTCAACAAGTTGAGAGACATAAATACCCTTCTTGATACAGGAATGTACAAGATTGCGATCTATGTCTTCCCAACCGATGACCAGTCGTTGATGACCCACCAAATTTACAAGGAGAGGAAGTACTCCTGGGACGAGGTCTCATCGAACATAAAGAAATATTCCGACATCTATCATATCTTTGGAACTGGGAATACAGCCCAGTTATTCGAGTCCCTCGGTGACTACGATTCAACCCGAATATTCGGGTCTGGTGACGAGGTGATCGATGCACAACAGCTAT
The DNA here is from genome assembly GCA_015522385.1 of Candidatus Heimdallarchaeota archaeon. Next base: position 15,653 of record WAMJ01000292.1, read on the forward strand.
ATATTTACACCCTCTGGACTCTCGCAGATATTCTCGAGAAAGACATGGAAGGAAGATATGGTCTTCTTGGAAATGACGTTCGGATGGCAACACTTCAGTACTTTGCTGACAACTTTAATCAAATCGCAGCAACTTCGGTCTCCGCTTCGAACCCAATGGGCGTAGAGGCACCGGAAACCAAAGAAGCACGAGTAAACAAGTTCATGAATGACCATCCTGTTGAGATGAACCGTGCCAAGAGACCCGGAATGATCTTCGATGAAGAGAAGCAGAGATACGTTGATGCAGAGACAGGCGAGGTAGCGACCAATTATGGAGTTGACATCTTCCCATCAGAAGCTTCTCTCGCATCTGACTTCATCCTCCAGTTCATTCCAGAAGAGACAGGCCTTAGAGGACCCATAGGAGGGATTCTTGATGGTCTGCTTGGTGAGCTTCTCAAGTTTGCTGGAGATCAAATCGGTCTGGACATGTCAGTCGTACAAAAGATTGTCGAGGGTATACAGGCGATTCCAGCATTAGTAGGTGCAATATCAGACCCTTCGGGTTCAAAGATCAAGGAACTTATTGATCAGGTCAGACCCATGCTACCTATATCAGAGGAATTCGACCCGTACATCGATCTATTAATTGACGCACTGTTCCTGTTAAGAGGTGATAGTAATGATATTACCTCATTCATATCGAGTGCGATTGGCCTCTTAGTACCAGAGTCTGTCGCAATTGATGGTACACCTCTGAAGGATATACTTGGCAGTGCTTTCTCAATTGGTACGGACATCTTTAACAAGATCCAAGATGGAGGCAGTGTTATTGACATCATCCTCTCTGTTCTAAACGAGAATATGCTCACCTCCATCATCGAGACATTGATGGCTGACAATACGGTCTTTGGACTATCTGCAAGTGAGGTTACTGATGCAATCAGCTACATCTCAAGTATGGTAGGTATGATTACAAACCTGATCACCAACTTTGATCTGAAAGAGCTGATTACAAACTATGGACCTGCTCTTCTTTCAGACCTTCTTGGCTCGAAGCTAGGACTTGACGATGACAAAGTTGAGATTATCATGACTGCAGTGTCCGGAGTTCTCGCTGCGACTGGTCTGATCGATGACGTTACCATTGAGGATGTCATGTTTGATCTGTTTGAAAAAATTACTGGAATGGAGACAACAGCACTTCGGTCAAATGTAGATGCAGTCATGCTCTTGGTTTCCAATGCAGTTAACAGCGGATTAAACTCGGTCAGTGACTTCAAGAATTCACTTACTGATGCTCTCGCTATTCCAGGAATTCAGGGGACGCAATTCGAGACTGCAATCAAGGACCTACTAACCCTTATTGTTGCAGTTTCCAGTACTGACTTCACTTCACCAGCTGGCTTAGGAGATTTAGGAACAGTTATTGTAGATCTCCTTGCGCAGTGGAATATCGTTTCTAGTTCAACTCAAGACACAGTGAAGAACATCATAAATACACTCTTGGCAGTTGTCAATTTCATCAAAAACCCACCAAATCTCAAAACAATTCTTGGTTCCTTCATGAACCAGATTCCAGATTTGTCAACACTTTTGACAGAAGGCTTCAAACTCTTGGTAAATCTGGTGAAACCGGGAACATTCCCGCTGTTGTACGCCGCTCCATCTCTTGCTCTTGCAGAAGGAGAAACCTCACCAATTCTATTGAACGGTGTGGCAGAGGACGCGATGAAGTACGGTGGGCAAGCAATATCGCTACTGTACCAGCTCATTACCAAATCGAATGACAACGCTTTGGAGAATCTTATGATGACCCTCCTCCAAGGAGGAACCTTCATCCTCTCCAAAGTACTAGAGGTAGACCTGAATCCCTATGTTGAACTGCTCAAGGCAGTGTTCGGACAAGTTCTCGGAATTTCAGACAGCCCTCCATCACTGGAGGAGGTTCTGAATCTTATTATTCCACTTGTTCCAGTAGCCTATCAAGATGTTGCTAGGCAGATAATTCCATTTGTCCTAGCGATAAGGGATGTGTTCACAGGTGGATTCAGGACTTTATTCAGCAAACTTTCAGAGATGCTTGCTGGTCTAATTACAGACTTGGTGAACAAACTCACGGGAGACCTCCTTAAGATTCTTGAAGACCAAAAATTCGATCTTCTGGACATAAAGATCCCGCTTGCTATAGGACCATTCTCCTTATTCACAATCAGGTTATATCTTTCCGTTGGACTCAACCTAGAGTTCAATGTGGATAAACTTCTGAGTATAATTTTTGATGTGGTCTTTAGTGGTGCGACATTCTTCAAAGACATGTCCGCAGGAGATATCTTGCGAGAGGCATTATCTTTCGTCAATATTGCACCAGTACTTGAAGCAGGCTTCGCCCTTGAAGATTTCGGTTCAGGAGAGCAGTCCCTGATAACGTACCTTCTAGAAGCATTCGGATTACAACTTGAGATCTCAGGAGAGGGATGGTTCAAGCTACTTCTTTTCTCCTTCCAGAACGGGGTATTCAGCACAGATAACTTCTTCAAAGTTATCGAGTGGGGATTCAAGTTCACCATAACTATATCTAGAACCTTCACACTTCTTGACTTCATCACAGGAGGAGTAGGAGGAGGTCTTAATGCTATTGGGAAATACATAGGATTAGACGCGATAAGTATTACGATATCATTTACACTAGCAATAGAGGTCATAAAACGTGCGGCAACGGCAAATGCGCCAGAAACAGGAACGATGACGATTTCGTTCACCATTGGCTTCACGGTCTCTCTAGGAATAGATATACTCATTGCAGAGCTGAAGTTGACAGGGACATTAGAAATAACCCTGACTCTACTCCAAGATCTCATTTCACCAGGACCGCTACGTGTCTTCGTCGCAATTCAACTGACGATAACCGTGACAATCGGTTTCCTCTTCTGGGATTGGGACTTTGACTTCAAATGGTCCCCGAGTGGATATGCTCCACCTCTAGGGAAAGAGTTAACAGCTGGATCGCCACAAGAAGCAGCAGATGAAGGTGCAATAGGACTCGACTCGGACGAGGATGGCCTTGGTGATGAGTACGAGAAGTCAACCCCTGGATTGAAGTGGGATGACCCTGACTCAGATGGAGACGGTCTTGATGACAAATTCGAGACTCAGACCCTGAAGACCGATCCCGCAAATCCAGATTCTGACGGAGATGGATTGGACGATAAGACCGAGTATGACATGAAGACAGACCCTCTGAATCCAGACAGTGATTTCGATCAGCTAACGGATTACGAGGAGGCAGCTATCTACGGTACGGATCCATTTGTCGCAGATACCGACGAGGATGGATTGACCGACTACTATGAGGTCAACCATGTCTATAACATGACTGGGATCACGCCAACGGTCTCTCAAATCATGATCGGTGGGGTACCCTATGATGACAGAACGGATCCTCTAAATCCCGATACAGATGGAGATGGCCTCCTTGACGGTCAGGAGGGCACATCTGGGATCTACTACGGACCAGAGTTGTACAATCTAAGCAAGAACAACGACGATCCAGATGCAGAGCAGATTAACTACACACCTGATCCAGCACTCATCTTCAATGGAGGATACACCCATCCTCTAGACGCGGATACTGACGACGACTCGTACTGGCAGACATATGACGGTAAGATCGCTCCAATGGCAGATCCATTCCTCATGGACATGAGCGATTATGTCGAGGTCTACGGACAGTGGGTAACCTACATTGACACTGAAACCGGTGAGCCATTGCCTCCAGAGTTGGTGAGAACCAATCCTACGAACCCGGACAGTGATGGTGATACAGGAGTAACACCCGAGCAGAGAGAGAATCCTCCATTCGGGTTCTTCCTCAATTCGGACGGATATGAACTGTCCAGAAACCCACCAACAGATCCACTCAATGGAGACACTGATGGAGACGGACTTATTGACGGACTTGAAGGAATGCTTAGACCAGACTCCAACCACACGTGGGGGCTTAACCCAGATACTGATGGGGATGGTCTGGGTGACCTCCAAGAGTTCGAGCTAGGGACTGATCCCAGATCTGTTGATACAGATCGAGATGGTGTTTCAGACGGTGATGAGTACTTCAAGTATGGAACCAACCCATTCCTCCCTGACACAGATCTTGACGGTCTTGAGGACGGAGAGGAGCTCTTCATCTACCACTCCAACCCATTCTCTAGGGACACTGATGGTGATGGTCTGCTCGATTACGACGAGGTATGGAAGTACTTCTCCAAACCTGCAGACGAAGATTCGGACAATGATTTCCTGACAGACTATGAGGAGATCATGATCTATTACACAGATCCGTTCAACGAGGATACAGACGGGGATTTAATCCTCGATGGAGACGAGGTTATGGGTCTGCCCTATGAGTTCAACGGGTCGACCTACCTGATCTTCACAGATCCTCTAAAATGGGATACAGACGGGGATTCCCTACTGACATTAGATCAGAACGGAGAGATCTCACAGTCTATGAGTGATTATGACGAATGGTTACTCGGAACCGATCCCACACGGAGTGATACAGATCTAGACGGAATTGCTGACGGATGGGAGATGTGGCTCGGGAAAGGACTAATTCCCACACTGGAAGCCATGGATCTTGACCCCCTGTCTTCGGATACAGACGGAGATGGTATGCTGGACGGTCAGGAACTGGTTATTGCCAACATATCCACAGCCCTGAATCCATATATCGCGTTCTATGTCATTCAGCCGTACAATACGTCTCCGGTTAAGGTCGATACCGACGGTGACTTCCTTAATGACACGCTGGAGTTGCTGATCGGGTCAGATCCAACCATTCCAGATACCGATAATGATACATTGACGGACTTCGAAGAATGGGCCGTCTATGGAACTCTTGTCTACAAGAATGACACAGACGGCGACGGGTTGTTAGACCAATGGGAGATTAATGGATTCACACCGTATAATGTTACAAATGGTACGATGAGTGACAACACGCTCATGAAGACCGATCCATTGGACAGTGACACAGACGATGACTTACTCCCAGATGGGGCAGAGCTCATGTTCTACAGTCTTAGTCCTCTCGATGATGATGTGGATAATTCAGGAATTATCGACGGAATGGAGATAGATACTGATGGAGATGGTCTCATGGATGGTGAAGAGTATTATGTCTACCGAACGGTAGAAGCAGGTACGACAGATAATGCCATCCAAGACCCAGACTCCGACAAGGACGGTCTATTCGACGGATTGGAGGTGTACGAGACTGACACAGATCCAGCCCTCTTCGATACAGACAACGATACGTATTCCGACGGACTAGAGATCTATTGTGGCACCAATCCCAGAGATAATACCTCTGCTGCAGAGATTGGAGCATGCTTCGAAGGCCTTGCTCGTCTAGCGGTGATTAGCCCACTACCCTACAATGTCTACAAGACGAATGCCATACCAACGCTTGTCTATGACAGTACAGGTAACGCAACCGTGATGGAATACAGGTATAAATCAACAAATGAGAACGCAAGCTGGAGCTTAACTCAGTCCATGAGTGAACTACCCAGCAAACCAGGGTACTGGTCTGGACCAAACCTGATCCTACCTCCCACCAACGACTCTTACGTAATGGAGATTACAGCAGTAATTGATGGCGAGACCAAGACTCGAACGATCTACTTCGAGGTGGACGCTCGTGTCGGACAGCTAGAGATCGAGACTCCGAAGGACAGGATTACCTACAACTTCGGAGAGTTTGATGATCCAAAACTACCAGTTAGGGTGATCGGATCACTCGATATCTCGAATATGTGGTTCAGGATATACACAGAAAATGGTTCGTTGTTCATGGACAACACCACAATACCCTTTGACACCCAGTTCAATGTCTTCCTCTATCAGGATGTCTCCTTCCCCAAGATCAGGGGAGTGACTGAATACACCATAGAAGTGTATGCCCAGTCTACATCAGGAGATATCTTCGCTGTAGGTAGTACATTTGCAATTGGGTACCCAACTCTCGTTCAGAACCTCGTCACCGTAGGTGCACCTGTTGCAGTAGGAACAGGAGCAGTAGTTGCGATCACCTACGGTGTCAAGAATGGATTCAAGAATCCGTTCAAGAAGGAGGAGTACTAGAGGTGAGGATTATGATTAGGCAGAACAAAATGAAAAGTTTCCTTAGCCTTGTTGTCATGATGCTGTTCATATTCAGTAGCATGTCACTGGCTTCAGGTCTCAATGCAGGTCAGCCAACTAATCCCGAGATCACCACAGACCGGTTTGAGTCACAAGACCATGATAATGGTATTGCCACAAATCCAGGATCAGTGAGCAATGACGGTAAGTATTCGGAAGATACTAACGTCGGTGAATTTTTGGGAGATAATGACCAAGAGTATACAAAGAGATGGGATCCTTGGCTGACTAAAGCTGGGATTAATGCCATCGCAACGACTGAGGACGGGGACATGATGGCCCTTGCATCAGGATACCTCTACGACGATCAGATCCACCTCTATAGATGGAACTACGATACCGATCAATACGATCTAGTCTCTGAAGTCGGAGGAGGAGTGTTCAAATCAGATGTGACCAGTCTTGCATTTGCAGACACAGACTACAACAATCTGACTGAGATCATCGCAGGGAGTGAGGATGGATACCTCTACGTCTTTGAGCAGAGGCATCTGTACGATCCCTACACCAACACAGAGAATATGTTCGATCTTGTCTGGAAATCACCCAGACTGGGGAGGATTTTCTCGGTGATTGTGGATGACACAGATAGGGACTACAGACAGGATATCATCGTCGGAACAGGCGATACAGTCAGATGGTACGAGTACGATACACACGGAAGTTACCCATTCGGTGAGGATCACTGGATTGAGTTCAAGGAGGTCTTCTCCTATAAGATGCCTTCACAAGTAACTGCTCTGGCCATTACTGATCTTGAGTACAACGGTCTGAAAGAGGTCGCTGTTGGAATGAGAAGCGGAGAGATTCAGCTTCTTGAAAACAATGGGACAAACCTCTGGATCAATGGGTATCCCTACCCAATTGCTCAGGATAACAGCTACAGGTCTATCTGGTCAAATGGAAATCTCATACAGAGAGACATCTCCGATATGAGTGGAGGTGACATAGATGGAGATGGCCAAATTGAACTGGTTATCGCAGTCCAAGGTACAGGCGCATTTGTCCTCGATGAAGTTGGAGGTGAGATTGCTCACTACAGGCTCCAAAGACCATTCGAGCCGTGGGAGTCTAATCCTAAGGAGATCTACCCACTGGATTACTATGCGGATGCTATGCTCAATTCCAGTTCACTGTTCAATGGCACACTGGTCTCTAATCCTAATGTGTGGTATAACAACAACACAGTATCAGGGAAATATGGTGAACCACTGAACTACAGTGTGACCAACTTCATGGTCTACCCCTACACGAGTGCCTCTGTTATGAAGCCCGATGGTAATGTAACTGTATTCGATGCTACAAACAGTGATGCATGGGCAATCTATGATATGGGGAATGACGAGGAAGGAGCTGGAAATGGTGTTCCTTCACTCTGGGATCTACAGGTAGCGACAACCAGTGCTACCAATGCTAAGCTCAGCGTGTCCATTTCTGCCGATGGTGATGAATGGTACGATGTAAACGCCACATACGTGAGTTACAATTCCCTCACAAAGTCGTTCGAGATTGAGGTCGATCCTACACTGGCAGTGATGTCCTCGCTGTTTTACAGGTACCTCAAGCTGAACCTCACTCAAGGAGAGATGAAGGTGGACTACATCTACACACCATACATCAACAATCCGATCTATGATGCCCTCTCAGTTGAGGTTGGACCTCTCATCTTTGAGGGAGACAGCAATCCTACAACTGTAGGTTTCATCGCAACAATTGACGGATCAATCCTTGCTGTTGGATGGAATACAACCACAAGTACCTACGAGATCATGTGGGATAGCTGGACAGCAGAGAGGTACAAACTTGGAACCAATGTCTTCGACCTAGAAATGGTTAGACAGAAGACAAGGTTCCCTGCGTGGATGGACTACGGATCGCAGACATTCACCCTGGATCTAAGTTCTGCTACTCTTCCAGATGGTGGTATGATGATGTCATACACTGCTGAGAACTTCTATAACTATAGGAACGAAAGGAGTACAGAGTTCATCGTCAGCAGCTCATATGGAAACATGTTTGTCTACAAACAGGATTCCCCCTACACTGCACCAGTCTACGATCCAGATCTCACAAATATGCTGTTTGGTGTATCCGACTCCATATCACTTCAGACCTTTATGTCAATAAAGAGATCACAAGGTGTAGATTACTTCACAGCGTCTTTGATCCCAATTGAGACAAGGTTCGCCAGCGAGTTCACTAAGGATGGTGTACAGGCAGGTGTCAATACCTACATCGATCCAGTTCTCAATGGATATTGGTTATTTGTAGGTAGCTGGGACGGATATGTTGCTGCATATGATACTGGCTCAATCTCAGTCACTCCGTACATCAATGATATTTCAGTCTGGTACTTAACCCAATCACCAAGTGACTATGGTGCTGTTGCATCGAATTGTGAAGGGTTCAGCTTCCCTGAATGTGCATATTTCTCTCCACTCGTCAACTTAACCTCTGGGATTCAGTCTCTGACGAATATGGAACTCACAGGAGTGATGGATGGAGTCTTCAGGGAGTCCTCATGGGCACCTAAAGTATCCAGTGCGGACTTCATCGGCAGCGAGTATCAAGATTTAGTCATGACTAACGGGAAAGTACACCTCCTTGAGACCGTGCTTTCGCAAAATACTGAGAAGGTAGAACCTGAGAATTGGGTGAACCCAGCAGATGACTTCAAGAACTATTTGGGCATAGATCAATCAAAGATAGTCTACACACCTCCTAAACAAGAACTGAAGTATGTCAATTTTCAGGCTGCGATTAACACAGAGTTCAGCCAGTACAATTTTGTGTACAAAAGCGATTACTTCAAGGAGATCAATGAAGATTCCAAAGGAAGGAAGTGGACGAATGCTCAACCAATTGATTTCGACAACGACGGAGACTTCGATCTCATCCTCGGATTTGCGAGGTACCAAGTAGATATTTTTGGTATTGACAAGAAGACGTTTGGTGTCACCTACTGGGAGAATCAGGGTACTTCCGAAGAGCCCAAGTGGGTTGAGCAGAAGAAGGCGATGAACAACAACCAAATTGGTTCTAACTTCCAGAACGAGCGTTGGACCGAACCGGTTCTAAGTTTCAACACCTACAGCTTCCCAGATGGAGTGATATTTGATCCTAAACTTGGATACCACCCTCTGTACAAGACGGATCTTCCAGATGTCATGTACATGTTCAAGACGAACGATGGCACTGACTTCTACCAAGGAATACTCCGAGGGTTCTACGCGGACTACAACGCGAGAACATCCCTATTAGCTGCAACCTACCCCGAGGCCAAGAGGTTGGACATTAATCTGTTCAACAATGGTCAGACGGGTCTGGACAGGAAGGTAAACTACGGGTATCATATCTTTGAGACTTGGAGTAATGAACAGGAGCTAAACGGTTGGACTATGTCGATGGACTCCGCTGACCTTGATGGTGACGGGAAGAACGAGATAATCGTAGGTGATTTTAACAACAACGCCTACGTCTTCGAGCATCTCAACAACAACACCTTCAAGCGTGCATACAAGACTTTCGACCTCAACAGGACGACACTGACAGATAAGAGTCCCTACGCGTATGAGCAGTTTGGTGGTATTTCTGGTACCTTCTATAGAACGGTGTTCGAACACGCACAGTACCTCATCGCAGGATTTGATCTGAATCAGAACGGACAGAATGAGTTCGTGGTTGCAACTGGAAGCCAGATTTACATCTTCGAGAGTGTCAGGACATCAGTCAACAGGATCAGGGATGACACCTACCAGTTGATCAGAATATTCGACCTCTACGATTCCAGAGCACTTACTCAGATGACCCAAGAGGACATAGTCATTACAGCTCTTACATGGGGTAATGACATCACGAGGAACGGAAAGATGGAGCTGATTGTAGCAGTTACAAACGCCCTTCTCGTCTTAGAAGTTGATACCGCACCCTATGCCTATGAGTACAGTATGAATGGTATAGATCCCTTCACGTCAAGCCTGTTCACTGCTGAGGAGATCTTTTTCGGTGACACCTACGACCTAAAAGGTAAGTACGACGTCCCAGGGAACTTCATCCTTAACCCTGACTATATCATTAGCACGATTATCGTCGATGACTTTGACAGGGATGGCAGGTTGGATCTGATCTATGCAGGAACAGATACATCAAGTGCCAGACCTATATGGAGCGGTTTCATCACCGGTCTAGAATGGGACGGTTCTGCATTCGTATCTGGTTTCGATAGTGAAATGTTCGCGGACACTGTAGAGTACAACCCGATCAATGACCTTGCGGTTATGGACGCGGACTACGATGAACTCTTCGAGCTTGTCATCGGGCATAGCTACGGAGTGGACATTTACGAGTTCACGGACACCGATACTGCAGTATTGCGGGATGTTATAACCAGTAGCCCTCACTACATGCTTCCAAGAAGATCTTACTTTACGCCACCTGCTAGTGCAAATGGCTTCAGGATAGTATCGAGATTCAAGGATGTCATCAGACTTGACAGTAGACCAATTGCAGACGGTTTTGGTCCAAACAATACCATCTTCATGGCTTATGCCAACTGGGATCAAGGTGGAACAATAGTGACCAACCGGTACAACAAGGTGTCATTCGCAAGCTCACAGGATGATGGAAACACTTGGAGGAACTTACCTGGGCTCGATCTTAACGTGGATGGAAGTACCTACTACTACAGTGTGGACAAGCTATCCATGGCTGAGACCGCCGATGGAAGTATCTGGCTGGCAATTACCCTCAGATACAACACACCAACGGAATCGTATTCAGGATTCCAGTTCTGGAGACTCCCTATAAAATCCACATCATGGACCATGGAGTATTCCTTCACAGCTTCTGGACAAACCTATGGACTGAATGAACCGAATCCAAAAGTCGTAAGCATTGCCAATGATCCGACCTCATCATCGAGTATCTGGGCAGCGTTTACATGGGGTAATAGTGCATGGATCCAGACGTACAAGATCACAACTGCAGGATTAGTATCAAGTAGCGGACTGGACATGTTCTGGGCAGATAACAATGCAACAGACCCCGGAAACTACTCTATCTACGACCTTGACATGGAGTACTTCGCCTATGAGGATGGAGCCTATAGATTTGGGATGGCCATGTCTGGATATATCAACGCTGAGAGACTGTCTCTCGATACAGACATCTTCTATGCCAACGGGTTCTTCAACTCAACCACCTCAAAATTGGAGTTCGAGAGGCCACAGAGAACTTTCGCCTCGGGTATCGGAGCGTACTATCCTTCACTTATCAGAGAGAGGGATACGGACAACTTGCTCATCACCTTTGAGCAACCTACACTCAGGGCATATGGAGGACTCTTCGCGGTCTGGTCGAACACTGGCGGAAGGGAGTGGAACGGCCCCTACGACATGTCGCATCCACTTGGATTTGATCTGGAGATCTGGAAGGCATTCCCGTCACCATCTGGTGAGACGTACAGGGTAGGGACATCCTTTGGAGGATATTTCCTTAGGGGATTCAAGCCCCAATCACCCGTCCTTGTACCCGGAATGAACCGAGGATTCACCATGACATATTCTGTCAAGATCCAACTGGAAAGTCCGATTAAGTACTCACTGTGCAATGTCGGTCAGAACCATTTCGCAGAGAAGTCAAGCCAAATAGCAAGCTCACTCCAGACATGTAACCTCGAGTTGAACTTCTTAGCAAATGCTTTCAATCCATGGAGCAACTGGAGTTGGTACGATGTTGGAAAGGTCACTGACATAGCTGTTGGAGACTCCGACGGTGACTACAGGCAAGAGATACTCGTTGCTAGTGGTAAGAATGCTCATCTCTTCGAGTTTGAGAGTAACACCGCTACTGAGATCAACTACAAACAGAAGTGGACAAGTCCAGACTACGAACGTGACATCACCAGCGTGGCGATATCCGATGCTAACGGCAACGGAGCACCCGAGCTATTCGTGGAGTCGGATAGAGGTATCGTTCACTCATACGAGGTAGTTGACGTCAATCCAGCAACTGCACCATTTATGAGACCAGGTAGCGGCACTATGGCGAGCCTGAATAGCACTGATTCTCTAAACAGTGTAGATACTTACGACATAAATGGAGATGGTATTCTTGATGTCGTCACATCTTCGATCTACGGTAACGTCTATGCGGTAGATGGTGTGACCAAAGGAGTAATCTGGCAATTTGATAACCCAGTTAATAGCCAGATTGTATTCCCTTATAGGCCAACTGGTGAAATTGTTGAGGACAACGGTAGCACCTATTATCTGGTATATGCAAATGATACCATCTATAATCTTGATATCACAACTGGATCACTTCTGGCATCAAGAACATTCTCGTTTGCGATATTAGTCACAGACCTGGATGATGTAGATGGCGATGGCTTCATGGATGCAGTTGCTATAAGTGAGGGAGGCCGCATGACCGTGTTCAAAGCATCCGATCTAACAATCCTTCTGGATGAAATTGTATATACGGCAACGGAAACATATGATGCAATAGGAGATGCAGTCATTGGAAACTTCCTAGAAGAGAATATGACATCAATAGCGTTTGTATCAGGCTCAGGGAATGTATCCATTGTCAATCCATCAGATGGATCGATTATGTGGTCGACTGTAGAGAATATTTCCTACTATGGGTTAGCAACTCACACGCTCCAAAAAGGATACTTTGATGGTGATGAGATGCTCGATCTGTTCATATACGGATCTCCTTATGCTATAGCCGTTAGTCCTTACAAAGGAGGCCAGCTGTGGAATAGAACTCTCACTGAATTTGGCTCATTTATCAGTGGTTATGAACGGCAGAGAGGAATGGTTGATGTGAATGGAGACAATGTCACGGATATATTCATCACACCATTCTCTTCAGATAAGCCCGAATATATAGCCCTTGACGGCCGATCTGGAAATACACTCTACAAATTTGATCTGAACATCGGAAATCGTTTTGTCACATCTGCAGGTCTAAGACACACCACACTAAGCATTGGTGGTGAGGAAAGACAAGTATTCACTATCTACGCAGGAACTTTCTGGGACAGTGAACCCAGCTATGTATCCGTAGTAGATGCGGAGAGTGGATTACCTATCGCAACTGCTTTGGTTGACTCTGGTCTGTTTGCAACAGTGGCTAATGACGGTCCACAGCAGATCCCCACGATCTATGCTGCAGACTGGTCAGGCAATGTCTCCTTCTTCAAACTATTTGAGGGAGTACCGGAGCCCACAAAACCGACAGATGTCAACAACAAGATCAACCCATTCATCCAACTCGGAACTGAATTCACAAGGAGGACGGAGTACTTCCTCTTCGACGCCTTTGCAAAAGAAGATCCGACACAGGATGGTATCGATGACATTTTCGTCGTAGATGATTACTTCGCGGGAGGTGCAGACACATTCTTGCTGGAGAATGAGCCCGGGTACAATAAAGCAGTCTGGTCTCAAAACGATCTAGACTTCGGAAGGTACATGGGTGGCGCATTCATCGCTGATTTCGGTGGATCTGTGCGGTTAGTGGTTCCATACGAATATGTCCTTCTGTCTTTCGATATCTACACAGGAGCTATTATGGATAAATGGGACTATTCCCCCGGTGACTTCAACACATGGAATAATCTGGTGATGGAGGTCACGGATTGGGACAATGACGGTCTGAACGATGTTGTGTACAGCAGAACAGTCTCCGTTGGAGGATCGTGGTACATTGAATACGGTTGGTTTAACGCTGGGAACTTCCAAGACGGACCAAAGGCGTTCACACGGCAATCTGGTTTCGTGAAACCATCCTTCATTGTGACTGATCTTGACAGTGACGGTCAGAAGGAACTTGTCACTTTCAGCAGAGCGAAGTTCAACCAGTTTGTTGGAAACTTGACCATATTCAGTAATCTAGGGATGAATAGGTTCTACGCGCCCTCATTCATTAATCCGAATGATGGGATCATGCCATTCTTCCCGATTACTAACCTGCTCTTCAGCACTGGAAAAGTCCTGTACTTCACCATTGACTACAGCGTTTACAACATTCCAGGACTTCCCTTCGATCTCAGCACCTTCCCGTCGCTGATCCTAGGGTTTGAATGGACTGGTACTGGATTCGCTTGGGCAACTCAGGGTGCTCTTGGTATCAGTGAACTTCCAGGGTTTACTCGTGAGATCTTCAATGTCATTGATTCTACGGGTAGAGAGTTCTTGATAGGAGTTGGGCGTAGAGGAGATCTCTACTCACAGGAGATCACCACAAGCTTTACCCTGAAGCAGATGGGAGTATTCGACTCGCTCGCAGTCCCCTACGCTCGGAAGTATATCGAGTTTGGGAACTTCTGTGGAACGTCGTCATTCTACATGGTGACTTCTGCCACTAGTGTAGGCTGCTATGACTCATTTGACTTCAGCGGTCCGCTCAACGCCAAGGCAAGTATTGACCTTGATTTCGATATAATCCAAGACATCGTCAAGGGAGATCTTGACGATGACAATGTCGATGACCTGATCGTCACATCTCGTGATGGTTTCGTCTGGATTGTGAGCTCTCAAGAAAATGCTTTGGCCCTAGAGCTACTTGCCCCGCAGAATGTGGTTGAGGAGACGACCGTGGTATCCAACCAGGTGCAGAATGTACCACAGTGGATTTACATCGCTCTCGCAAGTACCATCAGTCTGGGAACATTGGTCATAAAGAAGAAGGAATAAAATCTTTAAGGGGGGAGGAAAACCCTTCTTCTATTTCTTTGAGACTTATCTAAATTATCATTTCAAGATTTTCTGAAACTCCCATATTCATTGATTTTTGTATTTATTCAACAGAAAGGATAGTTCTGAGCACACAGTACAGAATTGTGTGAAGAACTGAGAATTGTATTCTACGTCTTTAGAAATTAAATCTCGAATACAATTATGCAACAATAGTGAAGATTGTTGAGGTCAAGTTTACCTGTTGAGGTATAGCTGCTTGTCTAAATCCAAAGATAAATTATTTATTGTCTGGTTTACGCCTCTTCAGGTAAGTCACAATTCCGATTCCTATTACCAGAGCCAGTACAAGAATTGCGGTTATCATTTCGAATGCTCTCCCACCGAAAATCAATTGATAAAATGGAACGGAGGTTGAGGTAGACAATGATGATGTCGTGGGGATGTCGATCTCTCCGAACTGGATTGAAGCGACCACATTCTTTTCAGCAGACGCAAATATCACCTCATTTGTCGAGGGGAGAAATATCATTGAGTTTACAGGTGGAAAGGTTCCGAAATTCCCGAACTCATCCAGTGTTCCTGCAAGATTGAAATTGTCATCATAGATTTCGTTGGAGCTACCTGAGAACCAATATCCACGCTTAAAGAATACAAAGGAATCGGCAGATATTGCAAAATAGGAGCCAAGCGAAGTCACAGTTCTGTTGATTATCCCATAATTATTCTCACCAAGTGCTGATAAAGTTATTATCTCAGTAGAATCTTTATCAGAGTTGTCTGTGTTGACCGTGAGATATTGGGGGAGACCTGCTTCAGAGTAACTAAACTGCAGGGTACTTGATGAGACATTGGCCACTGCATTCAAATCAATCTGATTAAGAGTCTGGTCATAGACAAAGATTTGAGGCCCTTCGTATGTCCTATTCGCCCATACAAAAGAGAGGAGAATAGTGTCTGGTGCTGTGGATCTATCAACTGCAATACTTATCTCCTCACTGGATCCAAACTCCCAAACTGGGATCAGAATTTCCTGCTGAATTTCACCAGACTGGGTATATGATATGACTTTATTGCCATCAATGACTGAATAGAATAAATCCTCTTCAGTTCTGATCGTCTGATAAATCTCACTCACCACATAAGTAGAAGAGTTGATAGAGAAAGCATCTATAGTCGAGACGAGGTTCCAGTCATCCAAATCATAAGTTAGAACCCTAGAATTTCCAGAATCGGTAATGACAAGCTCGTTATCAGTACTATATAGGTGCGATACTCCGTCCAATAGACCCTCTCCGTTTCCAGCCACACCCCAATCACCTATAAAGTGAGACTGGTTGGTCTCATAAGAAATTGGAGCTGCATTGACTTGAACAACTGAGATTAGAAGAATGAGAAGTGTTGTACGATAGACAACTCGATAAGATGAAATCATCTTGTCACTAAAAATTCAATAAGATTTATAATTTACCCTACTATACGTAATATATTACCAAATCACATTTAATACAACTCTTGCATCATTTAATTTTATATTTCAATTTCTGTACCTTATTCATCACAAATATAAAATATGGAAGGTTAGGGTAATGCGATGTGGATGCTAAGTTAGTTCAGAAGAGTATATTATATTTTATTTTGTCAATACTAGTTCTATTTAATCGTTACTGGATATTATTCACTATATCTATCTTAGCGTTAGCTGGCTTAATCATAGCGATATTACGTCATAAGAATAAGAAGAAATTACTTCATCTATACCTAAAAATCAACTTCAAGAAATCCATTCTCCTAGTCATACAGTACCTGATTATAATCTTGGTACTGACTCAACTGCAGTATGCATCACTTCAGACCTCGACTTACTTCGCTGAACAGTATGATAGAGAGAATTTTGATTCAGGACACATCTTGATCAGGAAACAGCTCCTGTCCAACCCTGAGGGAATTGGTGTCCAAAATTACGGAGAATTGAAGAAGTACATGCCAACTAACTATTCGATACAACTCCAAGAAACAGAAGATAGATTCGAAATCAAGTACACTTTCGATCAGATTTACTATCTAAATGCGCTGATTAGTTGGAAGCTCAAGTATCCGACCACTTTGGAGAATACGGATAATGAGCTCTTGTATGGAAGCGATAGTTTTGACATGATCATACTGACAGATTTCGTGAGGAGTTTACTTGAATTTCCAGATGGATTGAACATAGATGACGGTTTGTTCGCGTTTGAGGTCAATAAGACCATTTTCGGTGAATATGACTACTTCCAATTGGGTAATCTTGACACTGATCAAATTAACCTCACCTCAAGTAAGTCGTCGAATACCCGAGACGTAGTTGCTAAGGTGAAACTTCTTCAACCTTCAAGTATTGGAAATCTACTGGATATAACAACCAGTATTGGGATAAGTACGAAGAAATTGATCTTGGTCTCACCTACTTATCTCGAAAGCATCCTCAAACCAGCCTCTATACCAGTAGGCGACTATTTTAGCAGTCTTAGCCTGGCATCAGTAATGTATTTTTCTTCAGATAACCTCTACGGGGACATGGATCGAGGAATGGAAATATATCTGACAAAAGACCTATCCTCACTGGGATTCGAGATCATAAAGTCTGAGATACATAGACTCTATACACTTCAGAAGGATTTGAAGACGAGGTACGATACATTGATTTCGTATCTAACTTCAATTGTTTACCTAATACTTGGGCTTTCTCTGTTCAGAAATTGGATGGCATATGCCTCGCGGAAGGAGGAAATTTTTGAGTTTTATAGTTCGGACGGATACGACGTAAAACCGCTTGAGGATAGTGCTGACCTCTTCGAGACGTATATTATACATGTCCCAGGTATCCTGCTTCTATTCATGCTTGGGCTATCTTTCAATAACTTGATCCCTCAGCTATCCTATGTATTATCCCTGTATTTTGTCTACATCGGACTGGTTTCTATCGTATTCTCCTTCGCAGGAAATAAGCAAACTGAGAATTACAGATATAGGATGAATCGACCCCTTGCTTTAGCTCAGAAATTTGTGATCATTCTTCTAGTCGCTGTTATCGTCCTGAATATGGTGGTTGATAAGATACCGAATGGAGGTCTTGGTTTTCTAAATACAGATGCATTTATCTTTCTAGAACCTATTCTGTTGATTTTGTTCGTGACAATAGCGTTAGGAGATGCATACAGGAAGATTGTAAATATTGTTATCACGGTAGTTCAACGTTTTCCAGGTCATAGATACAGGAAAACTCTACTGTCTCTAAAGTACATCAATCATATATCGCTGAAGATGGGGGCAATTTCGATAGCTATCTCTGTAGGAGCTATTCTCCTAAGCCTACTACTCCTGACAAGTTCAGTTCAGCAAATCCATGTCATTGAGATTAGAGGAGATCTAGGGGGAGACATGGCAATTGATTTTGCCAACAACGCCCCAGATTTCTTGGATGGACAGAAAGGAAACCTCTCCGTTTTGGATAATGTCGAATCCTTGATGACAATAGCTGTGATAGAATTTACCGACTACGTTCTATCTGAGGAATTTGGCACTGAAGTAAGAGTCACATTGATTGCATACAACATGAGTGAATTGAGATCGTTCTCCACACCAAATTGGAACTTAGATGAAGAACTTGATGGGTTTGGAGAAAATGATATTCAACTATTCGAGAACTCGATATACACGGATCAGATCATTTC
The DNA here is from genome assembly GCA_015522385.1 of Candidatus Heimdallarchaeota archaeon. The sequence goes on from WAMJ01000292.1 coordinate 34,259, forward strand.
TGAGGGAAGTCTTAATCCCAGGAACCCATCTGTTTTTGGGAAGAACTTCTTTACTGAAGAACTGGACATGGTACGAGTAAGGGATCAAGACCCAGAAGACGTGTGGGGTTCCTACTGGATAACACAGCAATTGGATGGTCTGAATGTTCCAGATCGAGTCAATGATGAAGAGAGTATCAGGATCACTGGTTTGATAAGCATGGTACTTGCGAACAGGATCATCGAGTTAAAATCTAGCTTTCTGAAGAAAACCATCTTGACACTTAATCTACAGGACATAAGACGTACAAGGGAAACCGTCAATGCTATTGAAGTTGAGATAGGGTACAACTCGGAAATTTCGATATATTCAATTCCTCCACCCGAAAAGTTGACTGATGCCTCTTCGATCTTGTACCCACTGCTACAGACTCAATTCTTGCTCATCTCTTCGATCATACCAGTCGGATTGTTATCACTATACCAACTTTACACATTCGCTTCTGAAGAGGCTTTGGATCTGATGAGGAACTCACTACAGAACAACTTAGTGCTAAAGAAATCTGTTTCTAGAGCATTACTGCTCATAATGGTCAACTATGTTGTCCTGACAACTGCAATGAATCTCATACTCTCATTCTCTTTTAGCAATGCATTCCGGTTCCTACTTCTCTCATCAAGAAGATATTTGGGGATTGATTTCACGAGGGTTTTTATTGAATTTGGGGTTATGATTCTGATCTCTACATTGTCCATGTATATGGGATTCAGAAGACAGAATAAGGAGATGATAAGAGATGATTGAGCTGATCGATCTTACCAAGATTTATCTTGGACCGAATGGTAGGTTAGAGGAAAATGTACAGGCATTGAGCAATATCACGCTAAAGGTCAGAGAGGGAGATGTAGTCGCCATTACAGGAGAGAGTGGATCCGGTAAGACCACACTGCTGAACATACTGGCCTCAAGGATGGAACCAACAACTGGGTCGGTACTTATCAATAATATCCCCATCCACATGCTCCCCATGCAAGAGCTACAAGAATACTGGAGATCAAAGGTGCACTACATTCATCAGAACATGAGAGAAAACCTCCAGTACGACCTGACAGTCAATGAGAACTATGAGATATTCGAGATATTATCAGATTCCATCGATCAAGATGTTCTCAGAAAATATACCTCTGATTTGGGTATTGAGAAATTGCTAGACACAAAGGTGCAGTACCTTTCTGGTGGTGAGAAGCAGATGGTCTGCCTTGGAATTGCCATGGCAAAAAACATTGAATTGCTTATCCTCGATGAACCCACCAGTGCCTTAGATGAAATCAACAAGCATGTAGTGATCGAGAAGATTATCCAGAAATGTAGGGAGAACAATATTACCCTTATTTACACAAGCCATGATCCTGAAATCTCACAATATGCAGACGTTATTATTGGTATCAATCACGGTCGTTTCGACCGAATACTGAAGGGGCAAATTAGTAAATCAAATGTCAAAGAATTGGTACAAGGTATCTATCACGAGGTTCCTGTTGACAGTAAAGGAGCAATCCATCTCCCTAGATTTGTAATTGAGAAATTGGAAATAGGAGAAATGGTTGAGATTAGGTTGGAAGAGGATCATCTCAGGATATATCCAATAAAGGAGGAGAGGAATCAATGAACGAGATCATCCGGCTTCAAGGTGTAGACGTCGAGTATCAAGTAAGATCAGGAGTCACAAGATCTGTTCTAAAGAACACTAACTTGGTCATTTTTGAGAACGACTGGATAACAATAAGTGGACCGAGTGGTTCTGGAAAGACAACTCTCCTCAAGGTAATTGCGAATTATTTTCCGGATCTACCAGTGTCATATAGCCAGCCCGAGATTCTAGACAGGTTGACATATGTCACTCAAGAGCCAAGTTTACATCGCCACTTAACAGTCAAGGAAAATTTGGAAGAGGTAGCAGTGAGTCAAGATATGGTGGATCGTGTGCTTGAATCACTGAATCTTAAGAAGATAGAAGCAAGCTACTTCGATGAGATCTCCGGAGGGGAGAAGATTCGGGCGAATCTAGCCAGAGCAACAGTTTATCAAGAGAGAGGTATTCTACTCCTAGATGAGCCGACTGCAAATCTCGATTTAAAGCACATTGAGGAGATAAAGGATATTCTGACAACGTTGTGGCACGAGGGCTACACATTGATCGTGGTGAGTCATTCCGAGGAAATATTCGAGATGGGAAAACGGAGATTCATCCTGTCGATGGGAGCTCTGACTTCATCTGAAGGGAAAGAATAGAAGAATTTCTCACACATTCGAATATGTGTGGTGTCTTAGAATTAATAGCATCTTCTGATCGTAAAGTTGGATATAATTAGCTCTCATTCGAATCATTTTAATTGAATAGGTGTTTCATCGACATATAATAGTTACTGGCCCTAGCGGCCGTGGCTGACTCTTTCGGAAAGAGGCAATACCATGTCATTGAAAGATTTAAACATAGTCGTGCTCCTGAAACAGGTTCCAGTCCCCAAGGCAATGAAGACCAAAGCTGACGGGATGATGGATCGATCGGGAAAGAGCATGATCAACCCATATTGCAATGCTGCACTCGAAGAGGCACTGAAGCTTCGGGAGAAGGTAGGGGGTGTAATCACCGTAGTCTCGATGGGACCACCAAATGCCAAGCAGTCACTTATTGAAGCTATGAGGAAGGGGGCTGACAAGTCAATACTCGTGTCGGACAGGCTACTCGCAGGTTCGGATACATGGGCAACAGCGCTCGCACTCTCCTCTACGATCAAGAAGTATCTCCCAGATACAGACATCATCTTCGCAGGTCTGCAGACCATTGACGGAGACACCGCTCATGTAGGCCCACAGGTCGCGGAGCACCTCGGGTTCCAGCAGGTCACTTACGTCGACAAGATCGAACTTGAGGGTGAGAACTTAAAGGTCAGGAGATTTGTAGAGGGAGGATGGGAGACATTCATCACCCCATTACCTGTTATGCTGTCGATTCACACCGCGGCCAATACACCTAGGGGTCCAAGTCTCGGTGCAGCTCTCAGGACTTCTGAGGACAACATCACAGTCTACAGCGTCGAACAAATCGGTCTGACCAAGGAAGAAGTCGGAGTGGCAGGGTCACCCACTATAGTTTCAAGGGTCCTGAATGTCGTGATTGACAGACCACCCGTTGAATTATTCAATGAGGGATCAGCCACTGAGAGAGTTGGAAAGCTTCTGGAAGCGGTTAATCGAAAGGAGGAGTCGTCATGAGTACAGATAGAGAGAAAGCAAAACTAGAAAGGGACATGGCGGTTCCAGAAGTAGACCTAAGAGACGGAGCAAGTGGAATAGCTACATGGGCCCAGACAGATGGTGAGAATCTTCACCCTGCTGCATTAGAGATTCTAGGAGAGGCGAGGAGGCTTTCCGAGAAATTGGAAGATAAGACTGTGACCTCGATCGTCATCGGGAAGGACGCCGAGAAGCATGCACAGACACTGATCGAGCACGGGGCGGATAGGGTGTACGTTATTTCCGATGACAGGTTGCTTGAGTACAGGACACTCCCATACGTGAGGGCAATTGTTGACGCAATTCGGGAGATCAAACCCGAAATCATGATCTACACTGCTTCTGCAATTGGTAGAGACCTAGCACCAAGGTGTGCAGCCCGGCTTCATGTCGGCCTCTCCGCAGACTGCACACAGCTTGACATCGGTATGTACGTCAACAGGAAGAAGGGTCAGAGGTTTATGCATGCCTTCAAGATGATGCGTCCGTCATTTGGGGAGTCAAAACTTGCAACCATCATTGGTCCTTGGAACTATCCCCAGTCATCAACAGTAAGACCAGGTGTATTTGCTAAGCTCCAACCAGACAGCTCAAGGACAGGTGAGGTAGTTAAGTTCGAACCAAAGTGGGTAGAGGAAGACTGGATCCAAGAGGTTGTTGAAGTTCAGAAGGGTGGTTCCCGAGTTGAGCTCGAGAAGGCCGACATCATTATCTCCGGTGGGAAAGACCTTGGAAGGGAGGGCTTCGAGATGCTTCAAGAGCTCGTGGATGCAATCCGGGCAAACGGACAGGTCGCAGAACTGGGTGCGTCGAGGGCCGCGGTTAACGCAGGGCTTATATCCTCTGATCACCAAGTAGGGCAGACTGGAAAGACAGTCCGCCCCGAGATCTACTTTGCTATTGGCATCTCTGGTGCAGTGCAACACCTTATGGGAATGCAGAATTCCAAGAAGGTAGTGGCAATCAACATTGATCCTAACGCCAAGATCTTCCAAGTCGCCGACTACGGTATCGTCGATGACTACAAAAATGTCGTTCCTGAATTGATCAAGCAAGTCAAAAACGGTTTCACCTTCGAATTAGACAAATAACCTTCATAATCCTTAAATTCGATAAACATCTAAGTATTTTATGCCTAAGAAATCCATCGTGGAGAAACTCAATCGCTTGAATGAACGAGTTTGGCAAGTCGTCATGGCAGATGGAGTCGTCTCTGAAGACGAGAAAAACATCTTAGCGAAAACTAAGATTTCCATCGAACTCCTGAAACAGGTAGTTGACAGTTCCTCAGACGAGAACATTAAGTCGGGGATTCTGGAGAATATAATCGACAAGATCGAGGACGACGCGCTCTCCGCAGCAGAATTTGATGACTACATTTCGGAAGACGAGATGGGTATCTTAGGCGTCCTTTTCGACTCTTTGAAGGATATCACGGATATATCCAAGTAAGCTAGAGGTTTAGAAAATTTAATCTAGTGCGCCTCCTGCATTCATATGTTTCGGATGGATGAGTACACCTTAGATCCTGATAACTGGGAAGACCTCAGAGAACTTGGACACAGAATGCTCGATGACATGATTGACTACCTCAGGGACGTCAGAGAGCGTCCTGTCTGGCAACCCATCTCCCATGAACTTAAGGAGAAGATCAGGGAACCCCTTCCGCGCAAAGGAGAGAAGAGGGAGGACATTTATCAGCAATTCAAGGAAAATATCTTACCATATCCACCAGGGAATATCCATCCGAGATTCTGGGGATGGGTCAATGGTACGGGAAGTCCATTCGGGATGCTCGCAGAGATGCTGTCCGCGGCAATGAACTCCAACACAGGTGGGAGGGAGCACATGCCCAAGTACGTAGAGGATCAAGTAATTGACTGGAGTAAGCAGATCATGAGTTACGGGGAGGGGGCCAGCGGCGTTCTTACCTCTGGATGCTCCGAGGCAAACCTCGTCGCCCTCACGGTTGCGCGCAATGTCAAAGCAGGATTTGATGTGAGGGAAGAAGGTATCCAGAATACCAAGAATATGCGTTTCTACGCCTCCACCTCTACACACAGCTCAGTTCAGAAGGCTCTGGAAATTCTAGGAATTGGAAGGAAGAACTACAGGCTTATCAGAACCGACTCCAATTTCGAGATCGATCTCGATGCATTGGAGCAGGCTATCAAGGAGGACATCGATAAGGGTTTCCTACCTTGTGCCATCATTGGCAATGTGGGTTCAGTTGATACAGGAGCAGTCGACGACTTGCAAGGGATTAGACAGATATGCGATAAATACGACCTCTGGTTCCACATCGACGGTGCATTCGGTGCAATTGCCTCGCTCTCCAGTAAATACCGATCATTAGTTGAGGGAATAGCCCTCTCGGACTCCCTCGCTTTTGACTTCCACAAGTGGATGTATGTTCCTTACACAGTGGGGTGTGCTCTTGTCAAATCAGAGAACCTGCACAGGCAGAGCTTTTCATTACGTCCGTCCTATCTCACAGAGATCCAACGGGGTCTGGGTTCTGGAGGAAGGTGGCCGACTGAATATGGAATTCAGCTGTCACGACCATTCTACGCACTGAAAATTTGGTTCATGCTCAAGGAGAACGGAACTGAAAAGTACGATACTCTCGTTACCCAGAACATGGATCAGGCGAGATATCTCCAGAAGAGAGTGCAAGAAGAGAAGGATCTGGAGATCCTTGCACCTGTAAAGCTCAATGTTGTTTGCTTCAGGTTCAAGTCAGATGATATCGATGAGGAGAAGTTGAACGAGGTGAACAGGGAGATACTCATGCGACTCCATGAGAGTGGGGAAGCAGCTCCATCCTATACCACCATAAATGGAATATTCGCAATCAGACTTGCAATTACCAATCACAGATCGAAGTACTCCGATTTTGACTATCTGGTCGAACGTGTTATTGAGAAAGGAAACGATATTCTCTCAACTATGTATTGACTCGCTTTCGGGTAGCATCGACTAGATCTATCTTGATCACATAACGATATGCAGCGATCACCCCAAACATGGATGCGATGAATGCAGAAACAATTGACAGGAGATAGGTATCAGGCGTTACTACCGTCTCAAGTACCATCAACCCATCCATCAGTGACTTGTTCACCAAGTCGCTGACATAATATCCTATGGGTATAGCAAAAAGTGAGCCGAAAATAACAATGAAGAGAGACTGTGACAGGATGATCTTCATCAATGTTCTTCTCTTACTACCCAACGCTCTGAGGTTAACGAACTCCATCTCTCGGCTCATTGCATCCAAGACTACAGTGTTGAAGGTGAATAAAGCAACAATGGTCATACCGATGAGCATTACTATCCCAACCATAGCGAAGAATCCCTCCATCATGACGTTGATACCTTCCTTTACATCCTGGGAAGAGAGGATCAGTCCGATGGGAAGTCCTGACTTGAGCAGGTTGTCTTTCAGCTCTTTCTCCGATATACTCCCGTCCATCTTCACAAGGTATCCAGAGATGTTATTGCCGTAACCAAGCAGATCCTGCGCCTGCGGGATGGACATGTAAACTCCCCCTCCGAGCATCTCATCCGCGAGATTCGAGACCTTGAATGTCGAGTTGAACACCTCCACATTGTCATCCATTGAGACATCTAGATCTGAGGCGAGAATAGAGCCCAAGACTATTCCGTCACCACTGCTTGACAACCTGAGTTTAAGCTTCCGGAGATTTGAGTTGATCTCGTAAGCGTAGAGCTGTGTTGAGAATGACTTACCATTGGCTTTAACCTCGACCTGTCGTGTAATGTATTGCTCGTAGGAGGAAATCCCCTCAACCGAATCGACAACAGACTGTACCTGAGATGGGTCGAGGGGTGTCGAGAATACAACCTGTAGATCGTACTTCTCATAGTTATCGAAATTCTTGTCTAACCCTACGGTGAATGTTGTGACCATCGCGAACGAGGAGATCATCAGAACCAAGCTAATGGAGTAGGTAAGGATGGTCAGCAATGTTCTCCTTTTCTTCTGGAACAGACCACGGAGAGGGATCTTTGAAGTAGGTTTCTTGAATGTAGGGAGCGTCTCCAGCATCTTCTCAACAAGTGAACGCTTCTTGTACGATGCCGTTATGTACATACTGCTCATGGCCTCTCTCGGTTCAATGCTAGCTGAGGAGAGTGAGGCGAGAAATCCGATAACAACCACGAGAGCGAAGTTGATGCCAACTGCCTCAGTAAAAGCAGTCAGAATCAGTTCTGAGTTGACATACGGTAGTCCTAGTATAGAGACATACGTTATTGCCAACTGCTCGGACATCCACCACCCAGTAGGAATACCAAGGAGCACCCCGAACAGACCAAGAGTACTCGCTATTGAGGTGTAGTGCATTGTCACTCTTTTCTTACTTCCACCCAATGCCCTCATTGTCCCGACATAATTACGCTGGTTGGCAATGAGCTTTGATACATTGTCATAGACAGCAAACAGTGCAATCAGGAGTACTACTCCTCCAAATACTCTGGCTATGTCACCGAGAGAATCGACATCTGCAGACTTCATCTTTGTGTTCGCCTCGTCCTCGTATTTCACAAAGGACACCTGCGGAGATACCTTCAACAACTCATCCCTTACCTCCTCGATCTTGGCGTCGAAGGTCTTCTCACTCTTGACCACATCAGGATCGAACCTCACCACGACCTCATTGACCATGTCCACCATACCGAAGAGTTCCTGAAGTGTATGCAATGGTACCCACCCTACTGGAAATCCCTTGAGGTCTGGTAGTCCGTTGAACGGATTGACATTATAGCTGAACTCTGCAGAGAACACCTCTGCTTTGATTGAGAAGTTGTACTCCCCAAGGTATGTATTTGGGAGGGTGACATTGTCTCCGAGGTTGAGATTGTGATACTGGAAGAATTTTGTGGCAAAGAGGATCGAGTTGTCTGTCCCAGTTCTAAGATCTGAACCATTCAGGAGATAGACGTCGTCTACCCTAATTTGCCTATCCTGCTCAACTCCATATAGTACTCCAGTAAATGTCTCGTCCACATGGGCTATCTTTATCCCAGCGAACATCATCAACCGGTAGTCCCAAGCTCGTATTCCATCAATAGAGTCCAGATCTAAAGACGACTCGTTTACTCCTGAAATCTGGAACCTCACATCGTGAGTTACCATGTCCTCTGAGAGCTTGTCGTATGTGTTAGTTATGTTGATCCACGATAGGAATAGTCCGCCGTAGATTGCGGTTGCGATCAGTACGATCATGATGATTGAGAAGGATCGTCCCTTATTGTACCAAATGTCCCTTCTCATCTTTGTGAATAGAATTCCCATATCCAGACCTCCTAAGCTAGCCCGTACATCGCCATCCGCTCATGATCATTCTCATAGAGCATACCATCGTCGATTATGAAGAGCCTATCTGCGGAGTGAGCGAGATTAGGATCGTGGGTGACCAAGCAGAATGTCGAACCTTGCTCCTTGCAGATGCTAGTCATAACGTCGATAACCTGCTTTCCGGTTGTCTTGTCAAGATTCCCCGTGGCCTCGTCAGCGACAATTATCTCCGGATTCTTGACTATGGCCCTGGCAATGGCGACTCTCTGCTGCTGTCCTCCAGAAAGCTGAGCTGGGAATCTGTTCTCCAGACCACCGAGACCCACAAGTTCCATCGCCTTACGAGTCATCTCGTCTTGATCCTGCTTTATCTCAGCCATCTCCAAGGCGAGCTTGACATTCTCACCAGCAGTCAGTGAAGGGATGAGGTTATGGAACTGAAAAATCCATCCGACTTTCCTTCTTCGGTACTTGGTGAGCTCTTTCTCTGAGTACTTGGATATGGTCTCAGATCCAACAATGACATCACCAGAAGTGGGGTGATCTATCCCACCTATCTGGTTCAATAATGTGGTCTTTCCAGAACCACTCGGCCCCAGTATAACCACAAATTCGCCCTTTCTGATATCAGCAGTGACACCTCTAAGGGCATCAACCTCTTGATCTCCTAGCTTAAACTTTCGTTTCACATCTATTAATCTGATTAGTGTATCCTCAGTCACCTACTTTTCCTCCTAACAAATAGTTGTTTCATCAAGTCCTTGATCTTTTGAGTCTGTTCTATTGTTCGAGTCTCCTTGAATAAAAGCTGATGGGCAGAAATACCATCGAGAAGAGCGAAGAAGAGTTGGGAAGCTGCGCGTGGTTCCTCGAAACCCATAGCCTCGAATAGGGGAGAGGAAGAACTTATTGAGTTCTCGAGTAACTCCACGAGCTCATTGTACACAGCAATGGAGACGTCCGATTTATCCCTTCCGTAGTATACCTCAACAGAGAGTTGAAGCATGAGCATCACCACACCACCTGAATTCTCTGTGGTATCAAATGTCCAGTCTATCAGCGCCTCAATAGCCTCATCGGGGGGAAGCTGAGCAAGAGCCTCAAACATTGGATTGAACATCTCGGTAAAGATAAACTTCAGCGTCTGATACACCAATTCCTCCTTGTTCTTGAAGTGATTGAAGACAGATCCTTTCGCAACCCCGGCTTTCTCAGCGATCTCCTTGGTTGTTGCAGTATGGTAGTCCTTCTGCATAAAGACCTGAGCAGCAGAATTGAGAATCTTTTTCCTAGTCTCACAACTCTGTTTACGATCTGCTTCTTCTCTTGACAAACTCCTCTTCTCAGACATATTGCATCATTCCCGTACCAGCTCTTAAGACAAACGGTTTGCGATCATGAACAATGATCCGTAAACCATATGACCCAGTGGTCAAATGACCTGATGGTCAATTGACTTGACAGTCAGTAAATGTCATTCTACCTATATAAAGCAATGTATCAAGTATCTCCTATACAAATCTGCCTTCTCCTATGCAACCGAATGGTTCAATACATACACGAACAACACTACATTATCTTGGAGTCAGTTAGATTCACCCTTAACAAATTGCTACCGCTCCTACCGAGTATCCTAATTTTTGGAGTAATATTTGGATTTGCTGGAGCAACAACCGGTTACTCACTTCCTCTGATATCAAGCATGAGCTTCGTAATATTTGCAGGATCAGCACAATTCGTCACTGTTCTCCTCCTTCTTGAAAATGAACCACTCGTTTCAATAATTGTGACCGGGATTATTATTAACTTCCGTCATCTGATATATGGAATAGTCATCCGGGATCGAATGGAGATGACAACACTCAAGAAATTCATTGTTGCATACTTCCTGATAGATGAGTCATTCCTCGTTACAGACATGGCGTACCGTGAGAGAAAGCAGAATCCAAGTATTGACCTCTTCAGGGTACTCCTGACCTCTGGAATAATACTTTGGGTATGCTGGAACCTGTCTACAATAGTTGGGTACATCTTGTTTCTCACCTATGGCGATATTTTCGATATTCCAGGAAATTTCATTGTGGCAGCAAGTTTTCTCGGATTTCTTGTAGACCATTTCAGAAAGTATCCAGAAGAGAGGCTGTTAATCACTGTAACGTCGGCAATCAGTGTCATTTTAGGGTACATTCTAAGCAGTAGCGCTCTTCTTATCACGATAATGGTCGCAGGTAGCTTAATGGCAGGGTTCATGTCGAGGAGGGATGAGTGATGTATACTGAAATAGAGGTCTTCCTTTCCATTGTGACGATCGGTCTTTTTACCTATCTGGCGAGGTTGCTCTTCCTGCTTTATTCTCCCAAATTTCTGTCCAACCAGCGGATAAAATCAGCTCTAGACGGTATTCCTGCAGCTATGCTTGTGGCCCTTGTCGTCCCGACTACATTGTTCAACAACGGTAAAGTTGACCTGTTAAGGTCTGAGGTCTTTGCTATAATATTCTCAGTTCCAATTGTGTATAGATTTAGATATTCAGGATTGGGTCTGATTTCCGCAGTGATCCTGTTAATCCTATTCACTACTTTCGGCTAACCCTGTTCATACTGTATCCCAAAGGAACCTCTGGGATGATGCCATGAGACAGCACCTTGATCGCACATGATGTCGCATGTTCCACACTCGACGCAGTCCTCGTAGTTAAAGACCATCTCGATCTTTCCGTTCTCCTTCTCGAAGAAGTTGAAGCACCTAACGGGGCATCCGGAGATGCACAGATGGTGGGGGCAGGTGTTGCAGATTTGCGAGTTGACCGTGATGTGAGCGTGCTCTTCCTCGTCAGTGACGTAGGTGAGGACACCAAGCTTGTCCTTGATGGGACCAATATCGTCTTCCATGTCTGTGAACTTCATAGATTCATCCCCTTCCTTCCGTCCCTCATGAGGGTGAATAATCCAGCTCCTTTCTCCTTAAAGGATTTCATGATGGTCTTCCAAGCTTTTTGTTTGGGCTTACCGTCCTCCTCTATCAGGTTCTTGAAACCGTTGTTGATAGCTTCGGGGTAGATCTTGAAGAGATTCGGGTTCTTGGTCATTTTCGTGACATTCTTGAAATTCTTCAGATCCTTGTAGATGTATGAGTCCTTGATCATCTTGTCATACTGTCCCATGGTCTTGGCATCGAATGAACCCTTGTCTAGTGCAGCTATTGCAGCATCTGCAGCAAGTATCCCGCTCTTGGCCGCATAGTTCATACCCTGAATAACCATGCCGTTCGAGAAGACGAAGCCAGCTGCATCACCACCAACAAGGAAGCCGGGTCCTGAGATCTGTGGCATCATCTTGATCCCTGCTTCGGGGATAAGATGTGCTCCATACTCCAGCTGGGATGCACCCTCAATAAGCTGCTGGACATGAGGATGTGACTTGAACTTCTCATAGACCTCGTAGGATCTATCCTTGGTCGAGAGGGATGTCAGGTGTATGACAACGCCAAGACTGATTGAGCTCCCATTTGTGTATATGAATCCTCCTGCAAGAACATCGTTGGGCATATTGCCCAAAACGTACTCACCCGCGGAGCCGTGCTCGGAGGAGACGCCGAATCTCTGATTGATGAGCTCAGGATCGAGTGAGAGAACCTCCTTGATTCCGAGCATGAAGTTTCCCTTGGCCTCACTCATCTTCGAGTGGTTTCTGAATCCAGATTCGAGTGTCAGTCTCGAATTAGCTCCGTCCATGATGATGGTAATGGGGGCACGAAGTGTCTCACCATTAGACTCTATACCAACGACCTGACCGTTCTCCACGAGAAGTTTATCGACGTTGATACCTGGTTCGACCCTAGCTCCTGCCTCCTTGGCCTGCTCCGCTAACCAAGCATCGAACTTTGCACGGAGCACGATAGCACCAGTCTTCTTCTCCTTGAAATCATCGAAGTAGAAATCAAGGATGGTTGCATCGCCCTCGCTAAGAAATCCGAGTTTCTTCTTGACGACGAATCTTTCGATTGGTGCTTCTTCCTTCCAGTTGGGTAGGATCTCGCCCAAATCATTACCCCATAGTACCCCTCCAGATAGGTTCTTGGAGCCAACTGGCATACCTCGCTCCAGCACGATGACCTTCTTGTTGGCCCTTGCCAACTTGATCGCCGCACTCAGACCGCCGAATCCTGCTCCTACAATAATTACATCTATGTCGTGACTCAATTTACAACTCACTTTTTCCATTTTTTCAGAGAAGGGACTTACATCCCGCTCTGAATAGATTCTAAACTGCACCTGTTCCTTATGCTTTAAATTCCTCTAGATATGGTAGCGTGAGAATATTATATATCGATAAAATAACTTGGGAAATGTCTAGATTACCTTAAAGTTCGTTGAGTAGACCTTTCATGTTCTCGATACCCTTCTTCACCGAGGTGAGGGAGGTGTTGAGTGCTGCCTTCTCCTCTTCGTTGAGATCGACCTCTAGGATCTTCTCGACTCCATTCTTGCCAAGGATTGCGGGGACTCCTGCGTAGATATCGCTGAAGCCGTACTGACCCTCTAAGTATGCTACAGTTGGGAGAACCCTCCTCTGGTTCTTGATCACTGCCTCGACCATCTCACCTGCTGCAATTCCTGGTGCGTAGTAACCAGAGTAACCAAGAAGGTTGACGATCTCACCACCACCCTTTCGGGTCCTCTCGACGATCTTGGCCATCTTCTCGTCATCGATAAAGTGGGAAACTGGGACTCCGCCAATGGTGGTGTACCTCGGTAGAGGAACCATTGCATCTCCATGACCACCCAGTACCATGGCACTGACATCTTTTTGTGAAACGTTCGCCTCCATAGAAATGAATGTCCTGAATCTTGCGGTGTCCAGTACACCAGCCATTCCGAAGACCCTGTTGCTCGGGAAGCCTGAGATGAACTTTGCAGCATAGGTCATGACGTCCACAGGGTTAGCGATATAGATGATCATGGCGTCAGGAGCGTTCTCCTTGATGTTGGTCACGACTGAATTACAGATCTTTAGATTAATCTTGAGGAGATCCATCCTGTCCATACCAGGTTTTCGAGGAGATCCGGCCGGAACCACGATGATATCCGAGCCAGCCACTTCGGTGGCATCGTTCGTCCCGATCACCTTGGTGCTGGATCCGAGGACTGGGGTGGCTTCGTACATGTCCAGCCCTTTGCCTTGGGGTAGACCCTCGACGATGTCGACAAGTGTTACTTCATTAACGATTTCTTTATGAGCTAGTCCGAAAGCTACGATCTCTCCTACCTTTCCAGCTCCAATTACACTTACTTTTGTCATTAGATTTTCCTCCTTGGGAAACTATGGTAGTGTACTCTCTCAGGGGTTAAATATTTCCATTTTTCTTCAACTAAATGTTCTCTGCAAGATTGAATCCATACCAAATGACCATAAGCACCAGCATCAATCCTGCAAATTTGAGTATACCCTCCCATCTCTGCCCAGAATAGTCAACTTCGTCTCTATTTTCTTGATCTTCCATAAAGTTCTCCAGAATTGATTCTTATAAATCCCATCGATTTCTCAACGTTGTAGTGATTAGGATATGAGTAATAATGAAATCTCAATACTCCTTTCCGATTCTATTATATATGTCTGAAGAACGTGAGGCACTATGCCTAACCATGAGGCCAAATCTAGTGGTGATACAGAATCATCCATGAAATTGGAATTCTTAGAAACAGAGACATTCCTCCCAAGTGTGTATTCAATCATTCTTAATGTTTCGGGGATTGTTCTTCTGTACTTTGGTTTGAGAGCTGCATTGATAGGTCTACTACTTTTTGTTGACCCGATTCTAAGGTATACACAGATTAAGGTCGCCCTCCTCATGGCAATGATCTTTCTACTGACCTTCCCGTTATCAATAAGACTATTGTTCAAAAATGCAGCCAAGATATTACGGATTGACTCGGAGGGGATAACTGTTCGTCCAGTCCTCCTATATTTTAAGAAGGACTTCATTAGGTGGAAGGACCTGAAATACACCGAGGTAGAGGACAAAACCACCTTCCTCTCTGGTCTGATCGGCCCAAACTACAAGATCCTCATCCTCTCACTGGACACGCAGATAAGAATCTCGACCCGGCACTTTAGAAAGAGAGACAGATTATTCTCTATATTCACCTCAAGCGAACTTACGTACGATGATGTCTTCATCAAGTTCTTCTTTTACCGGGGACGGGGATCAATCTTCAGCAGGTTGATCTCAGATCCAGCCGGTATATTCTCGGTCGTCGTGATCAGTCTTCTCATGCTCATCTATCTCTGGGGAGCTATCGCTCAATTCGTCAACCCGGCTGAGAGCCTTCAAGTAACCCCCGTCGAGACCTTAGGGCTGAAGAATCCGGAGTACCAATACGGCTTCGACCAAGATTATGGAAAATATGCTGTTGATCAACCTGCGCTTGACATTACCAAACTAACATGGGACGATATCATCTCACCACCATTCTATATCATGGGATCAGATTACGTTGGCAGGGACCTTTTCTCAAGGCTAATCTACAGCACCTTCTTCTCGCTCAACATAGTGATCTTCTTCGCTTTCCTCTCCACGCTTCTAGGAACACTCCTCGGTGCGACCTTCGGGTATATCGGAGGTAAGGTTGACCAGGTTTTCCTGACAATATCCGATATGGCAATTGCAGTCCCTCCATTCGTTCTGTGGATAATTGGGGCATCGTTTACATTTGAGGTGAGGAAGCTCTTCGGTGGAGTCTTCATTCAGATTTTCGCCTTCATGCTCATCTTCATGTGGTCCACACCTGCAAGGTTGATAAGGTCAGAGGTAATCAATTTGAAGAAACAAGAGTACATTGAGGCAGAGCGGGTATATGGAGCCACAAATTCAAGGATACTCTTCAAACATATCTTCCCCAATCTCAAACCCCTGATTGCCACTGTGTTCATCACACAGATGATTGAACTTCTTATGGCAATGATCACTATTGCAATAATCATAGGGGCAGAAAGCGATCTTGTGTGGGGATCTGACATATCTCGCCGATTAGATCCCAACTACTATGAGCAAAATCTGGGTGATCTGTACATCCTCTACTCAATCGTGTTCTACACTCTTTTCATCTTTGGACTCCTGATATTTGCTGAGACCCTAAAGGATGCCCTAGATCCAAGGTTCTCCAAGAAGAAGGCGAACAAGAGGACTCTGAGAAGGGAGCGGATCAAGATCGAAGAGAAGACCAAAAGAATTACGTCCCGCGATAGGGACAAACTAGATAACATTGTGGACAGGGATCTTGATGCCCTGATCAATTCCGATGACATTCCATCCCTTACGAAAGGTACTGATAGTACTTCGGATGAAGCTATGGATACCCTTCAAGCAAACAAACAAGATACAAAAGCGGTTCAGGTGATAAGTCCAAATTCAGAGGTTGAATCCGAGTCATTCGAAACATTGCTTGAAGAAGGAGTTAGTGAGAACCAAACAGTACTTGAGGACACTCAACAAGAGGAAAGGATCGGTACTGGGGAAACCAACATCGGTTCTCAACAGGATGATTCCTTAGAGGTGTCAGAAGATGTAATACAAGAAAATACGAAAACCCCTGCGCAGAATAATAACCTATCCGATGAACCAGTTCAAGATGGAGGGGACACCGATGTCATCTCCACCTCTGAGAATTTTACCCATGATGAGATCAAGGGTCAAGAGGTCGGATCGGGTAAAGCGACTCAGCAATCTGACAACGGAACGGAAGAGTACCTATCGGAGGAAAGGACAACTGACAAAGGGACATCAGAACATGATTCTGAAACAGGAGGAGATGAACAATGAAATTAGGTAGATTCATTCTTGTGAGAATTCTGCTGATTGGACTCCAGATTTTTGGGATATCAGCGGTTCTCTTCTCGGTATATGCACTTTCTAACTACGATGTGGGGGTTGGTCACGTAGGGTTAGCAGGGCTAGAAGCAGTTAAAGCGGAGAACGAAGCTTTGGGGACGAACTACACGTACACTGATCAGTTCTTCAATTTCTGGGAAGGTAGGTTGATCGGAGACTGTGATTCCCTTAGTGAGGCTGCAGGAAATTTATTTAGTGGAAAAGACTGTGGTCAGACATTCGGGGTCTCATGGGAGAGCGATACGGACTTCGGGAGGTACAGGAGATACGCCCCGTTTGATGATGTGATAATAGAGAATGCCATCAGCTCTATCCTGCTTTTCGTAATCGCCTTCGTCGTTTACGCTGGAATCTCTACATTCCTCGGAGTTGTTGCAGCTTTGTATGAGAAGAGATTGATCGACTCAGTCCTCAGGATACTGACAAGCATTGGCACTGCCGTGCCCGCAATACTGGTTACTGACTTCATCATACGGGTTGGTAGGGATCCACAGTACGATATTATCCAAGGGGATATCCCTGCCAAGATATCTCAGTTAAATATCAGACTTTTCGTTGAGGTCATCACGTCAAACATGTTCTACTCGACTTATACCTCTGGTTTTGATGTTGAGCAGTTCATGCAGGATTCGTGGTACCTCCTCTATCCCATAATGGCCATGGTCATAATCTCAACTTCATTCCTCTTCAGGATTATCAGGGCGCTGTTCATCGAGGAATTGAGGAAGTCCTATGTAAGGACGGCAAAGTCAAAGGGACTGAGTAGGAATCAGATCATAAGGAGACATGTCCTTCCAAATATCATGCCACGGATCATCAACACCTTCGCAGTGACCATCCCCATTTCTCTGACAAACGCGGCAATTGTCGAGTACATGTTCAAGTACAATGGGTTGGCGAATATGCTGATCTCGTCCTCTGCAAACTTCAACTTCCCGGTTCTGCATGCAGGGGGATTGATCTTCGTGTTCTTCTCTTCCACTCTGATGCTGGTGAACGATATCTTTGTGGGAATGACCGATAAGGTAAGGAGTGATTGAAATGGATGCGAAGAAACTATTGAAACTGATTGTGGACAAGCCAGTCCTTGAGACTTTGCTGGTACTCATCATGGGAGTCTCCGCTCTCTTACCATTTCTCTCAGTCAAGGTAACCTTTGTGAAGGTGAAGTACCAGAACGGTTTACCAATAGGGAAGAATGAGAGTGGGACTCAGGTTTTGAGCGCGTTCTACTCAATTAGTAACCTTGCGGATGGATCGACTTCAATTGAGCCTCTCAACACGGTTATCCTGATCTTGGGTTTAGTCACTATTGTTGCTCTGATCCCCACTTTTCTGAGGTTGTTACCAAGGAAATCGACGAAGCGGATTCAACTAATAACTGATGCAGCTAAGTCCCTCTGGTACGTATCATACCTCTCTGCGGTCCTGATAGCTTATCTCGTTTGGTCAAATGGTCAAGCGTTTGAGGTGGACGATCCAATCATGCCCATATCCGTGTCCACGACTGCGACAGTCACCTATAGCGTGACATACTATTTTTTTATCGCTACATTGGGGTTGATACTGATAAGAAATCTCGTCTCAGATATGATCCTCAAGAAGGGAAGATACTGATTTGTTACGGGTGAACTTAATCGATTTATATATATTCTAAGTCAAATTATGGCACTTACCAGAAAATCCTCCCCCCGTGGGAAAATTGGAGACGAAATAATGAGAATAAAATGTCATACCTGCAAAGGCAAGGGATTTATTGAACACATAACCACATGTAACAGATGTAGAGGAACTGGAAAGACCACTATTACAATGGGCCAGGGTTCCGGGGATGACCAGAAATGTAAGACCTGTAACGGCAAAGGAAAGTTTGTGGACTCAGAACCATGCCCAGATGATTGTGAGGAGGGCTACTTCTACAAATGTGACTTCTGTGGAAAAGAGATTAGCAAAGCTGACGACAATATCTGTGAAGAATGCGCTGCAGACCCCTATGTGATCAAACTAATTCCCCCACTAAAAGAAGAATACCTAGATGGACACCGAGCACTTCTTGCTACAGTCTCCAAGATTCACAACGAGGACGTATACGTTTATATTGGAGACAGGAGTTTGGGAATCCACGCCCAATTCAAGACCTCCAATCCAAGACAGTACAACATCGGACAGACTCTTGGTGTTGTACCCCGCAAGCCCATCCAAATGAAGGAGAAGTGGATCAACTACGTCAGTCCGATCCGCCACACCAACTTCAAGATCAAGTCCGTCCAGATGGACGTTGCCGAGAGATCAATCAGGGACATCACTGAGACCGGTCCCAACGGTGTACCCGGTGAGTTTATGGCACAGATCCTCAGTATTAAGCACCTGAGAAGCGGTCCCACATTTTTCACCCTCATAGACAAGAATGGTGATACCATTCAGGGTACGGCATTCAGCTCGGGTCAAAAGAGAGCATTTGCTTCCTTTGACAGGTACTCTGTTGTCACAGTAACTGGTGTTCTCGACACCTACAAGGACAAGGAGAGATTCCTGCTCTACAACATCAAGCCCGTCGTCTACGAGGACAGACAGACTTTCTACGAGGAGCTCGCATCAGTTGTAAGAGAACAGTCGAAGAAGCTTGACGATATCCCACTGACTGTCGAGACCGATCTATCTCTTAAGCTTAAACCTGCACTCGTACAGGCAGCAAAAGAGATCAGGAAAGCAATCATCTCTGGAAGAAATGTCCTGCTCAGGTACCACTCACCCTGTGTGGACGGCGCCACTGCAGCATTCACCATTGACTATGCTATTCGAGCTCTCCTAAGATCTAGGGGTCGCAGAACAGATGAGTTCAGGTACATCGTCCGTCGACTACCCCTCAAGAGCCCGGTTTACGAGGCATCCGATATCATCAGAGACATTAGTTTTGTCCTTGACGGACCAGTACCGGGTGAGAAGATGCCACTTGTCGTCATGATCGATGCTGGCTCATCAAAGGAGTCCCTTCCAGCTTATCAGATTGCAGAGGAGTATGACCTACCGACGATTATCATCGACCACCACTCAGTAGACAACGAGGTGCTTGACCTCGTGAACGTCGTGGTCAATCCGATGAACGTCACATCTGACTACAGGTTCTCGACATCCATGCTTGCATTTGAGCTGGCCAGATTGATCTTCCCCATGGACGATCTCTCCGAGGATCTCTACCACCTTGCGACTATCGGAGCAATATCCGACAAGGTCTCCGGTGAAGAGCTTGATTTCTACCTCTCTAAGGTGAAGGAGAAAGAGGAAGAGACCGGTCTGACCTACGAGAAGATGGAGGATCTGAAGTACGCACTGGACTATGTCCTCTTTGGACTCAGGTTCTCAGATGGAGGAGAGGTCGTGAGGGACATCCTCCAGATTGGGAAGAAGGATGGAAGAGCAGATGCTGCTGCTGCAGAGATCGCCAAACTCAGCAAGTCACTAGTCGAGAACGCAACAAAGACCATGGAGGCCAAGTCCGAGAAAGAGGAGGTAAATGGCGTATCGATCAGCAAGGTAAATCTTGAGCTCTTTGCACCACGCTTCGAGTTCCCCACACATGGACTTCTTGTTGGTGAGCTGCACAATAAGCTCTACCAAGGAGATGCAAAAGCACTCACACTCGGAATTGGTACCGACTATATTGTCTTCAGGGGAAGCAACCTTGACAGCTCCCTTGACGAGGTCATCACCAAGCTCAAGGAGAAGTTCCCACTCGCGAATATCAGCGGTGGTGGACACGCTAATGTTGGGAGTATCAACTTCCTCATAGGCTTCAAGGATGAGATTGTAAGCTCAATCGGTGAACTTCTCTAAGCATTACACGAAAAGGTCTAAATAGATAATTTTTATACAGATGATGTGAATATTTCATTCACTGTTTTTCTTAATGGGTTAATATTCATCCTGCCCGCGTATTTTGCAAATACGGTTCCAGTGTACATCAATGGAATAGGCAGATTAGACGGTGGTCTAAACTTCTTTGACGGGAAACCTTTGCTCGGTGCAAACAAGTCAATTGGAGGTCTGATCTCGGCCACCCTCGCTGGAGGTCTTCTCGGAATATCAACCTTCTTCTTCTTCAATGAGGTCATGGGACTATATCCCGTCTGGATAGGATTTGTCCAAGGATTCGGCGCTATGCTCGGCGATGCAGTGGGCTCTTTCATCAAAAGGCGTTTCAAGTTCAAGCCAGGTCAGGCGTTTCCTGTGATGGATCAGATTGGGTTTGTAGTCTTCGCCTACCTCCTCGTCTACCCCATTGAGCCAATACCACTCGAATGGCCTCTCTTGATTCTCCCCGCAACAATGATCCTGCACCTCTTCGCAAATACCATCGCATACAAGATGGGGTGGAAGGACGTCTGGTGGTAGAATCCAATATCTCGATCAATTCAGAATTGATTTGTTCAATGTACGGGAAAACACCACAGATACAGTTAGACCTGCGCCGAACTATTGCTCCTAATTTTATGTGTTCCCATCATCGAAGGACGACTAGATAACTTAAATTAATATAGCAATTGGTGAAGCTGAATTGTTGTTAGAGCATATGTTGAGCCAAGAGATAGCATCGAGGTACAAGAACGACAAGACCGCAATTATCCAGATGCTTAATGCTATACAAGATCACTACGGCTATCTACCCAAGGACGAGATTATATCACTCTCCAAATCTATCATGCTCCCTATGAGCAAGATCTGGGGAATAATAACATTCTACTCACACTATAAGCTCACCAAACCTGCGAAACATCCCGTGAGAGTATGTAGTGGGACTGCGTGCCATGTCAAGAGCTCGAAGTTGCTCAAGGATGTGTTTGAAGAATTGATTGAGGATCTTCCAGAGGAAGAGGTCTCTGTCGAGAGTGTAGCGTGCTTAGGTTGTTGCGCACTGGCACCTGTGTTCGAAGTGAACGGTGAGGTTCATGGTGGAATGACAAAGAAAAAAGTAGAGGAGCTAGCTTCGGAGTTGCATGGGGAGGAGATGAGATGACCCATAGCATAAAGGTATGCCAAGGAACAGGTTGCCTCAGCTCGAAATCAGACGAGATCACCGACCTTCTGAGGATAAAAGCGGGAGAAGATGTGGAAGTGACGATAACAGGATGTCACGGGTTCTGCTCTCAAGGACCAATTGTACTTGTTGATGATGTGCTGTACACCCATACTACGAAAAACGATTCCAAGTTCATCCTCAAGAACCATATCAGGGATGGAAAAATACTCAAGAATAGACTGTACAAGAATCCTGCGGATAAGTCGAGGATAGAGAAGTACGGTGACATCCCATTCTACTCCAAGCAGACCCGAATACTGCTTGAGAGATGTGGGAATATCGATCCAGAGAATATTGACGACTATATCTCAGCCGGGGGATATCAGAGCCTCAAGAAGGCGATCGATCTGGGTCCAGAGGCAATTATCAAGATAGTAAAGGAATCAGGGCTCAGGGGGAGAGGAGGAGCTGGCTTCCCCACCGGCGTCAAATGGGAATTCGCTAGGAATGCACCCGGTGCGCAGAAGTACATAATCATCAACGCTGATGAGGGAGATCCAGGAGCTTTCATGGACAGATCGATACTTGAGGCAGATCCGCACTCTGTCATCGAGGGCATGATGATTGGAGCTATTGCCATCGGTGCATCCACTGGATATATCTACGTCAGAGCGGAGTACCCACTGGCGGTGTCAAGATTCAGGAAGGCAGTTGAGCAGGCAAGAGAGAGGGGCTATATTGGAGAGAACATCCTAGGGTCCAAGTTCTCTTTCGACATAGTGGTGAACGAGGGGGCAGGTGCTTTTGTATGCGGTGAGGAAACGGCACTGATCGCTTCCATCGAGGGAAAAAGGGGTAATCCGCGTCAGAAACCACCTTTCCCAGCGATATCTGGACTCTTCGGTGCACCGACTAATATCAACAATGTCAAGAGCTTTGCAGCGGTTACATGGATAATCAAGCATGGAGCAGAGAAATTTAGAAGCTTGGGGACCAAGGACAGTCCCGGCACTGCGATCTTCTCACTCACTGGCAAGGTGAATAACTCAGGGCTCATTGAAGTAGAAATGGGGACAACCCTGCGGGAGATCATCTTCGGAATCGGTGGGGGTA
This sequence comes from Candidatus Heimdallarchaeota archaeon, assembly GCA_015522385.1. The sequence continues at coordinate 56,879 of WAMJ01000292.1, forward strand.
TTCCCAAGAACAAGAAGTTCAAAGCAGTTCAGACAGGAGGACCATCTGGAGGATGTATCCCTGAACAGTACCTAGATACCCCTGTTGATTACTCAACTCTAGCAGATCTCGGGTCAATTATGGGGAGTGGAGGGATGGTAGTCATTGACGAAAGCACGTGCATTGTAGAATTCGCCAAGTACTTCTTGTCATTTACCCAGAAAGAATCCTGTGGGAAATGTACACCTTGCAGAGAAGGGACTTTGAGGGCAAAGGAGATACTTGAGAGGATAACATCAGGAGATGGCAAGTTATCCGATTTAGAGGATCTCTCAAAACTCGCGAGGGTGATCAAGACTACATCCCTTTGTGGTCTTGGACAGACCGCACCCAATCCCGTGTTAAGTACTCTGCAGTACTTCAGGGAGGAGTATATCGAGCACATTGTTGATGGTATGTGCAGAGCGGGAGTATGCAAAGGAATGTTCTCCCTCGAGATCAATCACGATGTCTGCATCAACTGTTCAAAGTGCCAGAAATCATGCACATTTGACAGTGTGCTGGGCAATAGAGAGCAGGGATTCGTGATCAATTCGGAGACGTGCGAGGGGTGTAGAGCGTGCCTTGAATCTTGTCCTGTAAATGGAATAGAGGTCAGACCTCCTATCGAACTGAAGGTGAAATGATGGAATTAGAGACAGTGAAATACATGAACGTTGACGGGAAGGAGGTTGCTTTCTACCCCACCGATACTTACCTAACGGCCCTGCGCCGAGCGGGATTCGATATACCCACCCTGTGCTATGATCCTGAGCTCACACCTTCGGGTAACTGCAGGTTGTGCTCGATAGAGGTGGAGGGAGCGAGGAACCTCGTCAGCTCGTGCAGCATGAAACCCCGGGAGAATGACGTGGTGCACACCGACTCACCGAAGGTGAGAGAGTCGATTGAAGTTCTTCTCGAACTGATCATCGCCAGCCACCCCTTGAAGTGCATTGTCTGTGACAAGCAGGGTAACTGTACACTAGAAAAACTAGCGTACAAGTACCTTGATGCTGAGACAATCGCCAAGTACCAAGGTGCTCAACCCGAAAGACCTGAGAACGAGGTCAATGACTTCTTCATGCTTGATTACTCCATGTGTATTCGTTGCGGGAAGTGTGTACAGGTAGTGGATGAGATACAGAACTGCGGTGTCCTATCCATGGCCGAACGTGGATTTGAGACCTTCCCATCAGCGGGATTCGGGCAGACATTCGAGGAAGCGGGTTGCGTGGCATGTGGAAACTGTGTATCGGTTTGCCCAGTGGATGCGCTAAAGCCGATCAGCGCGATCAAAGCGGGCAAAGAACCTGACTTCAAGAGGGTACAGTCTACGTGTGTATACTGTGGTGTCGGTTGTCAACTAGAATTTGTCGTAGACGAGAAGAAGAATAAGATCGCATACGTGGACTCCGTCAGATCTGGGAATCGGGATGTCAATGGTCTCGCACTCTGTGTGAAAGGAAGATACGGATGGGATTTCATACACCACGAGGACAGGTTGAACTATCCCCTGATCAGGGAGGACGGGGAGCTTCGAAGAGCGACATGGGATGAGGCGATGGATCTCATTGAGAGACGTATGAAGGAGATTTTGGTCGATCATGGCCCCGAAGCCTTCGCTTTCCTGTCCTCTGCGAAGTGCACAAACGAGGAGAACTACCTCATGCAAAAATTTGCCCGTTCAGCAATCGGTACGAATAATGTGGATCACTGCGCAAGGTTGTGCCACGCGTCCACAGTCACCGGTCTGGTCAGAACCTTCGGATCAGGAGCCATGACCAACTCCATCCAAGACTTGACGCACGACGCAGATGTCATCTTTGTCATCGGCTCGAACACTACGGAGGCACACCCAGTAATTGGCAACAAGATAAAAAGGGCTAAACTCGAGGGAAGAACCGAGCTGATCGTAGCAGATCCTCGAAACATCGAGTTGGCACAGATCGCCGATATACACATGCAACAGAGACCGGGGACAGATATTGCCATTATCAACGCTATGCTCAAGGTCATCATCGAAGAGGACCTTGTTGCTCTCGACTTCGTAAGAGAGAGGACTGAAGGCTTCGATGAGCTGGTCAAGAAGCTCGAGGGTATCTCGGTCGAGGACATGTGCAAAATAGCGGGAGTAGAGGAGGAAGATCTACGCAGAGCAACCAAGATGTACGCTACTGCAGATAGGGCTGCCATCGTCTACTCCATGGGGATCACCCAGCACTCCACAGGGACATACAATGTCGCATCGCTGGCCAACCTCGCCATGATCACCGGGAACGTGGGCAAACCGGGTACAGGCGTGAATCCACTGAGAGGTCAGAACAACGTGCAGGGGGCGTGTGACCTCGGTGCCCTCCCCGACGTATACCCAGGGTACCAGAAGGTAGCTAACGACGGGACCATCGAGTTCTTCAAGGAGAAATGGGACAACCCGAACCTCTCACAGGTCCCGGGACTCACCGTTGTGGAGATGATGCACGCAGCGCATCTCGGGATGATCAAGGCGATGTACATCATGGGTGAAAACCCTGCGTTATCGGATCCAAACGTCAACAAGGTCCGGGACGCTCTATCCTCTCTCGACTTTCTCGTTGTCCAAGATCTCTTCCTCAGCGAGACGGCACATTACGCTGATGTCGTACTGCCAGTAGTGTCCTTCGCGGAGAAGGACGGTACCTTTACCAACACCGAGAGAAGGGTTCAACGGGTGAACGCTGCTCTCAGACCTGAGTACGAGAGGAGAGCAGATTGGAAGATCCTCGCAGACCTTCTGAGGAGGTTTGGTATACCTGCAGACTACAACGACCCCTCTGACATATTGAGAGAGATCAACGAAGTCACACCCATCTATGGAGGTATCACCCCTGAGAGGTTGGAGGAGACCACCTTGAGCTGGCCCTGTCGAACAACTGACGATCCCGGGACGAGGATACTTCACGAGAAGAGCTTCACGATCGGGAAGGGTAAGATCATCCCCATCGACTTTCAAGACGCAGCAGAGCTCCCTGACGAGGAGTATCCGTACATCTTGACCACTGGGAGGAATCTCTACCACTTCCACACTGGAGAGATGACCCACCGATCCGAAGGACTGCACAATCGCAGACCCTACGAGCTGACGGAGATAAACCCAGCAGACGCGGAAAAGCTCGGAATCAAGGAGGGAGATATGATCCGCCTGACGTCACGTAGAGGGTCACTGGTAACCATAGCCAAAATTACCGAGAAGATCAAACCCAAGGTTATCTTCATGACCTTCCACCACAGGGAAGCCGCGGCGAATCTGCTCACGAATGACGTGCTCGACCCTTACGCCAAGATTCCGGAGCTCAAGGTTGCTGCCATCAGGATAGAGAAGGTCGATGAGCTCACCGAGGAAAGGCCCTTACCCATAGCTGGAGACTGAAATTCCAAAAAGATAGACATATTTAATACCTGAAATTCTATGATTCCATCAGTGCAGATTAGCGAACTCGATCTTGATGACCCAGAGGATGTCAGAACATACCTTGGCACCAGATCAAAGTTAGCGGACAAATACCAGAAAGGAATTAGACTTGACAATGACGTCATCCATCTGAACAAGATGAGAAAGATGAGGACGTGGATGGTTGATTCTGGTGACTTGGGATACATCTCGGTTGAGGTCACAGAAGCAACACACGGTGAGATCGTGATCGAGCTTGACACGGACAACCACAGACGGAGAGACTCTGTATACGGTGAGATCCTGAGTAGAGTAGAGCACCTACCCGAGACTCTAGTACTGTACTGGATTGACAATCACCCCCGAAGAAGCCATCTCGATTGGGTAATGGATAACGGAGGGAAGATTGTACAGAGAGAACACTATAACCAACTCCAGATCTCCGAGGCCAACTGGAAATACATCTCTGATGTGACAAAGAGCTTTGATCTGGACTACCAAACGACAGTCATCCACTCCGACAGGCTGTTCACTTGGTACTTGGAAGACGATGAGTTCTCCGACCAGATGGCAGAGTTCAAGTCCCTCGCACATGCTGGAGTACCGAGTGGTGAGTCCACCCAATTACCAAAGAAGTACACAAGTGATGATCTCAGGTCAAGGGCAAGGGCGAGGATGGGGAAGGAGGAGTACAGTTTCTTCCTCACCCTCACCATGGATGGTGACACGATTGTAGGATCCTCAAAACTGAATCTGCACGGGGACACTGGTCACAACGGGATGACAGCTGTTCGACCGGAGTACAGGGGGAAGGGTATAGCTACATACATGAAGGCAGTAATGCTGGAATTCGTTCGAGACAACCTAAACCTCAGCAGAATACTCACCGACAACGCTGAGGACAACTACCCAATCCTGAAACTCAACCAGAATCTGGGGTTCAAGAAGATAGCAGAGAAGGTGAAGATAGAGATTCCAACAGTCTGAACAGCTCGCAAAGAAGGCTGAAACCATGAGGTAGAAATTGCGCTTAGCTACCGCTATACGCAAAGAGGTATAGAGACATGTGCTATTCACCCAATTTTACCTTCTGATCATTGGGTATAAAATTACAAAGAAAAGTATGATAAAATGAGAATATTTTTATACACAAACCCTAGTCAATATGTCGTGAAAACCGCAAAATTAACAGGCATATTAAGTATATTAGTACTTTCTGCCTTTATGATTTTACCTGGGATAGCTCAGAGTACGCAGAACATCTCGGTTAATTCGAACGACGATCTAGTTTCTCTCGGACTTCCGGGTTCGGGGACAGAGAATGATCCTTACATATTGAGTTCAAATAATCTTGAGATCGGTGATCGGAGTGCAATTGAAATCAAAAATACAGATCTCTATCTTGTGATAAGGGATAATACAATCACAGGTATGGATCCAAGTTCGTTCCTACCAGTTTATGGGATTCACCTCTATAACACCACCAACCTCATAATTGAGAACAATAATCTCACGTCTATCAGGGATTCAGCCATCTATGTTGAGTACTCGGACAACATCACCATCAGGAACAACACCATCGAGAAGATCGGGGATTGGGGCATCTCATTCTACTACACAAATGACGTGCTCATCTTCAACAATACCCTGATCAATATTGGAAGAACAGGCATTTCAGGAATATGTTTCAGCTGTAGTAGTGTAGATATTGTTAACAATACAGTTACTGACTCCAATATGGGGATAATTGCAGGCCAAGGTTTCACCTCTGGAAATGCACTATTTGACAATAAAGTGGGAATTGTCTTGAGTGTCCACAATGCGACTATATTCAACAATACCATGTCAAACAATAGCATCGGTATATCAATCAATACAGGTCACCAGAATGGTGCCATACCAAATTATGTGTATAGCAATACCATAGAGAGGAATGCCCTAGGTGTACGTAACTACTATACCACCAAAACATTCTTTACCAGAAATATGATCAGGATGAACACCTACGGGGTGAACTTCACCTATGAGTTCTCAGATTTTGAGTTCTCGGATAATACAGTCACAAACAATACAATTGGCGGTATGTCTCTTCCCGTGAGCAGAGGATTCGTCCTGAGGAACAACACTGTTGTCACTAATGGGAATTACGACATGTGGCTAGGTCCCGAATCTGGGGCCGTTGTGCTATTCCGAAATGATCTGAGGAACTCTACGGTAATTGATGAGGGTGAGTCCAATATCTTTGAGATGAATTACTGGGGACAACTGGCCCTTGGCGATTCAGATTCAAATGGTGTGTACGACTCGAAATACGGACTGGATCCCCTTCCGTTAGTCTCAAGAGACACAATCGTGACCGATGAATTTACCACGCCAACCCTATATACAAATAAAGGGTACCTGAAAGGAAATGCATACTTCTGGTTCGTACTCAACGTGAACGAGGACTATTCGGGGACACTATCTTCGAGTTACGAATTTTCAGTTGATGGAGGGAGCACGTGGATTCAGATGACTCCCTCGGGTAATACAGCATATATCCCGACACTTCCATATGAGGACAAGGAGATACTGGCCAGAGTTGTCCTTGACTCGGGAACTATATCCAAGAACACAACAAGAACTTATGAAATAAGGAACAGGAAGTTATTCGGAGGGATGATAACCTCTCCATCCATATCAGGAATATACTACAATACCCTAAATGTGACATGGTATGCAGGATACGTGGATGGGAATCCACCCACTTCCGTTAGCTACAACCTCTATTTCAGAGAGTACAGTCTCCCAGACGAACCATTCAGACCAATAGCCATGAACATATCTGGTACCAGTTATGCTTGGGATATATCCGGATTGAAAAGGACAAGTTATACTATAATTCTGGAGACGGTTAGTGAGATCGGATCGGTCAATGACACTGTCGCTGGTTTCTGGATTGAAGATCAACCCACTTCCAGTTCTACAACATTAGAGACCTCGTCACCAATAGCCAACACCACCAGCTCACAGGCGGTGAATACCACCATTGGGACATTAGACGATACGAAGACAGTGGCATCACCACTCCCCCTTACCCCAGTGGTTGTATCGATGTTTGTGATATGGATCTTTAGACGGCGAAGTTCTAGGATAAAATAGCTTGTTACGCTAATAGTCTGTCATCTAGCTCAAGTGAACTGATCTGTTGATACAGCTTCTCAATAGTGTAATCTTCCATTATTCTTACCCTATCCAAGTGCTCTGCAAAATCCTTCTCGAAGTCATGTAGAAGATCAAGGTCAATAAATATAAGCTCGGCTCTCTTAGCCAGTTTCAAAGTCAAATTTCTGAAATCAGGAAGGACATCCCACCATTGGCATTCCTTTGAACCATGACGGATGACCTTGACCTCTGCACCGAGGCTGCATAAATGGCTTTGGGAGAAGGTGTCTCCATTCAATTTTGACGAGGGTCTCGTCTCTAAATCTGTCTCCCTTGATATGTGGACAACCATTACAGTCATAGAATAAAATTGTCAGAAAATTATATAAGCAATTCTAGATTGAGGATGAGGGTATTGTCTCTATATTTTCTCAATATTGACAGTATGTCCAAACTACAGAGAAGCAACACACGGAAAGATAGACAGAATCCTTAAGGTCATAGAGGAGTACGTACACATGTGTTCATTCTGGGAATAGGTGGCATATCTGGAAGTGGGAAGTCCACACTTGCCAAAATTATCGACGAGAGGATACCCGAGTCTAGGGTGATCAATTTCGACAATTACTACAGGCACAGACCGGAGCTGACGCTCGAGCAGCGGAGGCTTGTAAACTACGACCACCCCGACTCCTTGGAGATTGACCGACTTCTCCGTGATCTGAGGAAACTGCTCAAGGGAGAGGTGATAGATGTCCCCGTCTACGACTTCACACAGCACCTCAGGTCGGAGGAGACAATCACCATTGAGCCCCCAAAGCTCCTAATCATCGAGGGTATATTCACCACCGTGGTCAGCGAGGTGAGGGCGCTCATGGATCTCATAATCTTCGTTGACGTGGACATCGAGACAGCAGTGGTACGGCGGGTGAGGAGGGATCTCACCGAGAGGGGGAGGGAGACACTTCAGATCTGTGACCAGCTCGAAGCTACTGTCATACCCGGGAGCAAGAATGTCATCGTACCCTCCAAGCGCAACGCAGATTTCGTGATCAGGGGGGACCGCCCCTATGAGAGGATTGTAGAATTTATCCTGCGGATGATACCGGACCTTTAGAACTTGCTCCGCTTGGACTGGAACTCCTTCATGACCTCCTGTACACGCTCGATGAGAATGACAGCTGGGATGTCCATAAGACCTATGACAGAGTGCCTACCCCTTGCATTGGATCCCACGGGTTTGACCTTGTAGACGAGTATGCCCAGTCGGGACAATTCCTTTATGCAGTTGCGGTAGGTGGCTACACCAGGGGGTTTGACCTTATTCTCGGCACAGACAAGTTTGAAGACCTCGAAGGACTCGTTGATGGTTGTGTATGAGGCAGCGCCTTTCTTGGAGAGAAGTCTGCCCACTGCTACCGCGGCTGCAAGCTCGTTGAACTTCAGATCCCTGAATATGTCGGGTCGGAGCTCTGCGTAGATCTCGTTACGGGCCGCTCTGACGAACTCGGGAGTCACTACCTTCGCCCGCTTGGTGTTGGCGATCATACCCGCTCTGAGCATTATCTCGATACCATGACGGGCATTTCCTGAATTGGCGCTCACGTCGATGATCAGGTTGAGGACGTCATCGGGTAGCGCCTCGTGATAGTATCCGAGTTTCCTTCTGTATTTCAGGATTGTCTCGATCTGTTCCCGGTCGTAATTCTCCAGCTCCAACTTGTCCTGTATTCTCCCAGAGAGGTGAGTGTCGAGCATGGTCATCCAGTCTGAGATCCGGGTGATAGCAATTGTAGAGAGCCTGCCGATCCCAGGGCCAAAGAGCTCGTTGATGTGGATCAGTCCGAGTATGTCCTCTGCTCTTAGCATACCTGCCTCGTCGATGATGAGCACCAGTCTCTTGTTCTCCCGGTCGAGCCGTGTAGCCAGCATTTCCATGAGTTCCTCGTCGCTGAATCCCCTTCCGTGCATGGCGAACTTCTCGTTTGCAAGCTTTCGCAGGATCGCGGTCTTGGTCCTGAAGGAGTGGCAGTTGACGTACTGTACCTCAAGCTGTATGTTCTGCTGTATGGCGTAGTCCGCAAGGTGATTGGTGATGAGCTTGGCAAGTGTGGTCTTCCCAACTCCCGCTTCTCCAATGATGGCGAAGTTCACTGCGACGGAACGGTAGGGATCGAGCAAGATGCTCAGAGCCTCGACCATCCGGTTTGTCTCCTCCTCCCTGCAAGGCATCTCGGGGGGAACGAACTCGGGTGTCAGGGTGTACCTATCCCTGAATACAGAATCTCCCGAGTAGTTGGCAAAAACATTAGTCATTCAAACAAGAATTTGTGCACTCCTTAATAACTTGATCGGAGGGTGAATTCCAAGTGAACTTTAAGTGATGGGAAAAAGCAATTGAAGATTTGTATAGGATTTCAAATGAACTGCATCCCTAGGGATTCGTAAGTTTGACTAGGTTGTCTGTTACTAGAAAATTAAAAAGCTAGACAGGTTGCAGTACTATCGTGGCCATCGACACAGCAAATCTCAGCATCTTCGGAGTTGCAGGACTACCCGCCTCGGGGAAGGCTGTCTTCGCTGAAGTCTCGAAATCAATAGGCTACACCTCGGTCGTCATGGGAGACATTATCCGTGAGGAGTGCAAGAACAGGGGGCTGGAGGTCAACAGAGAGAATTCAAACAGAATCATGATCGAGCTCAGGAAGGAGAGGGGGAAGGATGTTGTGGCGCTGATGACAATGGATCGAGTCGAAAAGCTCTATGACGAGGGAGCAAGGAAAATCATCATCGACGGTCTACGGTCGCTCACAGAGGTAGAACTCTTCAAGAAACGGTTCAGGAATTTCGAGGTCGTGGCAATTCACGCCAGTCCGAGGCAGAGACTTGACCGAGTGAAACTCCGAGGGAGGTTCGATGACGCGACTGGTCTAAGCTCTTTCAGGGAGAGGGACAAGGTGGAGCTGTCAGTCGGGATGGGGGAGGTCATCGCCACAGCTGACTACCTTATAGATTCGCCCGACGGATTGGAGAGAGCTCGGGAGATATATTTATCCTTTTTAATGTACTACCAGAACATCATCTGATGACGCTTAATATCGTCTGCGAGTTGAGAGCGAATCCCACTGAGGACGAAGAAGTTCTGAGAACCGTCTTGAAAAAATTTGTACCCGGTGAGATAAAGGAGGATCTCAGATCCACTGGGAAGTACTTTTACCTCATGACTGAGGGGATTGATGCACTTACCTTCTTCTCGGACTGGGTGAGGAACCAGAGTCTGCTTGACACGGTGCGTAACCGTTTCCTAAGGAACGTGGAGAACGAGACTCTGACCACGGTATACTTCAATAGGAATGCTGCTGTTCTCGACAGGCTTATCCTCCTTGACTTCGAGGATGATCCACCACTTGGACCGGTTATGTTACAGATCATTGCATCAGATCCCACCGAGCTCATGAAAGCCATCGACAGGATCACTCCATCGACCATAGAGGGAGAGGAGATGACCGACGAGCAGAAGAAGGAGTATTTCAGAAGACTGATGGAGAAGAAGAAGAGCAAAGAGAAGAGAAGGCAGAAAGCAAAGGGCAGTGACGTCCTCGACCTCACATAGTCTTAATTCTTGAACTTCACAACGTACTGGAAGCCATCCTTAGCTATCTTCGTCGGGTGGATCTCATTGGCAATCTTCAGCTCGTCCTTCACTTTGATGAACCGAGTGCCGATGTGAGTGAGGATAACAAGATCGACTCCTGCAAGCTTACCGATATTGGGCCCGTCAGTTGTGCATGAGTGCTCACGCTCAATCGCGGTGGTGTGCATGTCCGCGGGGTAGGTAGCTTCGTGTATTAGCACATCAGCATCTTTGGAGAGATCGATAAGCTCTGGGTTGTACTTGGTGTCACCCGAGTAGACGATCCGTCTCCCTAACCGGGGCGGGCCGATGATGTCCTCGGGAGTGAAGACCTTCCCATCCTTCTCAACTGACTTGCCAGCCCGAATCTGTTTCTTGTCTTTATCGGTGAAGTTGTTCTCCTCGAGGATCGTCTTGTCCCACTTACCGGGTCTACTGTCCTCCATCCAGAGAAAGCTCAGCGCATTGTTGAAGTGAAGGGCCTTTATTGCCTTGATCAAGTAGCCCTTTCCCTTGAAGAAGTCACCGTCCACCATCTCCACGAAATTGATCTCGTAAGATGGTTGCACGAATGTCGCGTGGAGAAGGAGCTTGACGTAGTCGGGAAAGCCCTGTGGCACGAGAAGGTTGACAGGTTCTTTCCGGTCAAGGAGTGACAGTGATGCCAGTAGCCCTGCCAGACCTTGATAGTGGTCGGGATGTGGATGGCTGATACAGATAGTGATTTCCTTCCTGATCGGGACCTCGTACTTCCTGAGATTGTACTGGGCGCCCTCTCCCACGTCGAAGATGACAAGACCGAAGGGATGCTTGAGAGCAACGGACGACTGGAATCGATTCGGTCTCGCAATGGCCGCACCCGTGCCGAGGAAAGTCAGTATTACGTCATCCATTAGTGATCAACCTCATTCGTCTTGTCAGTCCTTTGTGGACGTAGTCGGTAGATGTTTTCAACGTAATCCACCTATCGGGTAGCTCTTTTAAACTCTCATTTGGTGTGGCCATCGAGATCACCACTTTGTCGGTGAACGTACCCAGCCACTGAAGGATGATCTCCTCGACCGTCCTGCCAGAGGTAGTGGTCTGTAATGCATATGGTGGATCTGTCACGACATACTCGATGACCCCTCTCCTTAATGGGGGCGAGAGCGCATCTCCGTGTATCAGATGTATCCTATTCCTGTACCCGAGGTAGTTCATGTTCTCCACTGCCTGTCCCACTATCCTGCTGTCCAGCTCTATACCTATTGGAGTGTATCCTGCTTCTACCATCTCGTACAGAAGACCGCCATGACCGCAGAATGGGTCGAGCACATAGTCCCCGGGTTTCATCCTGTGAGAGTTGACCATGAGTTTGGCTATCGTCTGCTTCATCGCACCTCCCTTGGAATTCGGAAGATTCTTCGGTGCACGCTTGGTTATGGTGCTTGCCTTTATCTCACGCACAAACCTTGAGACTGCGATTCCACCAGACCATACAACGATGGCTACTACTTCCTCAGGATGCTTGAGGTCTATTTTTGGATTCTCAAGTTTGCTGAAAATCTTGCTTCCTGCAGCTCGTTCGAGAGCTTCTGACTTCCAGTCGACATCCACAACCCCGATCTTGAAGACCTTGACCCGCATAGGCACCCCCTCAAGGTATTTGAAGTCGATCTTGTCTACCGCTTCGAGGACAGATTCGATATCAGTAGAAGGGGTTTCACCCATAGGTTCGAACACCAGCCTAACTGAGCCGATAAACTCCAAGACATGCTCAAGGTATTCTAAGTCACAATCCACTAAAGCGAGATTGTCTGCCTTCCACGTGACCTCCGGGAAGAGTTCTTCTACTTCGATGTGCGCAAGTCCTTTGTGGGCGCATGAAATTCTCATGAGGTAAATTTTCGGATCTCCTCCGCAATTATCTGTGAGATATCGATGGTGCTGAACTTCGAGGGGATGGACTCAGTGGCCATGAATTTACCAGATATGGTCGAGTTGATCCTCTCCCCAGCTTCTTCATTGACGAGATGAGAGATCACAACATGGACCCTCTTAGCACCTTTATCAGTGAGGATTTGTGAGGATTTGACGATTGACGATCCACTCGTAGTAATGTCATCTACCATAATTATATTCTCGTGGACATCCATCTCCTGAGCACTGTACGAGACTTCCCCAGTCATTGGATCCCGATTCTTGATCAGGTGGCAGGCATCAATGCCTAGTTTGTCAGCAACAGATCGTGCCCTGAATAGAGCTCCCTCGTCCGGGGCGACAACACCCCATGTATGATCTATGGAGTAATTTGACCTGAAGTACTCGGCGATTGGTGTGGTGGGAAGCAGGTTCACAAGATCGAAACCCATATCCTCGGGAATGGCATCAGGGTTATGAAGATCCAGAGTGAGAAGACGGGATACTCCGGAATCCCTCATGAGATTCAAGACGGTCTTGAACGATACGATATCACCAGGATAGGCCTCACGATCAGCACGGGCATAGCAAAGGTACGGGCTGACAACGGTAAGTCTCTCAACCCCTCGCCTGACAAGTCCTTGGCAGATGTTGAGAAGTTGAAACAGGTTGTACTCCTGGGGTGCAAAGAGGTTCTGAACTACAATGGCATGCTCCACTTCCTCAGGGAAATCCTCGAATCTCAGAAGGGTTTCTCCATCTGAGAATGTCTTCGTGAAAAGCCCTATCCTCCGGAAATGGAGGATTTCCGCAAGTGCAGATGCGAGTTTATTCCCTGTTGATCCCGAAACAATGTAGTTCAATCTATGGTTGATATTGAGTCCTCCGACTTAAGACCATCGATCAAGTCCACACAGTAGTGTAAACAAATGTGGTGAATGGCTGGATGTACAAAACGCTTTGTATTAATAAATCCCTAATCTTACTCTGAGCTAAAGCTTTTTTTTAGTTCGTTCTTACATTATGATTAGTCAACTTATGGTTACCGTGAACAAGGGGAAAGAACCTCTACTTGATATAAATTTTCATGATACAAGCGAGATCAGCGTACCGCCTAATCTAATTGACCAAGTACTTGGACAGGAGAAGGCAATCAATATTATACGGAAGGCTGCTATTCAGGGTAGACACGTGCTGCTCATAGGTGATCCAGGAACAGGGAAGAGCCTTCTCGGGGCAGCGGCTTCGGAGATGCTTCCCCACGACACCCTCGAAGACATCCTCGTGGTCGCCAATCCGAGTAATCCAAACAACCCAAGGATAGTAACTCTACCCTCTGGGGAAGGTAGAATAAGGGTGGAGATGGCACAGCAGAAGGCACGGAAAGCAGAACGGGAAAAAAATATGATCGCCATATTTCTCCCCGTACTGGTAGTCCTCCTGATCAGTATGATTGGTGGGTTCCAAGCAGATGTAATTGCCATGTCCCTAATAGCAGGACTCTTCCTCTTCATGGTCATGAATAGTATGCGATCAAGGAATGACATTCTAGTACCAAAGATACTCGTGGACACATCAAATACCACCCAAGCACCATTCGTTGATGCGACAGGTGCACATTCAGGTGCTCTCCTTGGGGATGTGAGACATGACCCCTACCAGTCAGGAGGACTTGGAACACCACCTCACGAGAGGGTCGAGGTCGGTCTTATCCACAAGGCGAATAAAGGGATTTGCTACATCGACGAGATTGGGACATTTAGCATTAAGACACAGCAGCAGCTACTAACCGCGCTCCAAGAGAAAAAATTCCAGATCACTGGACAGAGTGAGCTTTCGTCCGGAGCAATGGTAAGAACCGAGCCAGTTCCCTGTAACTTCATCCTGATCGCTGCGGGTAATCAGGAGACCATCAGGAATCTTCATCCTGCTCTGCGATCGAGGATCAGGGGGCAAGGATACGAGATCTTCATGGATACATTAATGCCCGACAACATTACCAACAGGAGAAAGATCGCTCGGTTCGTTGCTCAGGAAGTATCTAAGGATCACAAGATCCCTCATTTCACGAAGCCAGCAGTCGAGCAGATTATCTATGAGGCCCAGAGAAGGGCTGGAAGAGCAAAATCCTTGACCCTTCTGCTCAGGGATCTCGGAGGTCTTGTGAGAACTGCGGGTGACTTAGCAGTTGAGAAGGGGCACGCCCTTGTTGAAGAAACCGATGTGATAGAGGCGAAGAACCTCGCTATCACCCTCGAATCCCAGATCACCACAGATCAGATCAAGAAGTATAAAGACTACAATCTTGTACACATCGAGAAGGGACTGGTTGGCAGGGTCAATGGTCTTGCTGTAATCGGAAACACAGGAGGTATCGTTATGCCTATTGAGGCAGCGATTACACCCGCATTACACCAAGGTGCCGGTAGGATATACGCAACAGGTCAGCTCAGAGTAATTGCACGAGAGTCCGTTCAGAACATTTCTGCGTTAATCAAGAACTATTTGGGGAAGGAGATCTCCAATATGGATATCCACATCCAGTTTGTGGGTACTCACGGAGTGGAAGGGGACAGCGCATCCGTGACAATCGCGACAGCAGTGGTATCCGCTATTGAGGAGGCACCCATCCGGCAGGATACTGCAATGACAGGATCGCTCAGTGTTAGGGGGCAAGTCCTTCCGATTGGAGGGGTGACCTACAAAGCAGAAGCTGCCGCCCGACTAGGCATCAAGAGGGTTATCATACCAATTCAGAATCTCGGGGATCTCAAATTGGACAAGCAGTTCGAGCATCTCGAGATCATCCCTGTCACTCACTTCAACGAGGTCCTAAAGCACGCATTGATACCGAGCAAGTCGTACCTTGCAGATCGTTTCAAACCCGATGAGGAGATTGAGCTGAATATCAACAGTGATGACCTAGTTGTAGTTCAGAAAAGGCAGAATCAGGGATCACAGTCGACTATACCCACGTGATATAGATGTTTGCTACCGTATACAAGGAGCATATCCTCTTCAGGGGGGAGCTGAGTGATAACGATGAGGACATTGACTTTGGGGAGCTGGATACGAGGGTATTCGAGCTGACCTCCGAGGTTGATCACCTACAACCGAATCGATACCCACAGCTAAGATTGGACTACCTCGGAGTCACTGGAGAGATAGAGATCATCTTCAGCTACAGGAAGACATGGGAAGACAGGGACTCAGATCTTCTCGATTACCAAGACGAGGTTCAAGAAGTGATTGAGAACGGGATCGGATGCATTATATCGGAGAGGGAGAACTTGGGAATCACTTCAGAGTAGCCACCTGCTCACTCCCTTCTCAAAGTCCAGCTTCCTGCTGAACTCAGGGTGTTTCGTCAACAGACCCAGTTTCAGAGCAGTCAGGTTATTCTCAACTTCCTTGGCTCTCACAAGTGAGTGATCTATTCCCTGAATTTTGAGAAAATTCTCATAATTACTAGCATAGTTACCCTCGGTTAGGTGTACAAGAGGTATCTCAATCTCGTCCAAAACCATATCGACAATGGCCTCTGCAGCCTGGTCAGCAATAATGGGAGTTCGGTATACATTGGAGAAGACATCAACAGTCTTTCCTTCCCTGACCTGCTGTAACGCTCTCCACGCGAAAGGAACCTTCCCCTCCTCAAGCAGTGGTTTACCCCAGACAGTGGACATACGAACTACCCTTCCAATGCTCGACTGAAGGACAGCTTGCTCGCCCAGCATCTTAGTATTTCCAAGGTCCGAGGAAGCCAGTGGACTTACAGTCTCGTCAAAAGGCGCTCCGACCACCTCATCGAAGACGAAATCGGTGCTCATATGGAAAAGAAGTGTACCAGATCTCTCGCAAAGCATTGCCAAGTGCTCGACAAAAGAGGTGTTTAGTACCCAAGCCAACTGCGGTTCTTGGTCACATTGATCACGAGAGGACAAAGAGATGCAGTTGATGACTGTGTCTGGTTGAACCTGATTGATCAGAGCCTCTATGACCCCTATTTCTCGGATATCAGCTCTGAACCAATCAACACCATTGATATCTATTTCCACGATCTCCCTGCGTGTGGACGCCGCTGCACGAATCCCTCTTCTTTCAAGTTCCTTGAGGATGTGGAGTCCGAGGAAACTGGTTCCTCCAAGAACGAGAATGCTTCTGTCCATACGTTGAACTACGGAGAAATTATCAAAAGCTTAGTGATCTTTGCTCCTTACTTACGAGCAGAATAACGAGTATTTTTTATGACGAAAGAGGACAGGGGAGATAATGAGCTTCGGTACGTGGATGAAGTCTACCTCTCAGTACCTCCGTAGAAGGTTACACTTTATCAGCCTTGGAGTCCTATTCTTTATAGGGCTGTATCTTCAGATTAATTTCGTCTTCAAGCAGAATCTGTTGTTTGGACTGGTTCTTCTCAACGTTGGAATCTTCAGCCTTTTCGTGATCATGCCCTTCTGGAAGTGGTTCTCTAACCAGTTCGCTCCATGGATTGTAGAATTTGCGAACGTTAACTTCATCGGGAGGAAGCTCATTGCAGGAGGGTCCTTCAGTTACTTTGAGTATGCTGATGACGAGGAAGAGGTCGGGATAGGAGCGCCGTTTGGTCGTTTCGTCTCCCTCCTTATAGCCTTTCTCGGTCTGTCGACAACCCTTATCAAAATCGGCTCCTCAATCAATGAAAACATTACCCTTGACAGTCCTGTCGCTAGCGCGAACAGCATGACTACATGGGCCTTTCTCCTCGTGCTTGTCCCAGTCCTCCTCACACCTATCATCCCGATCATCTGGGCAATGGAGGATCTTAGAATCAAGGCATGGGACAAGAAGAAGGGGGTGAACTGGAGAGTAGCAGACAAGTACAGGGTGAAGTTCAACAGTTTTATCGCGATTGGTGCGGTAACAGCAGGACTGTCTCTTACCGGAACCGAGGGAGCAGATCCCCTGTCCAATGCATTAGTATTTTTGGGGTTGGTTGGCTACGGTGTCACTCTACTCGTACTTCCTCTGTCGCTCATGACGATCCTGTACTACCTGCAATTTCGGGGCAATGTCAGGAATAAGGTGAAGAAGAGGATTAACCTCCCAACCCTGCTCACTGAGCTGATTGACGATGTCCCGAAGTACAGGAATATGGAGAAAGAACTTGAAGAGCTCAAGAAACGAGTAAGGAAGTATGAGAAAAAGGAAGAATACCAGAAGCAGGGTGGATTCCTTGGTAAGCTTGGTCTGGTTAAACCCCAAGCCTCTCCAGATGATGTGGAAAGTGATGCAGAGGAAGCCGAAACCACAGACGAAGAAACGATCGAGGAAGAAACGAGTTCGAATAAATTTATCTCCAATGACAAGATCACCGACGAAAACTACAGTGAACTGGAGGAGAAGTACTTCGGAGAGACATCAGGAAGGTCACTTACGCCCAAAAAGAAAAAGAAGGAATCACCATTGGAAAAACCAGCTAAGGCTATCAAAGGAGCTGTAAATGGAGTCAACTCATTCGTGGGTGGAATCTTTAAGAAGAAAGACAAGAAAGAGAAGGAGGATTAGTTGACTTCTCGACAACAGATGTAAGAAGAGTATTAAAATTAGGGATTGATAGAGGCAATAGTGTCATCCGAGATTAGGAGTTTCGTCCGTCAGGTAACCAAATGGTTTGAAGACCCGGATTCGAGGAGTAGAGCAGTCAGGGATCTCGCTGATGCCATAAAGTTGGCTGATGAGAAAGCGGACTATGCTGCATCCTATGCATATTTGATGAAGTACGCAGACTTCCAGAGAGCATTGGATAACTCAAATGTATTGAATACAATCTACTTCCAAGCATTTATTCGGGCCACGATGATCAATGATGAGACCAAGGTCCTTGAGAGCAAGAGCAAGATATTCTCAGAGCATCCGTATCACTCCCTTGCTGAAACGATTCATCAGGCTCAAAAGAGAGATGGTGAGAAACATTTCTACCTTCTCGATCTGGAATATCAGACCATATTCGGAGATTTCGAGAAGATCTCACCTCTACCGATGATCGACTTCGAGGATGAGGAGGAGGCACAGGTAATACTAGAGGATTTCTATCCTGTGGCCCTGTATCATGCACATATCATTGAGCGCAAGAGCCTTGTGAAGGAAAGGGTCGATATTGCCGTGGGAAGGATGGAGAAGCTTGATGCAGTTGAAACTGTCTCCAAGCACGTGATCTCTTAGCTATTATGAACATTTTTTAGTGAAGATAGTGAGATATAGTTGTGGAAGATGACCAATTCTACTTCAACCTGAAATTGAACGTCTTCGAGCTCTTCAAACCGTCAGCAGCTCGGAAAAACCTCAGGAAGCTGAATATAATCGATGTTGAAGCAAAGATCCGCCCACTGTATCTCATCGCTTCGAGAAAGCCGACAGACGACGAAATCATTGAGGCCATAGAGTCATTGGAGAACAATGGATACCTTACCAAGGTGTGGTTGGATGATATAGAATACTGGAGTATGAATGAACAGGGGGAAGAGGCACTGAAAGCTCTCTACGATGGGGAAGATATTCAGCTTTGAACTAAGGAGTCACTCATCTCATCAGGTTTCTTAATACCTGCTAGATCGAGTAATGTAGGGCTGACATTTGAAAGACCACCACCTTCCTTGAGCTTGATTGATCTATTCGTGACTATGTAAGGAACGGGATTCGTCGTGTGGGCAGTGTGGGGTTTTCCATCCTTGATCATCTGCTCAGCGTTTCCGTGATCTGCAGTAATGTGCAGGGTGTACCCGTTTTCTACACTGGCTTCATAGAGCTTCTTAACAGCAGCATCGGTCACCTCAACTGCCCTTATTGTTGCTTCAAGTACACCAGTGTGCCCCACCATGTCAGGCGCTGCAATATTCAGCAGGACAAGGTCGTAATAATGTGAACCATCGTCCTTCTTGGCTATCGACTCAGCTGCTTTCTCAACTATCTCCATCGTCCGCATCTCGGGAGCGAGGTCGTAGGTAGCAACAGTACGATTGCTAGATACAAGAATCCTGTCCTCATGCTCAAACGGTTCCTCCTCTCCACCATCAATGAAGTAGGTAACATGGGCATACTTCTCGGTCTCAGCTATGTGAGCTTGTCTGAATCCATGCTTGGCGTAGACCTCTGCTAGCGAGTCTTTCACCTTCTCTGGAGGAAAGAGAACAGGAAGATCGAACGAGTCATCGTACTGAGTCATGGTGACATACTTCAGGTTATTGAACTTCTTCAATTCCATGTTTGGTGAGTAGTTAAATGCCATTGTAATCTGCCTAGCTCGGTCTGGTCTGAAGTTGAAGAAGATCACTGCATCACCGTCTTTCACGATACCGTCCTTCTCGACGAGGATAGGTCTGAGGAACTCGTCGGTCTCGTCCTGCTTAAATCTACGGTGAATCTCCTCCACGGGGTCTGTAAGTTCCTTCTGTGATCTCTCTTGGATCAGCATATCGTATGCGATTTGGGTCCGATCCCAGCGCTTGTCCCTGTCCATCGCATAGTACCTCCCAACGATATCTGCAAGAGAATATCCTGGATATTTCTCAAGCTCTTCGAGGAGTTGTGATACATACTTATCCGAGCTCCTCGGGGGTACGTCCCGCCCGTCGGTGAAAGCATGTACGTAAACCCTGTCAACATTATTATCGCGGGCCAATCTCAGGAGCTCGAAGAGGTGGTTAATGTGGCTGTGAACTCCGCCGTCACTCAGTAGTCCAAAGAAGTGCAGAGAGGAATCATTGGACTTGACGAATTCAAAGGTCTCATGTAATACGGGATTTTTTCCCAGTGAACCGTCTGCTATTGACTGGTTGATCTTTTCGTAACTCTGGTAGAGGATCCTCCCAATGCCTATGGTGAGATGACCAACTTCCGAGTTCCCCATTGTCCCCGCTGGAAGTCCGACCGAGATCCCAGAAGCATCCAGAAGAGTGTGAGGATACTCCTTGTAGAGATAGTCAAATGTCGGGGTCTTAGCGAGGGCAATTGCATTTCCCTCAGTTCTTTCGGAGTACCCAAAACCGTCGATTATGAGGAGTACTTGTGGTCTGGGTCTCTTTGAATCTGCCATCACACGACGAGTGGGGGAATACTTAATGTACTCTTCCGTGCAAATCAATAGTAATGACTGATCAAAATCAGTTTCCAGAAGAATTCTTTATTGGAACTGCCATATCCGCACACCAAGCTGAAGGAGGGAATACGAACAACGATTGGTGGCAGTTCGAACAGATTGAGGGAAACATTGAAGGTGGGCAGGTCTCTGGGGAAGCGATCGACCAGTACAATAGATTCAAAGAGGACTACAAACTTCTGGCTGGGCGTGGGTTCTTCCATCACCGTATATCGATAGAATGGTCTAGGGTTATCCCCTCTCCTGGTGAGGTAAATAGAGAGGAAGTAGAGCACTACAGGGAGGTTATTCAGTCAATCAGAGACAATGGCATGGAACCTTATGTGACCTTGCATCATTTCACTACACCACAGTGGTTCATGGAGATGGGTGGATTCGAGAAGAGGGAGAACCTAGAGCACTGGAGATTCTGGGTGAGAACCGCAGTTGAGGAACTGGGGGATCTTATCGAGTACTACAATACCGTCAATGAGCCCTACATCTATGCCACACTGGGATACCTCAAGGGATGGCACTCTCCAGGTAAGACAAGTTTCAGGAGCTTTGTACGTGTCTCGGAGAATATCACAAGAGCACATTTTATCGCAGTGGGTATCATTCGCGAGCTTGACCCTAAAGCTAAAGTTGGGCTCGTGAAGAACATGATGGATTTCGTCGCTCTTCGTAGGTGGAGTCCCATAGACCAACTGGTCAAGATCATTTCAGACTACTCATTCCAAGGTTCTTTTCTGAGGAAATTCATGAAGAAAAAAACCCCAATCTATGGTAAGAAAATAGACGAAGGAGACCCTGGGGACTTCATTGGTTTGAATTACTATATTCCTCAATACTGCGGACTTGGCGTTCCAGGTCTATCTGATTCCAAGGATCCTAGGAAGAAACGACGATTGACACAGACAGGTTGGGAGGTTTATCCTGAAGGTCTGTACAATGTATTGATGAGAATGTCCAAGAGGGTCAAGCTCCCCATCGTCATAACTGAGAACGGGATTGCTACCGAAGATGATCGGTGGAGACGGGAGTATATCTACCAGCATCTCGAACAGGTACTAAGGGCAATTAACCAAGGTGCAAACATTATCGGTTACACCTACTGGAGTGCATTTGATAACTTTGAGTGGGCGGAAGGATACGATCCGAAATTTGGACTAATAGAGGTGGATTTGGAAACGATGGAGAGAAGGCCCAGACCATCCTTGGACTACCTTTCAAGGATTGCGAAGGATAGGGTACTGAACCCTCCTGAATAAGCTACAGTGACGTATTTTTCCAACATGAACAAAACCCTGCGATGTAGTGAGAAAGCAGAGAAAGCTATATAATTAGTAGATATTCAAAATCTAATTTATACCTCTTGTAGTAAGTACATTTTTAATATCAGAAGTTGCGTTTAGTTTTGAATATGAGCAAGGCACCTGATTTTTCGGAGATGGCCAAGGAGAGAGAAGAGCAGGCTGCCGAGCTCGACGATCTCCAAATCTACACCATGATGGTGAAGAACATCTTGGGAAATACAGCTATGCCAATGGATTTCAGGGTAAATATGCTTGTGGAAGCATTGGGTGATGTTGAGATAATCATGACTGCAATCAGGTTCTCAATGGACAACACGATCATTACAAAAGAGTTGGGAGAGGAAGCTCTTGCCCAACTGGAGACTATGGAGACATAAGTTTCTCAATATCAGCAATTTCCTTCTCTAAACTAGCTGTCAGATTCTCGTGACCGTCCTCAGTGATGAGTATATTGTCCTCAATCCGGACACCGATTCCACGGTACTTCTCCTCAATATCGTCATCTGTGGGAATATAGAGCCCTGGTTCGATCGTGAACACATGTCCGGGTTCAAGCACGCTCTCCTTGAGGGAGATTCGGGAGGTATCGTGAGTGTCAATTCCCAGCCAGTGGCCGAGACCGTGCATAAAGAATCTCCTATAGTCCTTGTTCTCTATAAGGTCATCGAGATTTCCTTGCAGAAGTCCGAGCTTTATCATCCCTTCGGTGAGTATGCGAATGGACTTTTCCATAATGTCGGAGAATTTCACCCCAGGTCGGCACATGGCAATACATTCATTCTGCGCATCAAGAACGATTTGATATACTTCCTTTTGTGCCTCGGTGAATTTCCCATTAGCAGGCCATGTCCGGGTGATATCGGCAGCATAATACTGGTACTCAGATCCGCAATCTGCAAGTATAAGGTCACCGTCCTCCACTCTGTCACTATTCTCGATGTAGTGGAGGATAGTTGCGTTCACACCCGATCCTACAATCGATGTATACGCAGGTCTTCGAGCCCCATTCTTAAGGAAATGATACTGATATATAGCCTCAATTTCATACTCCATCATTCCGGGTCTGGTCTCCCTGATTGCTGCTCTGTGAGCCTCAATACTAATCTGGTTTGTTCTCCTCAGTAATTCGACCTCATATGCACTCTTCTTGGTTCTCATCTTCTCAATTACCAATGTGGGGTTGATGATGGTATGGGGACCAGTCTTTGATTTGCGTTTAGCCTTGTAAGCCTTGGCAATCAACCCGAGAATTATCTCATCCATTTTCTTGCTACGTTCTATCTCATAGTATACCGTCTCGTAGTTGGGGAGTTTCTTGGATAGAACCTCTTCGAGGTTCTCATTACTGAAGCTCTCATCAGCACCGTATATTGAAATAGCTCCCTCCAGACCAGCTCTTCTGCCATTCCAAGTCTCGAACTCAGGATCGCGTGGAGGGACAACCATGGTGAATTTCTGCGACTCATCGTTTTTCTCGAAGATCAGAACAGTCTTGGGCTCTTTAAAACCCGATAGATAGTAGAGGTCGGAGTTCTGCCTATAGTAGTAATCTACATCATTGCTCATAGTACTCGTGTCGTTACTTGTGAGAATGGCAATTGAATTGTTCTCCATATGTGAGAAGAAACGCTTTCTCCTCTCGGCAAATTCCATCCCGTTGTACATACCTCATTAGAGTCTACCTGATTAATAAAGTCTGAAGTCTAGAACCTTAATGTATGGAGATTGAGGGGCGAACGTCCATCATCTTCATTCCGAATCTGTCCAGATTGTCTACCAGTTCACAAAGAAGTGGTCCGAATTCTCCTATGAAATACATATGCTGATTTGGACCTGTCGATCTCTTCTCGACAAGATTGTTCTTGGAGAATTCGCTAAGGAGATCTGAAAGTACCGATGCAGAGATTCCAACGATCTTGGTTTTCAATTCACCGAACGATGCTGGAGAGTGGGAGAGAGTATGTAGAACAACCAGAGCCCATTTCTTTCCCATCAACCTTATTGTCTCTGTCACGTGGTCAGGGAGGTCATGCTCGGGATGGATGTGAATGTCTCCTTTCATGACTTTAAATGAGCTTTACTCCTTAAAAATATATGTTCGATACTAAAGCATCTGGAAATTAATTTTCCAACCCATGATCGGAATTCTTCTAAAGACCCCATCTATCCGTCTGGTGTTGAACATCAACTTCTATTTAATCAGGCATGGGGTGACGGACTGGAATATAACCCGAAGATTCCAAGGTCATCAGGATGTCCCACTGAATACTCATGGAAAGAATCAGGCGATTCTGACAGCCAAGGAACTTAGAAGCATAAATCTCGACAGAATCTATACATCCGATCTAAGCCGAGCAGCAGAAACCGCGAGGATCATATGGAAGGAGCAAGTCAACTCGTCACTGCATATCACCAAGGATCTCAGGGAGGGATATGGGGGAGAGTTGGAGGGAAGGGTCTTTGGGTCGAAGTTGGGAAACTCTGAGATATCGTCTCTCAACTCATTGAGATCGATGATTAAAAACCACGGAGAGTCCCTTGATGACGTCTTTGAGAGAACAATGCAGACATTCAACAGGATTGTTCAATCCGCTGAAAACGGATCAAATATAGCGGTAGTATCCCACGGAGGACCTATCAGACTCTTCATAGGATTCGTTAAGGGAGTAAGGCACTCCGATGTTATTGGAATGAAGCTTGGTAATTGTTCGATTACGCGTATACGGTATGACGATGGGAAATGGACGATTGCTGACCTTAACTCAATCAGCCATCTAGGAGAATATTACTCCAAGAAAATAAAATTCGTAAACCCTTAGAATCTCAATTTACAAATTTTATGAGTCCTATTTGATTATGCGCAATCGAAATTATTTAATTAGTCATCAGTTAAAATTAACTATTGAAATTTCCACCTTACCCTACTAAAACAGCCAATAAATCGGCTGGAGATACAAAAATTTCAAATATTTGTATGTTAGCAAATCGTACCACTATCGGTACTGAATCAGTTAGGGATAGAGGTGAATAGAATGAGTTATCCCGATGAACACGCTGACTTCCATGCAATGTCCAAAGAAGAGGTCATGGAGTACTATAAGACATCTCCGGAAGGACTTTCAACACAGGAGGCTAGTATCAGACTTCAACACTACCAGACAAATGAGCTTATTGAAGGGAAAAAAACTACAGTACTTGAAATATTCATTTCCCAGTTCAAGGACATTCTTGTTTGGACACTGATAGGAGCGGCAGTTGTTAGTGGAATCATTGGGATCAAAGAAGGAGACTTTGTTGATACGATATTGATAGCAGTAATTTTGATTATCAATGCCTTTGTTGGAACCTATCAAGAATGGCGAGCGGATAAGGCTATCGATGCACTGAAAAAGATGGTCTCACACCTTAGCCACGTACAGAGAGACAATGAAGAGTTAGAAATTCCGTCCAAGGAGCTCGTTCCGGGTGACATTATTATTATCAAACAGGGAGATCGAGTACCGGCAGATGCAAGGCTCATCGAGTCAATCAACCTCAGAACAGAGGAGGCTCAACTCACGGGTGAGAGTCTCGAAGTCCAGAAGTCCTCCTTCACCAAAGTACAGACCAATGCACCCCTTGGTGATCAGGTGAA
>WAMJ01000293.1 GCA_015522385.1 Candidatus Heimdallarchaeota archaeon
ATTAGTTCAGGAGGAGCCTACGGAGCCTACATGTCACAGAACATGTCTCTTACCACAGCTTCTACAACAGGCTCTATCACCAAGCCAGATGCAGCAGGGACAGTGGTCGGAGACGGTTCGGCCACGATAGGTGTCTACATCTCATCCGACGGTAATGACTGGGAGTACACAACCATCACACTGTACTATTACTCAGATGGTACGACGCTTTACTTCGATGATGATGCAGACATGAGCAGCACCGACAGTCCTGAAACGGGAGTTGCAGTACAGAGTGTGACTACCACTGGCGATCAGATCACCATCCTCGGAAATCCATTCGTCATCACTTCAGCCATCCCGGCATCGACCAGTACGGCGTTTCAGCTGTATTTTGGCTGGTTTACTGACGAGACTGCAAATAGTGTCGTATCCGGAACCACCATGAGTTTTAACATGCTTTTCTCCCTTGAATTCTACGGAGGAAATACAGGAACCTATAGTGTGACGACAACGATAACTGGCGCGGAACAAGTTTAGGTGAGTGTCTATTACACGGGCAGTCCTAGTACTTTCGACCATATTGATTCTCTCATATATTCCAGTACAGGGAACTGCCTCAACGAATTACTCGGTATTCCCGAGTAGTATCAATCTAGGATACTACGCTTCCAATTTCACCCAGTTGGAATTGGAGGGGAACTTCACTGTTAGAAACTTAGATCCCTCGTCTTCCCTTGATCTGCAGGTCTATGTATCAAATATACCAAAAGGTACCTACATCACCATCCCAAACACAATCACAGTTGATCCAAATGGTGAGAAAATTATCTTCTTCACTCTGCACATATCCCCGAATCCTGGACGATTTGTCCTTTCAGTTAGAATGGAACCTGAGGGAAATAACCAAGGTAGCGGAACCACCGCGGTCCCAATCTTCGAAGGCAAGGTAAGTTACGTTGTCGGAGGTCACACAGTTTCCTCCTTCTCGGTCTCCTCACACTCCTCAAAATTACCATTTACTGCAGCAGTTGTGCTTGAGAGTACAAGTCTCTACCCTAGTATTGCTACAATGTCTCTGGATATCTACTCGGACCAGTCCCTTCTCCTATCACAGTCCATTGGATCTGTGCAGTTGGGCTCAATGCAAAATACTACTGAACCATCTGTTTACCAGTTTGCTTCGTCATTCACACTGGACGAACAGGGCATATTTCGAGCAGTGCTCTCGGTAATATTCGAGAATTCCACTATGGGATACTACAGTGAAACGACTAGGGAAGCAGAATTCATCTCTGGTACTTCCAAACCACTTGTGGAGACTGGGATATATGATGAAACAGAGAGTGGTTTTGACTATGCCACTGCCGAGATTCACGCATCGAATCTTGGGGATCTTCCGTATCTCCTCACGGTTCTTGTAAATATCACCATAGATGGTGAGGTTGTAAATTCCTACAGCAGCTCACGTATGATTTCTAATGAGGTTTCGATAATCCAACCACTCCTATTTGGTAAAACGGGAATCTATAGGATTGTGATACTTGGAAAAGCAGGAGACCTTCTTATCAGGGATGAGAGAGAGATTGAAATTCTCGGATTTGGGGAACAGACTACATCACAAACACCAGACATTGTCTCAAGTCTTATTCAGAATGAGGATTCACTCACACGGTACTTGATCTATCTCATCCTCATTCTCATCGTCCTCATTCTTCTTGCGGGATTTGCACTAATTCTGAAGCAACTTCTGAAGAAGGAGAAAAAGTATCTACCAGATCTACCCGATATTAATGATCGGAGAGAATCACTAGGTCGAAGTGTGAGGGAGTCACTGGGACAGATCGCCGATACCACAATCAGGATTAGTCTCAAGCCAATTGATGTCAAATTGAGCAAGATACACATATTCCTCACATCTGGGGAGGCACTTGCCACATATGACATCAGAAACAAGACCCTAACAGACCTCTCCGAGATCGCGTTAACCGATATGATTGTAGCGTTGCGGTCCATTGATCCAAATATTCTAGAGTTTATCCCCTTGAGGAAGAACTCCCAGAATTCAATTTATATCCATGTCATCGGGGAGCTAGGATTTGGAGTTGAGCTCGAGGACGATAATGACTATCAAAAACTCCAAGAGTCAGAAACATTAAAGAAAGCCTTAGAGACTTTCTACCAAATACACAAGGACACATTGACAAGAGGACTAGTAGATCTAAAAGTCTCCAACTTCAAGAAAATATTCAAGTTCAAGCGGTAGAGAAATTATGTTCTCGCGGGCCTTCCGTTTGGCATAGAATACTTTGGAACATACCCTATGGTTAGAACATGAAACAAGTACATTACCTCTATGAAAAACATACGCGAGTGACATAATATGTGATTATGATTTAAACCCACGACCATCCATAAACTGCTTCAGAACAAGTTCTAAGTTCACTAGTTTGTTGAATATTTTCATATGATTGAACTGCTTGGCCATGTGCTCCTCCATCAGCTTGTCGATAATCTCACTATTGACTATGTTACGCTCTCTAAAGTCGTTCAAATGGTTTGCAATGTACTCTCTGAATACCTCATCTTCTCTCAACCATGTATCAGCACGAATATATTTGTCTTCTGGCTTAGAAGCGAGCCTTCTATTAAGGACCCTTCTACCCAATGCTCTCAATGCTGGAATTTTCTTCCCAGTAGATTTAATCAGAGAGATAACTTTGGATTTTGTACTCGTTGCTTGCTCGACATACTGCATCGAGGTGGAAGGGAGTGAGGCCAGGTCCGCGTCGAGTAATCTGATGACTTCAAGCTGGTAATATCGATCGCTCCTTATTTCGATAGGAACTCGGAAGCATTCCTCAGATATGACGTCGTCCATGAAGGGTCTCTCGAAGTCAGTATACTCCAGAACCATACTCCCCATGGCTCGTCTTACTCTGTTATGCATTGCATAGTACTCAATAGCCAGCATACGGTTCTTTGTGAAGTCAAAGATGGAGATGTCTTCTTGGATCATGGTGAAGAGCGAAACCATTATCTCCTCTGCTTTCTCATCACCAAAAAGCCTCTTTATCATCCTCTCGTCTATACTGTCACGCCCAATGGGTTCTCCAAGAACCAAGCCCATGGAATAATACTTATTTTTCTTGCTCACCTTGTGCCGAGATAGTTTGTTCGCCCACGTGCCACCAAGTGAGAGGTCTCCGGGATTTCCGTCTACATACCCCATATTCGTATATCCCTCGATAGCAGCTTCGAGGATACTCGTACCTAGAAAGAGACCCCCCTCAGTAACCCAAGCCTGTCGTTCTGCTCGCTTGACTATGTCCTCAGGATTGGTCTCGTACATGTGAAATTTGACACCTGCTGTTGTAGCTGTTTGCCTTGCGTACTTTGTATCTGTGCTGAATTGATTACCCATGTGGACAGCTACTATTCTGTCACGATACTTTCTATCGTATGCAGCGAGGATTAATCTTGAATCTAACCCACCGCTAAGGAACAATGCAGTATAACCCTTATCTGCCAGTTCGTTTACTTTATTCCTGAAAAGTTCGGCCAATCTGTGTTTATGAGTTTCAGTGTCCAGCTCGTAGTCGTAATCAGCGATGTAATTATACCGTCCAGTCTTCTGCCACAAGCCATTTGTGAACTCATTTACACTTCCAGAAGGAAGCACGTTGATACCTTCAAAGAGTGTTCGATGACCATAGACTGCATTGAAGGCAATATATGAGTACACTGCCTGCATGTCCAATACCTGAGAGAGTTTCCGATCGAGTGCAATCAGACCTTTCATCTCAGAACCGACAAGATCAGAATCGGTACCCTTGGTGTGATAGACAACTCGCCTGAACCATGGCTCGACGATAATACGAGTTATCTTGTTCTCCTTGTCATAGACAATGACCACCGCATCTCCTCTGAAATCCGTGAATATTTTCCCTGGGTTTGATAGTGTATCTAGAATTTGGGGATCGGTCTCTGGAGTCGATAGATCACCAATAATAACCATATAGTATAATTTGTTCTCAACTGCTCGCGCGTTATCTCTTGGTGTCTTGACAACTCCAAGAATGAAACCATCACAACTGAAATATTCCACATCCTCATCTGTCCTTCGCTTAAGGACCTCTATAGCGGGTTCGAGATCTTGCATTGACCCACTCCCGAGCTTCAGGATGAATTTTTCCATAGATTTGGGATTCTTGGTCGTTAAATAATCTTATCGATGAATCAATTGCAAATATGTGATTCGGACTTTATGGAGAGATTGATTTCAAGAAGGAGCTACGTAGACAGATGTCAGTCCTCGTCGAACGTGTAGTGGATATCGGAAAACTCGGCACATAGGTCATCAACCTCCGAACGGACATCCTCTTTGTCGTTGATGACCCTACTGATCAGTTCAGCAAGTGTCTTCATAGTCGCCTCCTTCATACCTCTTCGAGTGATTTCTGCGGTGCCAATCCGGACGAAGGCATCAACCAGTAGTCCATTTTTTTCGAGCTGATCCTTCCACTCATTACCCAGATCGCTCTCCACGGGTAGGAGGAGCTGATGGGATTGGCTTACACCAAACTCAGAAGATTTCTTTACTGGTAGACCTAGCTTGAGCAACTCCTGCCCTAAAGCCTTAGAGTTCCTTACAACTTGATCTGCATATTCCTTCCCAAATTTTAACATCTCAAGTAAGGTGACACCGAGAGCCGCGATACGGTTAGCATGTGTATTGTCGACAAGGATGGTACCCATGTGGTCGAAAGGGTTGTGAGAAGATTGAATTGTAAACCTACTGGCGATTTTCTCGAAGACATCGCGATCATTGGCCAGAATGATACCTCCTTGGGGACCTGGAAATGACTTGTGAGTACTCCCGAAGAGAACGGATGCACCCTCCTCAAGAGGGTTCTGGAACTGCCCACCGGCTATCAATCCGAGGACATGAGATCCGTCAAACACCAGTTCGTGTCCAGAGAAAGAGACAAATTTACTGATATCGGTAGGATATGGTATGACGCTAGATCCCAGAATTGTGAGTGAGGGGTTATGACTGTCGTAGAAATCAGGTAATTTGCTGTAGTCAATCATCCAATTGTCATGGTCAAACGGTAGAGAAACTAGCTCACGGTGGAATGATCCGATATCGAAGGGATAGCCACCTTCGTCTTTACTAATCATAGCGACCTTGTCACCAGGACGGGTGAAAGCATTAAGTGCAGCAAGGTCACAGAGATGACCACTCACTGGAGTGATACAAGCGAATTCTGAATTGAACAGATCCTTCGCATGCTCCCTGGTTAAGTCTATAATCTCTCGGATAAACTGTGTTCCACCGTAGAAATCAGAGGAATACCTCCCGGCCATGTCATTCGCGAGTGCAGAACTGGCCATTGGTGAGAGGACATTCTCTGAGGCGAGTAGATTGATAGAGGTTGTTCTCAGCTTCTGATGGTTTCTCAGAAGGCTTGAAAATTGACTGATCTTACTCTCAACATCCGAACTACCCAAAATTTATCACGCAAATTATCTGGAGTTTATTTCCATGATAAACCTTGTTGTTGGTTGGCAAGCGAGATTTTGATTGAATTGAGTTCAGGGGGAGGAAACACATTTTCAATACGTTAGATGTATGTTTCGAAGTGAATATCACCTGCAAATTCCTGTCCCCTTAGGGCCTATTCAGTGCAGTACTCTATGAGTCACCAGTCTATCTCTTCCCGGTCTAGGAAAAATTTTCCATGAACTGTATCCGGTGCTTCCTCAATCAGCCACAGAGCCGTGTCCACACCTTCCTCGACAGATCTTGTGGCGTTAGAACCACCCATATCCGTGCGAACCCACCCTGGATGGAGCGTAGTGACAATTACCCCTCTGTCCTTCATTTCCCGAGAGAGAATAATACTCCATGCGTGAAATGCAGCTTTTGAAATCCTGTAGATTGCCATCCCACTCATCCGATCCAGATTTCTGAAAAGGGCAGGTCTTGCACCGATATTGATTATTCTTGAGCCAGATCTTAGGTAGTTTGAGAGTACTTGAGTTAGAAGGATTGGCCCGACTGCATTTATGCTCATTGTATCCTCAATAACCTCCCAGTTTGTTTCCATAATGGTACCCTTTCGATCATCGTCATGTAGGACAGCTGCGTTGTGTACGAGAACGTCGATAGAGTCCACACTTAACCTTTCAGGAAGGGATTGGATACTCTCCTTGTTCCCAACGTCCAGTTCGATAGGAACTGCACCGATTTTCTTGGCTGCTGCTCTAACTAATTCTATTCTTCTACCAGTAAGGAGTATGTTGTGTCCCTTTTCAGATAGTTGTCGGGCGAGCTCGAATCCCAGACCTCTGTTCGCGCCTGTGATAAGAATCGTCTTCACACATTGAGTAAAGACCGTAACCTGATAAATACTTGTTTACTATTGATACTAGCAGTTGAGAGTCATAATTTCCTCGGTTTACCACGACGTACTATAAATACAACAAATAGGGAGACTATAATGACTATCGAGGACAAAGGTAGATCTTCGGTAGAACCATTTTGGGTAGATGAAGTACTGGAGGTGGATGTTTCGGGGAATATCGTCGTAACATACTCACTCTCTACACCAAAAATTGTAGATATTTTAAAGGCAATTGTTGTCTGATCTGAGGGTTTACTCGTCGTGAAGTTTACTGAGGCTGTATCTGCGAAGCCATCTTGTACGAGCACTCCATCCATAGCAATCTGGTATTTCCAGGTGAAATCGCCGAAGATTTCCCATGAGAATGTGATTATGTCCTCCTCCTCATGTGTGTGGAAACTAATAATTGGAACAACATCCCGTGGAGATGAAAGGTGTAGGGATCGTAACGCATCAAGGAGGACATCCTCTCCAGCCCGGTATCCAATTCGCACATAGCGGGCAGATTGAATATCTCCAAGGTCGAAAGTGGAGTTTCCCTCTCCTGTGCCGATCAACTGATAGGTATTGTCGACAAGGACCTCCACGGTGTAAAGACCCTGAGATGAGAATATCATCAGGTCATCACCCTCACCGTTCCTGACCTCCTCTCCGTCACCCATGTCCAGAGTGATGTAACCATTATCATACCCGTAGGAGATCGTAGCTTCATCACCATCTGGAGCACCAAGAGCATTGGATGCGGAGGTTACCCATAAGCTCTGGTCATTAATATAGAAATCTGCATAGGGATCACCTAGGGGCTCGTCGATGAGGAGGTCAATTCTCGAAATCGCAGTCTTATCGATATCAGATACCTCGATGAAGGAAAGATGACCACCAAGGGTCAAAGGGTCCTGGTACCAATTGTCAACAGATATGTTCATGAAATTTCCAGTGACCTCCCCAGAGACCACAATATATCCATCTACATAGAACCGGTACTGGTTCGATCCTGAGGTCATAATGGAGATACTATCTGTTGTTCCCCAAGTTAGGGAGACCTTTGAATCCGAATAAACAATTGGGCTAGACGCAGGGACGATCTCGATCGTCATTGAAGTAGCGTTAGACTGCCCCAGTTTGTCCACCAGTTCTAAGTCCAGTTGAATGGAACCTTCTCTGTATCCGCTGAGGGTAATAACAGTTGTACCATTCCAGTCGCTTGTCACCAGCTCTCCATTGTTAATGCTGTACATAAAATAGGACGGAAGTGTCTCTTCGACCTCGAACTCCAGAATGATCACACGATCCCACTCCAGTTCCGAGGAGGGGCTGTTTAGGATTACCGGGGCGGTGGCTGGACGGATTGATAGATCGTATTCTCTCGAGAGCAGCAAGGTGTTATTGACCCTCGTGAGCACCAAGCTAACATTGTAATCACCCTGAGGTGTTGATGTAAGATCGAGTGTGAGGACACCGGCTGTTATACTTCCGGATTTCTGGAGAGTATTGTCAAGAATGACCTCGTACATGACCGTAGTGGAAGAACGGATATCCCACCGCAAGACATTCTCTGAATAGCCCTGTTCGGTTGTATCAAAAATGTCCTCTGAGAGCAGAACTTCCTTGATCCCCACGATTTTCGAGACTGAGAACTGATTTCCTGCATCGTCGGAGACGGTCAATGTGATGTTGTGATCACCAAATGGGAGTGTACCCAGATTTATTATTGAGGCAGTGGACTGCCAGTATCTGGCGAATGAGAGATATTCATTGTACACCGGGAGACCATCAACCGAGACCTCAAGTGTTCCAACCAGAGAGTATGGTACATTGAAGTTGTACCAAGAGCTGACATTAAGAAGGTAATCACTCCCTGCGAGACCATCTCCAGAGGTTATCTCTGCGTAAGGAGCGTCTCTTCTAGCTGACACTTGATAGATTCTACGTATGGTATCTGACACCACATCGATATCAATTTTCCGTGAAACCCCATTCGTGCTATTGACCTCGTATATCTCTGTCATACCGTTCACAAGGTAGTTGCCATTCGGGAGGAGCTCAACGCTACCCCAGATTGGTGCCCGGACATCAGTCTCCCATGTTTTATCAATAGTTGCAGTCATTGATGTGGTGTTTATGCTAAATTGTACTAATCTGGAAGGACTACCTGTTCCCACACTGTTGTCAAAAGCGATAAAGGTGTTCTCACTAATCCGGTTGTAGTCGTGTCCAAGTGTTGTTATACGGTCAGCTTCACCTCCGTTTATGACAAAATCTCCATAGCGTCCAATACTCCATAGAATTTGGGAATCGGTACGGTTTATCAGGTATGCAGTGTCTAGGTCTCTCATATTTATCAGTAGAGTGTCATCCTCGTAATACTCAATGGAGTTCGCATGGGTGACTTCGATTGTATCTCCATTCTCTTCCTGTAGCCCCAGATTAACATCGATATAGTCCGATGATTTCCATGACCACAGAATGTCACCTATTGCATTGTATTCCACAATTGTGTCCATCAGGTACTGTTTGCCGTTCCTGCTAACCGTCTCTTCTCCCAAGGTCATAAATGTACCCCTTGACTTTATGTACACGACATCATGGTGTCCTATGAACCCGAGGTTCTGTGATTGACCAGTTCTGATATTGTACAGAATGGTACTCTCGTACGTGGCGAAAAGTATCACATGGGTAGCGTTTATCTGCCGAACCATTCCGTAATTACCCCCTCTGATACTGGGATCTATTTCCCGTAGGTTTGAGAAGTACTTATCGCTCTGGAAGAAGCGGTAGTCGGTATCCTTTCCGTCACCGAAATTCCCATAAGCTTGGAAGATGTAATTTGCCTCGAACGATTCGAACTCGTCTTGGGGTTTTATCGACGTTGGTGGCTCATCAATTATTCCTTCTGAGTCTTCGCCGAGGGGTGCACCGGCTCTGACGGGAGTAGGGTCTAATGTGGTAGATGCCAATTCGCCAGAAATTACTGCATTAGGAGAGCCACCGATTGAAGTAGAGCTCAATAAAAGAAAAAGCAGCATTAGTGCGTTGTAGTAGTTCACAGCATTGCAGTCTGTACAGGAAATAATAAACACTTGGTATATGGAATTAGATGCTGGGCTCAATTGGCTGGAATCATGGAGTCTATGGCCTCATATCCGGCATAGAGCGCCTTCATGTTACTCTCAGCAAACTTTGGCCACCTTGCCTTGATCATGTCTTCCACGTACTCCTTATCGAGGGGGATAAGACCCAGTTTAAGAAATGCACCCATCAGGATTAGGTTCTCACCCTGAGAGAGTCCCAGCTTTTCGGCGAGAGCCCCCGTGTCAATAATGTGCAGTTCAGCGGGCCACTCCCGGATAGTATCGAAGATCTTGTCCACATCGGGATACTTCTGACCAAGATTAGCCGCCACTGGTGACAGAATTCCGTGGGTATTGCTGATAACGATCCCGTTGGGTTTGAGGTAGTCGATGACCCGAAGTGCCTCCATGGGTTCACCAGAGATGACGATATCTGCCTGTCCCTTGGGGATGATGGGACCGAAATTCTTCCCCACCCTCAAGTGGAATACGACGGAACCACCTCGCTGACTCATACCGTGAGTCTCTGCGGCCACTACAGCATACCCGACCTCCGTGAATATCTTGCCGAGGATGTGTCCTATTGATACAGTTCCCTGACCCCCTATGCCAGTTATTATTATGTTTAATTTCTCGTTCATCTTCTCACTCCCTATCTACAAGCTTGATTGCATCCTTCGGACAGTGCTCTGCGCAGAACATACAACCGTCACAGAGGAGCGGATCAATCACTGCAATATTATTATCATTCATGGACAATGCGGGGCAACCGATTGGCTTGATGCACCTCTCACAACCAATACAGAGCTCCGGTTCGACCGCAGCGAGCGGAATTGGCTCACCTGCAAGCTTAAGACTTTTCTGGTAGGTCAGAGCACAATCGTGCTTCGCAACAATCACTCTGACTCCCTCATGCTCCATAGCCTCTCTCATGACAGCTTTTGTAGCTTCGTAATCCATGGGATCCACAACTCGGGTGAATGCACCCATAGCCATCGCTGTCTTTGCGATGTCAAGATTCACCACGTCCTCTGAAGAGGGATTGGGTTGAGCACCCGTCATGGCAGTTGTCTGGTTGTCCATGACGATGACAACAATATTGGCCTTCTTCCAGATGGCGTTTGCCAAACCGGTAATGCCCGAATGCCAGAAAGTGGAATCACCTATTATAGCCACTGCTAGACGATCTGGCTTGGTGAAGGAGACAGAGGTCGCCATGGGAATACTAGCACCCATGCAGACAAGTACATCCGCTTTGCCCTGTGGGGGAAGAACACCAAGGCTGTAGCACCCGATATCATTGAGGTATATGGGATTGTATCTCTTGAACGCTCTTTCCATGGCAGTATAAGTTGATCTATGCGGACACCCCGCACAGAGAACAGGAGGTCTCATTCTGAGTAAGTCCTGCATTTTCAGATCGATCCTCCTTGGAATGGTGTACTCGATGTTGAGGACATGGGCCATCCACTGTTCCAGTTTCTCTGCAGTGAGTTCACCCTCTAGGGACGTAAGCCCATTCTTCTTTCCGTAAAGCTTGATGTCAATATTGTAGTCCGCAAGAATGAAATCGATGATCTTCTCGATGAATGGTTCCAGCTCCTCGATAACAAGCAGAGTCTTGTAGGATCGAGCAAGCTCCACAAACCTCTCCTCTGGGAATGGGTATACTATGTCAAGTTTGAGCACGTGAGCGGCAAGGTCAAAATACTCAAGGGTCTCAATAGCATAGTTGAAGCTGGATCCACTCGTGACTACTAGGTATTGTGGATCTTCACCTGTGATGAACTCCTTGTAGTACTTTCTTGCTTGGAGGTATGCATTAATCTCCCTCCTCACCTTGAGTATCCTGCTCTTATTTTTCCTCGCGTTCCCAGGTATAGAGACGTACCTCTCGGGGTTCTTCTCGTACTTTATCTCAGGTAACTCCTCCCTTGGTCTTCTGGTGAATGTACCTAGAGAATGTGATATCCTCGTGACCAGACGTACAAAAACTGGTATCTTGAACATCCGAGATAGCTTGATCGCCTCCCTCGTGAAATCGTAGCATTCCTGAATATTTGAGGGCTCGAACATGGGCATGTCAGCGAACCGTGAGATTATCCTGTTGTCCTGCTCATTCTGGCTTGAGTGCATACCAGGATCATCTGCCACCACAATTACCATAGATGCGTTAACCCCCATGAGCGAGAGGGTCATGATCGGATCCATGGCAACATTCAGCCCGACAGATTTGAACATAACAGCGGAGTCGGTCCCCGTTATTGCAGCAGCAAGAGCCTCCTCGGTTGCCACAACCTCATTCGCAGACCAATCCGCTATTAGATCATCACCAAACCTCTTAATGAGGGTCTCCATGATCTCCGTGGAAGGAGTTCCAGGATAGGCTGAGACGTACTTGGTTCCACCATCCCTGAGACCGAAGGCTACTGCTTCGTTCCCGAGGACTGTTAATTTTTCTTCAGCTTCTAGCTTTGTCTCCATAATTGCTAACCTTCTTATATTATTTTCTCGAAAAAAAGAGGAATCTATGCTGGAATATGTTGAACTCATAGAAAAACTAGACGACTGTTTCACAGAAAATTGATTAAATTCTTGGCAAATTCTTGTACACAGAGTATTCTACAATAGTAGAAGCGAACCAGTGATAACTAAAAGAATAATATATTAACAATTATCTATTTCTCAAGACTCAATAAATTGACCTAGTAGTACTTCTGTCTAAACTCGCCAAAATCGCGTAGAATATCTATCACGGGGATGTTCTCGTAGTTTGACACGAAGTTCACCATGTCGTGGAATATGCTGTTCCCGAACTTCGGCTTGAGGTAAGTCATGAGGTTGAAAAACTCCTTGTCCTGTAGGTACTCATTCCAGTTATCGTACTTGTCCTTGCAGAAGATCTCGAAGAGTCCTGCGATGTCATTTGAGTGTTCTTTGTCGTTCCTGATGAGATGTGTGCTGCTCATTACAAATCTAGAGGTCAACCAAGTATATAAAGTAGTAGATGATGTTGACTATTCAATATTTTATTTTGCATTAATTCATATGCAATGATTTACAGATACGAATTTGCACAAAATTTGAATGAATGTGATACATCATTCGTATATCACAACTAATAAATCGTAGTCCTTTAAGCAGGAAGGGAATGGAATCTTCACGCCAGTACTAATATCGTATATCATAGAATAGGAGACCAGAACGACATGATACAGACACTTACGATTAGACAGTCCCAATGACAAACAGGATGGTAGCTACGGCAGTGACTAGAGCTGCGACATTCATCGAGAGAATGTATGTTGACGAGACAGAGTATAAATAGATCGCGAGAAATGGTCCAACTAATTGGGACACGGAGAGAGAGGCATTGAACAAACCGGTTCCGGTCGCAACGATCCCTTCATCCCTGCTCCTCATCTCCACAGTTCTCAGCCCTCCGACGTAAAACATCGCCCAGGAGAAACCGAGGATGACTTGGGAAAGGACGATCTGAGTGAAATCGCCAGCTATAGTGAATGTCCAGAAAGCAAGGGCAGAGGTGAAGCCACCCAAGATAACCATGAGTCTAGGGTTCATCTTGTCCGTCACCGTCCTCATGAAGACAAATTGTGTTATCATATTTGTCGCCTGAACGATTCCAATTTGAGATGTGGTTAACTGAAGGTCCTCGGACAGAAAGAGCGCCCAGAAAATCCAGATTGAATTGGCGGTCCCGTGCCTCATGACGAACAAGAGGTAGATTACCCAGTTCTTCCGAAGTGCCTTCATGTACATCTCCCGGGGATTTTCATGCACGACTGTCTCTGCAGGTACAAAGGACTCACCCGTCCCCGATGTCATGACGATGAGGAAAGCGATCATGTACAGAACAGCAGAGGCAACAAATAACCAGTCCAATCCCATGACTTCTGCGAGGAATCCACCAATCAAACCACCAGTCGCCCAGCCAATCGACCCATATGCCGTAAGTTTTCCAAGCTTGAGACTCCTGTCACTCGCTACACCCACGATAGAAGCTGGGAATATCCCAAGTGATATCCCGTTGAGCATACGGGCTAAAAAGAATCCTCCAAGGGTCGTTGGGAAGATATACAGGAGGGAGGAGAGAGAAGCAGCAAGTAGTCCCGAGAGCAGAAACGGTCTACGTCCCTTGCTGTCAGAGAGCCTCCCGAACAGGGTGTTGGAAAGAAGCATTGCAAAGGAGAAAGATACCGCAAGGTATCCGATCTCGGTTTCCGATATCCCCCGTTCCTTTAGGAAGAGGACGAGGTATGAGAAAATGATGACGACACCTGCATTGGAGGTGAAGTAGATAGCTTGAAGGTCTTTCTCGCTTGCCACAGGTTGTGCTGAACTAACCAAAGAAAAAGATGAGGCAATGGGCTAATTATAGATGTTATTTCTTGGGCGGGAAGGTGTACCCTTCAGGAAGTACTCGG
This sequence comes from Candidatus Heimdallarchaeota archaeon, assembly GCA_015522385.1. Next base: position 13,906 of record WAMJ01000293.1, read on the forward strand.
GAGGGTTTTCCCTCTTTCCATTCGGGATCGGGGAGAATCTCTGTTGCAGGAGGTTGGTCGGAACGTTTGATGTCGTACTCAGATTCCCGGTAGAGAACCTGAAGCTCAGCATCCTCAGTGACATAGATCTGACAAGAAGCCCGTACTCCCTCCTCGGAGAGATCTGGACCGTCCCCCTTGAAGATCCATTTATAGATTAATTTCTGCTCAGCAAGAGTATGGGTATCAGGTTCACCACGAATGAATTTAACAGCGCACCTCCCACACGTCCCCTTTGTAGGGCACTTGTTGAGAATATCGACACCGGAGTCCAGTATAGCATTGAAGAGCCGGGTTCCCCTCTCGACTTCGAAAGTCCCCAGATGCTCTCTTTTGCTCCCCAGCACTTTGATTCTGACCTTTTCCATATTATTTCAGTTCTTTCCTATTAGCTTATTACTTTATTGCATGTCCTCTAGAATTTCGAATTCTAAGAGGAAATGATCAGATCTAAGGAACTCCTCTGGATCATCTAAAAACTCGTCGAGGCACTCCTGCTCGCAGAAGTAGATCTTCTTACCCTTGTAAGTTGTGAATATCTTCTCGTCCGAGACGTCACTGTTGCAAGCCGTCTTCATGTCAACCTGTACTGAGTCCTACCACATATGAAATTTCGTGTAATTATCCTTAGGATTAGGATAACCTTTGTATTGATAGCCACCATGTCAGGGTCATGGCAGACCCAGTTGAATTACTCAAGACCCTAGTGAAAATCCCCTCCATTAGTGCGGATCCAACAAAAAGGGGCGATGCTCTCAGAACAGCGAAAACGATCAAGTCCATCCTTGATGATCTAGGAGCAGAGACGAGACTCGTTGACAACGAGGTCAAAGGCCTCAACCCACTGCTCCTTGGAAAGCTTGGAGACGACCCTGAAAAGTTGACTCTCGCACTGTACTCTCACTATGATGTTCAACCTGCACTCAAGTCAGATGGGTGGGAGCGTGAGCCATTCGAGCCTATCGAGGAGGACGGCTACCTATACGCAAGAGGGGCAAGCGACGACAAGGGCCCATTGGCAGCGACACTAACTGCACTTCAGGAACTCAAGGAGGAAGGAGATTTCCCTGTAAATTTCAGATTCATCTATGAAGGAGAGGAGGAGTCAAGCTCGGGTGGTTTTGAGGAGACACTTGAGAAGAACAAATCGTGGTTGGGGAAGATCGACGGAATTGTGATCTTAGACACCGCATGGTTCAGCGACGATGCACCAGGAATGGACTACGGTTTCAGAGGTATGACCTACATGGGTATCGAGATCCAAGGACCGGTTAAGGACGTGCACAGTGGTCTAGGCGGAGGGATCATGAGGGAGCCCATGACCGACCTAGTGCACATCATGGCGAAGCTCATCGACAGCGAAGACAGGGCAACAATCCCAGGTTTTTATGATGACGTTGCTCCCGTCACCGATGCTGAGCTCAGTCGCTACAAGAACATCCCCTTCGATATCGAGCAATTCAAGAAGAGCAACGGTCTGAGGACTCTACTGAAGGAGGAGGACCCAGTTCAGATCCTCATGGATAACTGGAGGAATCCCGCAATCTCCATCCATGGAATAGAGGGGGCGTTCTATGAGAAGGGAGCAAAGACGGTGATCCCCGCTAAGGTCATAGGTAAGGTATCCATGAGATTAGTACCGAACCAAGAGCCTGAGAAGATAGCAGAGCTCTTCAGAACCTACGTGGAAAACCTGTTCAAGGAACTCAATTCTCCCAACGAGTTGACCGTGCACACTATCGGGACTGGCGACTGGTGGTATGGAGATCCGGAGAGCTTCCTGTATAAGACAGGGGCGAAAGTACTCAAGGAACACTGGGGTGCAGAGCCCACACTCACCAGATCTGGTGGATCAATACCTATTATCCCATTCATGGAGAAGCTCTTCGATGCGCCAGCGATCGCCATTGGGATTGGGCAGAATAGCGACGGAGCCCACTCTCAGAACGAACGGATCAGGATCAGTAACCTCGTGGGTGGTAAGGAGGTTTTGAAGAAGTTCTTCAAAGAAGTTAGAAAGTAGAATAAGTATTGCATATAGTAGCTCCTATACGCAATTATATTGAAAATGTCCCTTATAGGGAGAGATGATTACCTTCGTCTTCTTAAAATCGCCCAGTAAAGAAGCGTGAAAGTGAAGAGGAACAAGATCGTTACAGGTTGGTATAATGGAGTCTCCACCTGTGTTGAGTCCGACTCTTCAGAGATGTCACTGATTGCTGACGAACTCGTTGTCTCTGAGGACAGAGTCTCACTAGTCGTAGTGACAGTATCTGATGTCTGGTCGGAAGTACTTGAGGTCTCTGAAGTTGTTTCCAGTGGGAGAGTCGCAGTTAACTCGGGAGATGGGGGGCTCTCACCTGCACCATTTACTGCAACAACAATGTAATAATAGGTATTTCCTGCCTCCACAGATGCGTCGAGGTAGTTGGTTAAATTGGTTGAAGCTAGGAGAAGGTATCCACTACCACTAGTCAAAGAGCGGTAGATGCGGTATTCAGTGATATTTGAGCCACCGTTATCTGCAGGTTCGGACCAATTGAGCCTCACACCACTATCCATAACTTCAATACTCACATTTTCAGGAATTCCAGGGACACTTGCAGGTATAGTTACCGAGACCTCTTCGGAAAGAGAACCCTCCCCCAAACTGTTTACGGCAGACACAGAGTAGTAGTACGTTGTACCAGAAATCACGTCAGAATCTACGTAGCTCCGACTGTTAGAGGAACCAATTAGTTGGTATGAACTATTGGTCGTTATTGATCTGTAGATCCTGTAGTAAAGGCCAGTAGAACTACCTGACTGTGCAGGTTGTTGCCAAGTTAATGTAACCTCACTACTCGTAGCAGTCGTGGAAAGCTGAAGGGGACTAGAAGGAGGGGCACCTAGCCCACCATCGTTAATCGTCCACCCGAAGGTATCTATTATGTACTGTCTGGCACTTGATGAAGCCTCTGAGTACATGGCAACTCCAGCGTCGAATGTTACACCATTCTGTAGATTGAGCTTTGACCACCCGATAAGAAGGGAGTCATAATATGCAGTTGACAATTTGGCCCCCGAGAACATATACTCCATGTTGGTTACTGACGAGACATTCCATCTACTAAAGTTCTGATTGAGGTTGAATGAGTTTCTAAACATGTTGCGCATGTTTGTCACGGAAGAGACATCCCATGAACTTAGACTTTGGTTGAATACCGGTGTGTTGTAGAACATATTGTTCATGTCGGTGACTGAAGATACGTTCCACGAACCGATGTCTTGGTTAAATGACGATGCTCCTGAAAACATGTATGCCATCTGTGTGACCGATGACACGTTCCAAGTACTGATGTTTTGATTGAAGGACACAGCACCGTAGAACATGTACCACATATTTCTCACGGATGAGACGTCCCATGAGCTTAGACTTTGATTGAAGGACACAGCACCTCTGAACATACTGGTCATATACCTGACAGAGGAGACATTCCACGAACCGATGTCTTGGTCAAAGGAACTTGCACTGTAGAACATTGAATCCATCGATGTGACTGAAGATACATCCCATGATCCGATATCTTGATTGAAGTTAGTGGCATAGTAGAACATGTAGTACATCGTGGTCACAGATGATACATTCCATCCTCCGATGTTCTGATTGAACGACGAGGCACCACTGAACATACTTATCATGCTCGTCACCGAGGATACGTCCCATGATCCGATGTCTCTGTTGAAAGATGTAGCACCATTGAACATGTTAGACATGGTTGTTACTGAGGACACGTCCCACAATCCAATATCCTGATTGAAATCGCTCGCACCGTAGAACATGTAGCTCATGTCAGTGACCGACGAGACATTCCAACTCCCGATACTCTGGTTAAATGCAGATGCACCACGGAACATGTTTGACATGGTTGTCACGGAGGACACGTCCCATGAGCTGATGTCTTGGTTAAAGCTGGCCGCATCATAGAACATGTAGCTCATGTCGGTGATTGTTGAAACATTCCATGAGTTCAAGCCACCCTGATCTCCGAGACTTTTTGCACCCCAGAAAGCTTTGTACAAGCTACTTGTTCCATTCAGGTCAGGTGCATCAGAAGCGGTGATTACCATATTCTCTGCTCTGTAGAAATAGTAACCTCTATTTCCCAACTTTAGTTTTCCCCATTGTGAGACCTCGTAAAGTTTGAAGTAGTCTCCACCAAATGCGAATGTCCAACCTTCCAGCACACCAGTGATCGTTACAGTGTACACACCTTCAGAAGCATAGGTGTGTGTCACTTCCGTCTGTAGATAATCAGTAATGGTATCAGTTGATCCATCACCCCAGTCAACGGTGAAATTGAACACTCCGTCTGGATCAAGAGGGAGCTTAATCTGATTACTGGCACTCACACCTGATTCACTTGTGTTCCAAGTAGTGATGAACGCATCTGGGGACACATTCGCATCGAGGATTATTGAATTGTCGGTACCTGTTAACTGCAAGGCAGAATTTTGGAGAGTCAACAGTAACGGGAATAGTAAGGTCAAAATTATAAACTTCGACTTCATTTAGCACTTTACAATAGAAAGGAATTTAATAATTATCTTATTGATAGCAAAAGCAATATTGAGAATAGAGCAATCACCGTATAAGATTTCTAAGGTTCTGAGTTTTTCATAAGAAACAATACACAGGATAAAAAATTCGGAGAATATGTCAAAAGGTGCTGTAAATATCATGCACTAGATCTGGTAACCAGAGTGGATTCATTCTGAAAGAATTGTATCGGAGATCTAGAATTGTGATATAGGCAGTTAGATTATCTATTATATATTTTAGAAATTATATGATTCTATCTTCGCTTGAAGTAGACGACAGCAGCAATTGCGGAGAGGGAGAAGAAGATGGGAAGGACATCGATTGGAAGAGAACTTGATGTTGCCTCATCGTACCTTACACCGATACCGAAAAGCTCCTCATCACCGAAATCACCGACTACCTTGAGACCCTTTTCAGGGTTCTCAGCGGAGAAGAATGCGATGGTGGGTAGATCTCCTAGGACGAAGTCGACTTGACCACTCTCGAGGTCTGCGATGGCAAGATCGATTGTATCATATAGAATTAAGAGACAGGTTCTTCTTTTACATCCTCAATATCCCCATCAGGGTGTGCGTCAGGTTCCTCAAGATCTGTCATACCATCGTTGCGGTTTCTACGTACAACAAGATAGGTTGTAAGTTTGTAGAGAGCGTAGAGCACAATCCCCACAAGTGCAGTCAACCCTAGGAAGAGGAGACCATTGTCACGGACAACACCTGCCAGACTAGTTCCTAATAGAACGAAGAACGTGACACGCGGGATAGTACCTATCGTGGTTGCGATCATGAAGTCCTTGAAACGGATAGTGGTGAAGCCAGATCCATAGGAAACTGCATCAAATGGGACGAAGGGGAGGATTCTTCCTACGAGTACAATTAAGAATCCCTTCTCTTCAATGAGTCTGGCAAAGTCCTCTGACTCGTCATCAATGAATTTGGTGAGGAGGATAAGGAATCTATGCCAGAGGTTAGGATCTTTGATCTCCCTGATTCCATGTGAATCTACATACCGACTGATCATCTCCTGACCCCATCTAGCCATGTAGAAAGCAGTAATTGCACCCAGTAGTGAACCGATTATTCCACCCAAAAGGGCAACAGCAATCCCATATGTAGGGAAGGCCTTATCAAAGATCCCTCCTGCAGATGTGAGAACTGCCTCCGATGCTATCGGAGCGATGATAGCCTGAATGATCATGAAGAGAACGAGGATAAAAAAGGCGAAGATTATTCCCATAGAGCCGAATCCTGCCACGACTGCGTTGAATAGATCGGTGATCCATGTTCCGATGTCCACAACTTCCATAATATTCTGATACTCATAAATGTGAGGTAATATTCCCCCACTATTCACCATATGGGTAGAAACAGGAGAGAATTCATTAACAAGTAATTTTTGATCCGACCCCTGATTCCCACCAAGACTACGACAAGCAGAGGATTCTCAAGAAATTGGAGTGTAAATTTCACTACCTTCCTCACCTATATCCACATTTAGGGAAAATCAAAATCAGAACGAAACAAGAGGTTAACTACAGTGCTCCAAATACTAGGAGATATCAGAAAATATCCAATTAGGATGGAATGGCCTAGAGCTGCTTGCCGTAGATCTGGTCAGGTTCAGGATTGTTCAGAGTGGCGTGTGCTGCTGACAACCGGGCAACCGGAACCCTGTAGGGAGAACATGAAACATAGTCAAGTCCAATCCTATAGCAGAAGTCAATAGACTTGGGATCACCACCCTGCTCACCACAAATTCCAACTTTTAGATACTTCCCAGATTTCCTTGCACCCTTCCTACCGTTGATGACAGCCATCTCCATCAGCTTACCGGTTCCGGTTTCGTCAATGGTCTGGAAGGGATCGGCTTCGAGGATGCCCTTCTCCAGATAGAGTGGGAGGAATTTACCCACATCATCCCTTGAATAACCAAGTGTCATCTGGTGAAGGTCGTTAGTCCCGAAGGAGAAAAAGTCTGCTCCCTTCTCACCAGAGGTTATCTCCTCCGCCGTGAGGGCAGCGCGTGGGATCTCGATCATAGTCCCCACGAGGTAGTCCACCCGAGCTCCCTTCTCCTCGAAAATTTTCTCCGCCACACGGTCGATGATCTCCCGCATGTCGTGGAATTCCTTCCACGTTCCTATGAGGGGTACCATGATCTCGGGATGTACCTTTATTCCCTGTTCCTGCACCTCTATCGCTGCTTCGATGATGGCTGCTACTTGCATCTCGGTTATCTCAGGGAAAAGTAGACCTAACCTGCATCCCCTCAGACCTAGCATGGGGTTCGCTTCTTGGTAGTAGAGCACTTTTCTCAGTATCCTGCTGTTCTGCATGGTCTCATCTGGGTTAAGGATCTGTCTCAGAATCCGGTCCCTGATCTCAATCTCCTTCGGTAGAAACTCGTGAAGTGGTGGATCGAGCAACCGTATGGTTATTGGTCGCCCGTTCTCCACCTTGAAGAGTTTAGTAAAGTCTTCTTTCTGGAGAACCTTCATATGACCTAGTGCTTCAAGTCTCTCCTCCTTGGTTTCGGAGAGGATCATCTGCTGCATGGTCTCGAGGGCGTCGAAGAACTGGTGCTCGGTTCTCGCAAGACCAGTACCTGTGGCCTTGAAGTCGATCGCAACCTGTGTGTCATTCTCCTTGTCTGCATTAGCCCTCACCTTAATCTTGGCAATGTCGTCTGCCCAGTCAAGTAGCATCTCCAAATCCTCGCTCAGCTTAGTCGGGTTGACGATTGGAAGCTTGTCTTTGAAGATTAGACCTTTCTCGAAAATCTCGATGGATATGACATCACCCTGTTTGAGGATTGTCCCATCGGCGGTTAGGAGGTTGTCACCCCTCAGATCCATTTTGGAGTTCGCGGCACCGACGATGACCCTCTTCCCTATCTGCCGTCCGACGAGAGCTGCATGGGAGGTCAGACCTCCGGTCATCGTGACGATTCCGAGGGAGGCTACCATTCCATGGAAGTCCTCTGGAGAGGTCTCCTTCTTGACAAGGATGAGAGCAGGAACCTTTTCCCCGTTCTTCTGTCTCCATTCCGTTACCTCGAATGGTGGTTCAGCATCCCCAGCCACTATCTTCTCTGCAAGATCCGAACTGAAGATGATGTGACCACAAGCGGCACCTGGCCCTGCAGGGAGACCCTCACCTAATAGATGAGCATACGTAGAACTCTTGTCTTTGATGATTTCTGGCACAGTCTTCTTGTGGAGCTCCGCTTCAAGGTCGTCGATGATGTAGTACTCATGCTTCCTGCTGTTCTTCCACAAGACACTTGGAAACAGGCTGGATTCAACATCCCTTGGTTGCAACCTGAGCACTGCGTCTTCTTTGGAGATGACACCCTCTTTTACGAAGTCCACGGCGATCTTAGCAGCAGCGACCCCTGTCCTTTTCCCATTTCTGGTCTGGAGGATGTACAATTTACCCTGCTGAATGGTAAACTCAATGTCCTGCATCTCTTTTCGCTCTTTCTCAATCTTCTTAGAAGCCTCGTAGAGCTGGTCGTACAAGTCCCTGCGTTTTTCTTTAAGGGTGCGGATAGGTAATGGAGTTCTGATCCCAGCGACTACATCCTCACCCTGAGCATTCTCTAGGTACTCCCCGAAGAGCTCATCCTCGCCAGTCGAAGGATTACGAGTGAAGAGTACCCCTGTTCCGGAGTTCTCGTCGTAATTTCCGAAGACCATACTCTGCACATTCACTGCAGTCCCTATATCATGAGGTATACCCTCGTATTCTCGATATGCAATCGCTCTCTTGTTGTTCCAAGACTTGAAGACTGCCTTGATCGCCATGTCTAACTGAACCTCGACATCCTGTGGGAAGTCCTCACCGTACCCCTCTTTGAAGATTCTTTTGTACTCACTCACAATGTGGTCAAGGGACTCGACGGTGAGCTGGTGATCGTATTCCACCCCCTGTTTCTTCTTCGAAGCCTGCAGAGCCTCCTCAAACTTCTCCGAATCCAGCCCACAAACTACGTTCGCGAACATATAGATCAACCTCCTATACGAGTCTTTCACGAACCTCATATTCTTGATCTTCTTACCCAAGGCCTCAACGACCTTGTCATTGAGTCCAACGTTGAGGACGGTATCCATCATTCCAGGCATGGATATTGCTGCACCAGATCTGACTGAGACAAGGAGCGGGTTGTCTGGATTCCCGAACTGCTTTCCCTCTTTCTTTTCAATCTCGGCAAGTGCGTTCTTCACCTCTTCCCACAGACCCTCGGGGTACTTCTCACTGTTGTTGAGGAATTCTATACATGCCGCTGTTGAGATTGTGAATCCTGGAGGAATGGGTAGACCCAGCAGAGTCATCTCCGCGAGAGCGGCCCCTTTTCCTCCGAGAAGATTCTTGTCATTTCCAGCTTCTCCAAAGATGTAGACGTGTTTGTTCGTATCAATCACCTGTGTTACCCGCCGACTATTTTATGGCGATATAACAATTGGTCTGAGAAAATTAGGATATAAATAATTATTCACCGACAAGGAAGTTGAAGTTCAAGTTATGGAAGATTTTCCCGATTGGATTTGATAGTCGTTCAAACGCGAAGATGATAAAATTATCCTGTGAATAATGAAATAGATATGTGCGAATATCCACCCAGATTGGAAAGTTTTGAGCAATATCTAGGAGAAACTGATCATTTTAGAACCTTAAGGCGAATACCCATGGTTTTGATACATCTGATCTTGTCCCTTGGAGAGCAGTACCCCTTTGCGTTGCAGCTCTGGCAGAAAGAGGTCTCCTGCGTTGTGAGGTAACCATTCGCCTGCAGGATGAAAAGCATATCCTCTATCTTTGATTGGGGTAGACTAGTCTTCCGAGCGAGCGTCTTGGATGAGAATACCCCTTCCTTCTTGATAAGTTCAAGGAGTTCGTTCAAGGTGAGACTAACCAAATAAAAGACCTCCAATGATAGTTGTTAGGAATGCCAGAAGCCACGCTACGACCAGACCCAGAATCACTGAGAAGTTGGCCCACCTCTTCCCGACCTCCTTCCTTAGGGCGAAATACGTACCTATGCATGGGATATAGGTGAGGACGAAGAGCATGTACGCGTACCCACTAACGGGAGTGAAGGACGTCGCCAATTTAAAAATCAGTGTATCCGATCCCTGCGTTCCATAGAGTAGTCCGAGTGAGCCAACGACAATTTCCTTGGCAACGAATCCAAAGAGGAGAGCAGTCACCATCCGGGCATCCCAGTTGAAGGGGGCGAATAGTGGCTGGAGAATGTTGCCAATGGTATAAATCCATGTGGAATGTATCCCCTCTTGAGTTTCCATAGCACCAGGTCCGAGGTATCCAGAAGGTCCAGTAATACTAAGAAGCCACATAATGAGAATTCCCAGTCCCATCCATGTTGCAGCACCCTCGATGAACTTCCTAACCTGCCTGTAGGACTGGAAAAGCACTGTCCTGATGGGAGGAAAGTTCAGATCATTAAGCTCAAGAAGTAAGGAGGCACTTGTCCCGGGGAGGACTGTCTTCCTGAGGACGAACATCATCACCACTGCTATAATGATGCCGGAGAAGTACATCGATGCGACGGCCACAGCGGCATATTCCTTGAATACGGCTGCTCCGAAAACCACGAAAACAGGGAAACGTGCGCTACAAGGAAGGAAGGGATTGACCAAAGCTATCGTTATCTTCTCGTTCTCGTCTGGAATGCTGCTGGTTGCCAGAACTGCGGGGACATTACAGCCAAAACCTAGGAGGAGGGGGGCGAGAGACCTTCCTGAAATGTTCACCCGGTTAAGGTACCTGTCCATGATAAAGACCACCCTAGCCATGTACCCGGAGTGGTCGAGAACAGCAAGGAAAAAGAAGAGAATAGAGATCTGTGGGATGAAAACTAAGACAAAACCTATACCTCCGATGACACCATCAGCGAGGAACGAGGCGAGTAGCTCATTGGACAGAGATGATCTCACATAATCGGCCAGCAGGATCAACCCCGCATCCAGGATATCGGAGACGGGTGTGGCCACGAAGAAAGTCATCCAGAATACCCCAGTTATAACTAAGAAGAAGATAGGGATACCTGTCCATCCCCTGAGGAGAACCTTGTCCAGTCTGGTCTCTACCTCTGAGAACTCCTCGTGGACATCCTCAGAAAGACCCAAGGACTCTATTAACCGGTACTCCTCCGAGATCATGTCCAACCTCAAGTCCTCAACTGATTCATATCCCCGATCGGAGAGGAAAGAATCGATATCATCCTCAATCGAAATATCTCCGACCCCAAAGATATGACCTAGAACAGACCCCCAATCATACCCAGTGGCGAGGAGGTCGTCCAAGACCTTTCTCATTTTCCCAATAATTGGTTTCTTGGGGACAGGAAGTGATCCAATCCCATCATTTAGAATGCGCTCCAATCTCTTTAGATCCTGAATTCTAGTGGCATTTATCCCATGTATAGGGACATCAAGCAGCTGTTCAAGTGTCGGAATGATTCTTTCAGGATCAGCCCGATCAATGTGAGTCATGACAATAACCATGGGCACTCCCAGTTCAGCCAACTGAAGGGTAAGGAGGAGATTCCTCTCGATCTTGGATGCATCCACTACGTTGACGATGAGATCTACCGATGTCTCAACTATGAATCTAGAAGCTACCTGCTCTTCCCTTTTCATCGAGGCAAAACCATAGATTCCTGGAAGGTCTATTATGTTAGCGTCTGTGTCTCCCAGTTTGAGAATCCCACTCATTGAACTGACCGTGACACCAGGGAAGTTGGCCACCCGTTGTGTTGATCCCGTCAAGTGGTTGAAAATGAGGGTCTTCCCTACATTGGGATTCCCGACCAGTACTATGGTTTTATGTGCGTTTGATGAGTCTTCTTTCTGCCCACAACACGACTTCATGAGATCTCACTCACTTGAATCTTAGACGCGATGCTCCTCCCGATAATAATCTTGGAATTCCTGAAACCTATGAGCATGGGTTCATGCTGCCTATTCCTGATAACGCGGACAGGTGTTCCATCAGTTAGACCAAGTTGAGCGAGGTGGCTTCTGTGCAGTCTGTCTGTCTGAATATCCATGATCCTTACCAAAGAGGTAGGTGGGATCTGTGTTATGAAAGTTAGGCTATCCGACTGCATTGTTTCGTCCACCCGAATATTAATAGACCGCGGCAATATATATATCTGGCGATATTCACTCATATTCGCACATTATTTGTTGTATTTCCAGATAATTGATTAGGATTGCAGACACATGCACAGTATTCCCCAAAATACTTCCATTAAGTATTTACGGACCCAGAGCAGAATTTCTGGTATCCGAAAATCACCCTAGGGACTACGAATATTGGGCACATGTCTGTTTTCGGGAAAATATCTCCGGAAACTATCCAATAAACACCGAGATTTTCCCAAGATTTAAGCTCTCGATTCTGATGTCGAGGATATGATCGATATAGAGAAATCACTCCAAGATCAGTTTGATCCAAACGGTATCTGCTTCGGTTGCGGTCCAGCGAATACCAAGGGTCTCCGTATCAAATCTATGGTTGAAGGAGACCACGTCGTCCTCAGGTACACTCCTGCAGAGCACCACCAAGCATTCAAAGGTGCGATAAATGGAGGGATCATTGGGGCACTTTTCGACTGCCACTGCAACTGGACGGGCGCTTTTGCTCTGTACAAGGAACATCCCGATGAGGAGTTCCCTTCCACCGTCACTGCATCATTTGAGGTCAGGCTCAAGAGGCCCACACCATACGGGGTAGAGCTACTTGTCAAGGCAAAACCAGTGGAGATAAAGGGGAATAAAGTAACCGTTGAAGCTGAGATGTACGCGGAGGGCAAACTAACTGCCACATGCACAGGTGTTTTTGTGGCGGTCAAGGAGGGACACATAGCCTACCGACGGTGGTAGATAAATATGTATTCCCTACACAGCGTGTGCAAAGTTATACTGAGAGACAGTTGTGTTTCTACACTACTTGCGCTCTAAACAGCTGTCAAAGGTGAGAAATTAGCTAAATTTCGAAAACTAAAATTCACCACAATGCTACTCTTACTCCTTCCTATGGCAGGAATTTCCATTCAAAATTCACTGCCCTAAGTAGTTGAGATGTCATCGGCTGCCCCCCGTCCCATCGGATCTGGAGTGATGCTTCAGGCGTTCTACTGGGACGTCCCGTTGGACTGGTACGGAGAGGTAAACTCCAAGATCTCAGAGATCGCTGCAGCCGGATTTGATAACATCTGGCTACCGCCACCATCGAAGACCATGAATGGACGATATTCCATGGGATGACCCGTATGATTATTACGACCTCGGGGAGTACAACCAAAGTGGATCGATCCCCACACGGTTTGGGACCAAGACAGACCTGACTTCACTAATCAGTGCAGCGAAGGCCCAAGGTCTTCATGTCACTGCAGACATCGTCCTCAATCATAACTCAGGAGGTGTGTCCCAGTGGAATCCCAACACCAACAGCTACACATGGACCGACTTCAGCGGTGTTGCAAGTGGAAAGTTCCAGAGGGGATACAACGACTTCCACCCGTCCACCTACAAGTGGGCTGACGAAGACACTTTCTGCGGTTACCCCGATGTTACCCATGCCGACCCCTACGTCTGGCAAGAGACCATCAACTGGGGTCTCTGGCTGAGGGACTCAATCGGCTTCACAGACTGGAGATTCTACTATGTCAAGGACTATCACTCATGGATGGTCAGGGACTGGATGTACAACATCGGAGGATATGGGGTCGGTGAGTACTGGGACACGAACATGGCACTACTCAACGGATGGATCTCTGGTGCTGACTACCAAGCATCACTCTTCGACTTCCCCCTCTACTACACACTCCGTGACATGAGCGAGGGCAGTGGTTTCTTCGACATGAGGAACTTGGCTGGAGCAGGACTCGTGGGTAGCGACCCGTTCCATGCCAATACCTTCGTTGCTAACCACGACACGAATGAGATCTTCACAATGAAAGAGATGGCCTATGCCTACATCCTCATGAGCGAGGGGTATCCCACCGTCTTCTGGCAGGACTACTTCGACTGGGGATTCAAGAGTGCGATTAACCTCTTGATCAATGTCAGAGCAAACTATGCCGGTGGTTCCACCTCCACGCTCTATGCGGACGATGACCTATACATCATGCAGAGGAATGGCTATGGTTCACAACCGGGCGTCATCCTGATGATGAACGACGGCAACACGTGGAGGGGACAGTGGGTGCAGACCAAGTGGAACAACCAGCATCTTGTCGATGCCACAGGTCGTGCTTACGACGAGTGGACAAATAGTGACGGTTGGGTAGAGATATGGGTACCGCCCCAGTCGTATACCGTCTGGATACCCTCCTGAGGTGAACACCCCTTTATTAATAACATTTCAGCTAATAACATTTCAGATATGAAAGATGTCGGAGGTGTATCCAGTAGAGATTTCCAAGCACAATTTGCTATGTAGTCAGGTACTTTGAGTTTGATTATGACCGCTATGACAAATTGTCAGCTTTTGATTCTACAGAGTCCATTTTCCTCCACACCCTTCGAGAATATAGGAGAAGTCCGAAGGTGATAGCAGATGCTATCGACTGTGATATGGGTTCCGCTATTAGTGGGAAGAGAAGAAGAGGAAAAAGGAGGATTCCCCATAGTATCAATAGAAGTTGTTGGTAACTTGGGGAACTTATCGACGGAGTGATGAGGAAAAATGCGATAACAGGGATGAGAAAGAGAATGAGAAGAGATATAATGAGGGGACTGTCTTCAAGGGGGAAAAACCATGCAGTGATGAATGAACCTATAGTCGCAAACAAGCTTACGACCAGAATTCGGATATTTCCTGCAGGGAGGGAGACATCACTCTGAATCAGGTAAGCTGGATCTTTCACATTAGGAAGAGAGATTGCAATGATCGTTAGCACAAGAGCAGCAAAACCTGTTGCGATATACGGAAACAAGGGCTGTTCATAAACCTCTATGGCATAATAGAGCAGATTGATGAGCACATAGAGTGCCCCTATCCACCACCATTTCTTTCCAGAGACCCAGATCTCTTTTCTTATTGACGGGAATAATAAATGCGTGAGTATCACAGGCATCCAGATACTGAAGAAGATGTGATAGTAGAGGATGTGAACTACCCACACCGTGTTTACTCCCCAAAACCGTTCAGGGTCCGAAACAGATGACACAATCGCGGGATTGAAGAAGGTACGTAGGCTCAGCCCTTCTTCTATGATCCCATAGACCGCAGCTAGAAGCATTAAAGAGAGTGTGGATCGATTGTACCTCACCGAATATTCCCGAATGATAAGTGCTCCGAATCCATAGAGAAATACCAGAGGAAGGTAGTACCACGGAAAGACAAAAAGGAAAAAGGAGTCGATGTAGACAGTACTTCCCCAAAGAAAGGGGCAAGTGTGATTAGAGTGAGAGTAGCTTTGACCTTGTCATCCATAATGTGGTTTTCAACACATATTATAAATAATTTCTTCATAGAATTTACCGAATTGATTTGAGGAGATAGGTTTGAGGTCTGTGAGCCTAAGGAGAATGACCTGCCTTAACAAGAACTTTTCCTTATATTGTCTCCAACATATCCTTATTGGATATCTAAGATGCCTTGGAGGTAGAGTCATGTGATTATTTTAGATCAGAACCCGGGGATATCAAGGTCGCGTGAGGTTCGGTATCCAGTATTAATTACCGCAGTTGCCATGTCACCGAAGTGGGAGCCAAAACTCCACACTCTATCCTTGATCTGCCTGATGTAAGCCATTTGATTTGCATGTACCATGGCATGGATGAGGAGTCGATAGATGATATAGCCAGGTCCTTTCTTCCCGTCCTCGGTCACCTCCAGCTCGGGGTCGGAAAGTGAGCTCAAGACCTGCCTGATCATCCCAAATCCCTTCTGGATCTGTTCGTTAACCGAACCGAGGTTCAGTGGGTAGTCAACCTCCACACAGGTCCACCTCACTGGCTCCCACTTCTCCTCTACAAGAAAATACTCAGCCC
>WAMJ01000294.1 GCA_015522385.1 Candidatus Heimdallarchaeota archaeon
GTACCAGCGACCGTATTCTTGGGGAAAAGGGGAGATCAACAAACTACTGGATGACATAAAAAAGATTGGACGGAGAGATGATGGTCATCATTTTATCGGTTCATTTGTCGTGATCAAAGAGACCTCTGCATCTATAGGCTCACACCCGAAATTTCAGCTCATAGACGGACAGCAAAGGATGACGACGATATTCGTTCTCCTCATTGCAATGCTGAACAAATTGAGCGAAGACCATGTCATCGACGATGGTGAGAATAAGTACCCCGTGGAGAGCTACAGGGAGTACCTCTTCTTCCCTAGCAAAAAAGAGGATAACTACTACAAACTTCTCCTGTCACATACGGACAGAGAAAGTTTCATTAAGATCTCACGAAACGAAGCAGTGGATTCTCTTCCAAACTCTCCTCTGAAAATTTGTTACGAGACTCTCTGCAGGGAGATTGAGAAGTCGAAGAAAGCGGGAGAAGTCGATATAATTGCCAAGGGTCTAAAGAATATCAAGCTTCTTTTGCTCACGCTCGATCCCCCTGCTGATGACCCACACGCAATATTCGAGAGCCTGAACTCAACCGGAATGGCATTGTCACAGGCGGATCTCCTTAGGAATTACCTGTTTATGCGTCTGAAACCAGCAGATGTGGATCGATTGTTTAAGGAGTACTGGGCACCTATGGAGAGCCTCTTCGATCCGAAGGAATTCAAGGGGCAGTTCAATATGTTCGTCAAGTCATTCCTCGAGGTCAAGAAAAATTCTAATATCAAGAACGACGAGCTGTACGTGAAGTTCAAGGACTACATCAGAGAGACCGAGAAGTACTATGACCTTCCGCATATCATGAAGGATATGGTGCGCTTCGGGAGTCTCTACGCCAATCTGGCGAACTTCACCTATTCTGATGAGGACATCAATAAAGAGGTGCAGGACATAATTGACATTGGATACGATTCCTCATTCCCATTCATGATTAAACTGCTTCTGGACTATGAGGATGGATTGATGACGAAGCCACAGCTCATCGAGATCCTCGACACTCTCGAATGGTTCTTCATCAGAAGAATGGTGTGCAGAATCAGTCCAAGCCGAATCAAGAAAATCATGTTTGAGATGTTCGATAGGTTGGACCCAAACTACTATCTCGCTAGTGTTCAGCTCTTCCTCAGGAGCCTGAGGAACAAGGATCGGTTTCCAAATGACGAAGAGTTTCAGCAGAACTTTGCCACAGTGGATCTGTATGATCTTCCTGCTAAAAAGATGATACTCCTCAAGTTGGAGGGTGCGAGTAATCCAAAAGAAAAGGTCGACCCGGCCTCCCTCACCATCGAGCACGTACTACCCCAGAACCAGAACCTCTCTCCTGAGTGGCAGAGCCAACTGGGAGAAGGGTGGGAGAAGAAGCACCAGCTCCTCGTCCATAAGGTAGGGAATCTTACCCTGACAGGCTATAACTCAGAGATGAAGGATCTTCCGTTCGAAGAGAAGAGGAAGTTCCTGCAGTACAGCTCTGTCAACATGAACCGGGAGATTTCTAAATACGAGAAGTGGGGGGAGAAAGAGATCAAGGAGCGAAGTGAGGAACTTGCGAGGACAGCAGTCCGATTGTGGCCTTCAATATCGGGTTCAATATCCTCCTCGGGTTTAAAGCAGACTCAAAAAAGTATGGATGAAGGGTCTTTCTTCATGAATTCGACCGAGGATGTGAAGGAGATCTACGAACAGCTCAAGATTCTCGTCAGAGGGCTGGACGACCGGATTAAGTACAGTGTGCAGAAGGATCGAATAACCTTCAGACTGAAGCGTAAACCCATCCTCAAAACGCGCCCTCTGAAGTATAAATTAAGAGTCTGGTTGACCCGGGATGTACGTTTCGAAGACGAGGATGACGATGATAGACCATCTGTCCGTAAGAAGTACACGGACATAGAATCAGTGAGCGAGCTTGACGATTACAAGTCAAGTCTTGAAGAATCATACATGTTCGTCAAGAGATTACTGGAATCAAAATAGGATCCATCCTTGTCTATCTGTTTTCGTGATCATCCACTGATTCCATCATTATGTCAGTAACCATGTGCCATCGTAAGCCCCTCCAATGTCACCCATTCAATCAGGCCATTCATCCCGTAGTATGCAGTACTTCCCCTCTTTCGAGAGTTGGTAGGTCATCCCTCCTTTCGTCGGGTGCATGATGAGCTACCCCTTCTTCACCAGTCTATTCACAGATTTCTTCACTATTTTCATGTCATTTCTTATTTCCACCGGGAGATGTTTCTTCACCCCTCCTATCGGGGCATGGGTCGATCCTACTCCATAATCGAAGAATGATTAGAGGACCTGTCGGTCCAATGGCAACACACTTTTTACCATGTTTTACTACTATATGTCTGATATATGAATATTTACATCTGGTTCAATAATGAAATATTCTATGGTGTGTGTTGATGCATTATACCACTTGCCTGTACTCCCGAATTTCCTCCTATGTATTGAGCA
>WAMJ01000295.1 GCA_015522385.1 Candidatus Heimdallarchaeota archaeon
CTACAGCGGGGATATGCCTACGTCCCCACGATCATCGAGGCGATCGATGGGGGGGCATCGTGGCTCCCGGTCAGCGAGGAGAATATCCTGTTGAGATCGGAGGACGGGCTCGTATTCAGCGTCTGCGGAGATGAGCATAAACTGCAGCTTATGATTGTCGGGAAGCAGAGACTGGGCACGAACGGGGACTTCATCCTCGTGGAAGACCCCCAGTACCTCGAGGTCTCGCACTACTGGAGCGACGTCGAGGACAAGCAGCAGGCACTGGCGTTCATCAGGCACACCGTGAGCTTCCCCTACCACATTGATAACCTGAGCTACTACCTGCCAAAGCAGTACCCACAGGTGTAATGTACTAATCGTACACAGGATTCAGACGGAATTAGGATAGTGTGATGATTATGGGTCTATTGATCTTCTCCTGAGCACAACCAGAATGACGAATCCAGAGAGGAGCAGGGGAGTATTCGCGGTCGTTGTGTCCGGGACGAGGGGGTCGCTGCCGTTCTCGATCTCTACATTGTCGTCGATGCCGTCGCCGTCCGTATCTGCGTTTCCGGGATCAGTACCAAATCTATTCTCATCGATGCTGAGCAGGGTGTCGTTGTCGGGGTCTTCGTATGGAGAGTAGATGCCGTACAGGAACCAAAAACTTCCCTTCTTGTTACCGGGGCTATTTGGCAGGTCATCGGACTGTGACTCTCCAGAGAGGTAGATAATGCCCTCTGAGATGAGAAGGTATCCGGGATTGTCAAAGCTTTCACCACCGAAGTATGATGCCCAATTGATCTGCGCACTCTCGTTGATCGACATGAGCACGATATCACTCCACCCGAGTGGCTGGTTGTAATACCCGTTAGTAAAGTTCTTGGAGGAGATAGTATACTTTGCTGTAAGGAGTATATTTCCATCAGGTTGTAAGACCATGTCCTTAAGGAAATCGTCCTTAACATCGCCAAATGAAATAGACCATATCCTCTCAAGGTCATTACTGAATCTGGCCACGAAGATGTCCTGCTGACCATCTATATCAAAAATATCACCAGAGCGAGTCTCTCCGCTCATATATATATTCCCATAATTGTCAGAAAGGATCCTTAGACCGTAATCACTCCCAGATCCATTGATGGCTTTTTGGGTGACACTCTGTCTTCTGCTTACCTTGTATAAAATGGCCTGAGTATCCTCCATCTCGTAGTACGGAATTGTCTCGTCTGGGTAAAATTGTTCACCCACCACGAAGATATCATCTCCAAATAATGTGATATCATGGAGTAACTCAGTTCCATTGTCCCCGATATACGTAGACCAGAGTAGCTCTCCCTCAAGTGACACCTCGGATATTACACCATCGGATATCCCGTTCCTGAAGTCCCGCAATGGATTCTTCAAGATAAAATTCTCTGACCTGCTTTCACCGGCAACCAGTAGTGAACTATTCCCAATCTCTGAGCCGAAGATGAATTCGGAATCGACACCGCCCAAGTAGCTAGACCACCTTATCTGTCCACTCTCAGTGAATGAGGAAATAAACCCCTCTCGACCTCCTATCTGTTCATCGAATGCCTCAAAGATAGGGAAGTCGTCAGAGTATGTATCACCTACCAGGTAGATATTATCCTCTGAGTCGATTTCCACGTTGTGTATGATGTCATCCTCACTGCCACCAAAGAATAGTGACCACCTAATCTCACCGAATGTGTTGAAAGAGATGATGATTAAGTCATACCCACCCCCAGTACCAATCTGAGATGAATTATCGAGTATGATACCCTCTGATTTTACTGAGATAACTGTGTACAAATTCCCTGATCCATCGATAACAGATACACCCCCTAAGAACAATGATGTCTCAATTTCATAACTGAATGCTATGAAAGAATTCTGAATGCCGCTGACTGAGGCAGGAGCAACTAGGAGCAGGAATACAAGAACGAAAGCTCTCTTCACATCACTGCATCACCAGATTATGCATATTAATCTATCGAGTACCGGTGGTAATCATTCTAGCTCCGATAGTACGTAACAATATCACGAATTGGGATGTACCATTTCACAATTTCCTAGTTAATTACTAGGAAAATATAAATGATGCCTATAAATTAAATGGATATATATACTTCACGTGTTTTTGAACCGTCGTACTATTCCTCATCGAATGGAGCTGGAGGTTGGATAATTATGAACTCATCCCTCTCGAGGCTGAGCTTCAGAGCCTTGAACTGCAGTGGTATGGTCGGGTCCTTGAGATTTATCTCCCCGTGACTCTCTACCAATTCGTCCATTACCTTCTCGAGGCACGTCCGACAGACTTGGGTGAAGGGAGTGGGACCGTACAGCTCATCAACCAACTTATTGCAGGAGTAGCAGGGAATGCTGTCCCGGTATATCTTCCGGTAGTACCGCTCGAGATACTTGCGGTCACCTGACTCGATAGAGTAGAGGATCATACGGGAGACATACTCGGGATGCTCTACCCTGTGTCTGAGTTCTTCTGCGAGATTCTCCTCGTTCAGATTGATCTGAAGAACGGTGAAATCTTGGTACTTGCTCCCCCTGACGAAGATCTGGTAACACTCTACGTAGCTACCTTCGACTATTTTTGATGAGAACACATAGAATAACTCATATCTATGGACATAGACATATGTTGCAGCTCTGAACGAGTTCATTGTTACCTACTTACTGGTGAGATAATGGTCGTGAGCAATAGATTATTCAAGAATCCAGTGACATTGGACATTTACCTGTACCTCCTGAATCAGGAAGGAAGTGTCCGCATCAGGAATGCACAGAGGGAGCTTAGTATCGCCAGCACACTTCACTGGCACCTGAACAAGTTGCTTGAGGCTGGTCTTGTCGAGAAGTTACCTGACAACAGCTACCTCTTGACCTCAGCGGGGAGGGAGCTCAAGAGACTTGAGGTGCCTGTGACAGAGACGTACTACTTATTCAGCGGTAGGTTGTACTCACAGGCTCTATTCCAGCTGGCATTCCTGCTCTCTTCTCTGCTTATAGGTATACTCTTGGTGTTGA
>WAMJ01000296.1 GCA_015522385.1 Candidatus Heimdallarchaeota archaeon
AGAGTAGGTTTGCCCATTTCATGCGGTCTATTGCCTTCCCTAAGTCTTTGAGGATATGGTTCGGTAGTTTGGGACATATGTTACTTGGAGATTATTTCATCACTCAGATTGATTGTAATGCTGATTTAACTAGTTACGGTCGGATCACCGATCCAATAGGACTTTCCAAGAGCACTCTCGGGATAGTCTTATATCCTCATGGAGAGAGATAAAGAAGTCCATATACAATATTCACAGACATCCACTTGAAGGAGGTAAGAGTAATTAACAGATTAGCTGAGGTAGTCAATTCACGGGTAGTTTGCTTTAACCCAGGAGCTCCCGCAATTCATCCTTCTGATCTTCAGACAGATGCTCTAGAAGCTCTTTCATTGAGTACTCCTCGAAGATCTTCTCCATACCGACCTCGTCTAAAACACGCTTTAGACCCACCTCTTCAATTACTCTCTTTAGACCTACCTCTTCAATTACGCGGGATATACCCAGCGCTTCTACGGATTCCTTAATAGTGAATCCTTTCTTATCTAGAACTTCCATAGCCTTCTCATCTTTAACGATTTGATCTCTGAACAATATATGGGCGATAGTTAACATAAAGTTATCGCTCATCGAGACTGCGATTTCGAGGAATTCTGCAAACCTCTCGGTCACGAACATCCCCAAGAAATAATTGTGTGGTGACAGAACCATCTCCTTGCTGAGGATTATTAATACGGAGTGAAAGGTAGTGGTCTTTAATCTGTAGATCCCTTTCTCAAGTTCTTCGAAATTGTAGGTTTGGGCTATTCTCGTAGGTAATGACTTATGTCCAGAGACGATAATAGCCACGCAGAGATCTTGGGGCGCCATACCTGTCTTCTTACTTAAATTTCCCTTGTAACCATACCTCGATGCGAGATAGAAGTGAAGCTTGGCTATGGTCGCAAAAAGGTCTCCGATCTCGAAGAAATCGTTCTCACTTTTGAATTCACCCACTACCTCTGGCGTGAAGTATTTGAATGGAGAGTGCTGCTTCAGGTCTTCATCTTGGAGATTCGATATCAGGAAATCGAGCCTCATATTTGCCGAGGGAACATCCATCTCGGTGGTGACCTCTACGCCATACCTCGACATGTAGCTAGACAGTATATTTTTGAAAAATGCCTCTTTGCTTGGAATAATTTATGACATTATTAGCTGTTAATAAATTCACGGAGAAGCTTCTGCTTGTGTGACCAATCACTGGATTGCACCGAGGCATTGACTCTGTGATAAGGGGACAAATGATCATCATCCGATGCCTTGTGTAGTAGCTTCCCCATTGTTCCTCCCCTCGATGATGTCCGTCATCTGCAGGGCTGCCTTGATCGCTTTCATACCAGGAACAACATCGCGGTTCATCATGTATTCCATGTTGTACAGACGGAGTAGTGAGAATTCGATGAGAGCGATACCAAGGATCAGTTGGCAGCACAGTCCCCCAAAACCATGAAGACCTATGTGATCAGTACGACAAACACGTCACCGAGCAGTGAAAATACTTCATCCATGAACCATATATAGTGAAATAAACATTAATGCCTCGACAGGATAGAATGGACTTCACTAGCACCTAGTTCTACGGGAGGTGGCGAGGATTCAGTGCCCTATGGAGGAGTTATAGCAGGAGTACGCAGTACCACAGGAGGTTTTTTATGCACATCTCAAGTAGGATTAATCATGGAGAAGAAGCAGAAGTCTGTCCTCGTGAATGTCCTCCTCACCCTGTTCTTCATCTACACCATCATACCACCTCTCACAACAGGTCCGGAGATGTTGGATCCAAGCACATACGTCAAAGTAGATGCATCATTCTCCGTCCCAGCCCGTGGGACCACAAGCTACCTCTACCGGATAAACATGACCAACTGGTCAGATCTTGAGATGAGGAGTGACTCGACCTTCAAACTTGAGCTCCACTCGTACAGAATCCAGATCTCGAAGGTCTTCGACGACACGGTATGGGAGGCGACGAACGCATCCGTAGAGGCCATCGGGCTGTACTACTACATGTGGTTCGGATACAGGGGAGGTATTGCCGAGCAGAGGGTCGTGGAGATTCCACCCACATCGGAGGGTGCGCTCGTCGAGGAGGATGTGGTCTTCACCTTGGAGTCACCTTTCCACCGGTGGTCGGTGACAGGGGGAGTCAGGAGGGAGTACTACGTGCTTACAGCCCTCTACCAGAACTTCGTCTTCACGAATGGATCGACCTACCTCGCGAGGAAGTTCTCGGCCATTGTTGACGGATCCAAGTTCCAGCTCCCGGAGGAGAGAGAGTACACCGTCGAGGAGCTTGTAGCTCCGAGCATGGCACCGTCCCTCGTGGTTGAGTGGACCAACAGCTGGCGGGTCAAGACCGTTCTCATGCCCTTCGCACTGGTGTCCATGGTAGCATCCCTCGTTCTCAGCAGACGGTGGAAGAGATCATATTCTGGGGATTCCTCAGATAGCGGTTGAATCAATTTCCCCAGATTATTCCGTTGAGGAGGAGAAGGGGGAAGACGACGTTCAAAGCCATTGCAGCGCCGAAGAAGAACCACTGAGCTCTTACCGAAGTCAGCCTGTTCCCGTACAGAGCGTATCGGGCGATAATCAAGATGAGAGCAATCCAGAGGATGGATCCAAGTGAGGTGAGGTTCCAGTTCACAAGGTACTCCACGAGAGGTGACTGGAAGAACTTAAGGAAAAGCAGTATGACGTAGAACCCAGCGATCGTCCCGAGTACTCGTAATAGGTAGGACTTGTTCTGCTTTTCGAGGAGCTCGGGAGTGTAGAGCTCCGTCCCTACAGTTCGTGGGTACACGGCTATTACGGTCACCAGCAGTCCGAGAAGAAGAAGATACAAGAATCCGTCTTCGAGGAGCGACACCCTGTCTGGCTCAATGATCCGGACATGCGCCTGCCTTCCATCCCAAAGGTCTATTGTCAGGTTCTCTCCGCGCTTGACGAATACCTGATCAGAGGTGAACAGACGATTGGTGGATATAACTCGGTGTATGCTATCGGTTCTTACAGAGAATTCATACTGGTCAAAGTTCGACGTGAGCTTGAATTCGACCTCGAAACGTAGACGGCCAGTAGAGTTCACGGTAATTGTCAATGTGTTATCGTATCCGTTAAGGTCTCCTTCGGCAAGTACCGTCCCTGGAATCCGGGGAGAGCTTGGAGCGAGGAGGATAACTACGATCAGAAGAGCAGCGGTATAGACCGGTAGCATCTTCTTAGTATTCCTCTTCCACATGATTCTCTTCGGGTATTGTTGCGGGATTCTCTCGAATTTCGACAAGCCAGCCGTCAAGATACCAAGTTTTTGTTTGACAATACCCTTCTGCACCCTGAATTCGATATCGACGACTTTAGCTCCTGCCCGTGAATCGGAGAAATTGAACCATGAGGAAATATCACGGACCCTGACAACAGGTTGATTGTCACCAACCATGGATTCGACACAATGCCTGACCTCACCAAGGACATATTGCAGGTCATATCGGTCATCGATCAATTCCAAGGATAACCGGATAATAGATTTACGTGGTCTGACTGCGAGGAGGACAAGGGAGAAAATCATAATCAGGAGAAAGAGTGTCTTCGCAGAGTCCAAATATACAATCCTTAATGACAAATCAAAAGCAAAATACCATACTAAAAGATATCTACTTACATTGTGAAAGAATACCTCGTCTGGTACGTTGTTACCGACCTCAACAGAATTTTTCTCTCTAAGAAGTCTGATCTTTGGATTGATCCTATTTTGGATACGCCGGAAGTAAACGACTGGGTTCTCCACGAGCAAATCCCGATCAATTTGCTTCTCCGCACCCGCATTCGTCCTCCCAGAGTACGATACCACCACGGAGTCCCCTGATCTCTCGACCTCGAGATCCCTTTGGAGAACGAGACGGAGGTAGTCTAGAAGAGGATCGAGTAATTCTGGAGTTGGACGTCGGACGACGAATCTTCGACTGGACCGGTATGGGAACGCAAGCACCAGTATCCCCATGATCCCAGCGGATCCGATGACCATGAGCACAATGACCACGATGTTGTACAGTCGAAAATCAGAGAAACGGATGACCCATACTATAGGTATGCCAAGTACCAACACGATGAAACCTCGAAGGAAGTAGATGTCCTTGAAGTTGTGCTGTTCAGGTACCTCGATAAAGGGATCTGGATACTCACCCTTAATGAGTTCCCTATCGATCCTCTCGAGGAGTTCCAACCGGGCGTTCACAATGGCAGACTACTGGGGAAAAGATAAATCTTGGGGGAGGGTCTCGTCCGGGAGTTCCAGTAATTACACAGCAGGAAGAGAATAGATCACCACATTATCTTTCCTGCAGTACGGACAGTTCTCATGGGCGTCTAGCCAAGCGGTCATGTGGCCCTTGTGGCCGACGGCCGTGCAGCAGTCAGTGACGTAGGAGTCATCGACTTTCACCCCCTGGTAACAGATCACACAGCGTAGAAGCACGGAGGTAAGGTCCAGACCTGCCATGATCTCCGCTTCGGGATTCCTGTCCTCGTTGTGTACCTCTTCTACACCTTGGGAGAGAAGAGAGATAAGTTCGATTACATCGTCGCAAGAGGTGAGCAAGACCTCAGGATCGCTGCACTCGAAACTCTGCTCCCAGGTGGTGTCTATCTCCCCCATGAATGTGAGCGTCCTCTCCACAATCCGGAGGTTGTAACTGTCATTCAGGATGGTTTTCACCATGAGAAGGTTCGATCCATAGATGCCCAAGTCCTCGTTCAAGTGATTGTATTGACCCTCCCCAGTCCCTAGTGCCTTCGAGATCAAACCCCTCCTGCCAATTCTTATCCTTACTTGTTCTTGGAGGGTAGGGGGGTAGGAGAAAGTCACGGAATACCTAGGGCGACAAACCACCTTCGAGTAGTCATATGATATGATGACGTTGAAGATCACTCCATTTCTCTCCATGGTGAAACTCCCCGATTCAGCTCTGGAGAACAGGCGCGATAGATCGAGGGTCTCACGGAACGAATAGTCAACCATCCGGATCAAGTAATTGTTCCACGATCCGATCATAGAGTTCCGGACTATACCACTCCTTGGGGGTTGAGCAGTCCTCCCGATGTAGAAGAATACAACAACAAGAGTAGGAGAATGAAGAAGATAGAAGTGAGAGATTTGAGGTCGATCATATACTATGGTAGTGTAAAAGACCATTTATATCTTACCACGTTTCTTCATCCAAATATTCGATTTGGGAAGCACCCGGTTTGATAATGGAGATATGTCTACTTTGGGAGTTGGTATTTCTTCGAGATTCATATCTATCTACTCAGTTAACATCCTACTCTGCCCGAGGTTCATAAAGCGAAGCTCTATCAATAGGATGTTATTGGCATCCTCAAATTCTTTCTGAAAATTGCCCTAGGTGTCCTCATGGCCTTCGTGATCAATTCCCCTTCCATAATACCGTACAATCCACTTGCGAGAATGTGTCGAAGAGTTGAGTGAAATTGATCTAGATTTAGCCCTTAACGTTGCTGAAGGTCTTGTGTAAAGTATGTTGAAGAGTGTCCTAATTTGATAAATTTTTTGTGCGAAATCTATAAGAGGTTTTAGAGAAGAGAAGGATGTGGACGCAATATCCCCTAAATCTCCAGATACATCACTGAGTTACGAGGATAAACCGTGGGTTCGATTCTACTCGAAGAATGTCCCTGAACACATTGACTATCCAGAACACAGTGTGTATGAATTCCTTGAGCAAGCCGTGCAGAGTAATCCTGATGATCCAGCAGTTATTTTTTTTGACAGGAAAACAAGCTACGCTTCACTGTATGACAAGGTATGTAGGTTGGCAAGTGCCCTGAAATCCTTCGGGGTGCAGAAGGGAGATCGGGTGGCAATCTACCTCCCCAACATCCCCCAGTTCGTGGTCTCATTCTTCGCAGTTCAGAAGATTGGCGGGGTGTCTGTGACTTTTAATCCCCACTACAAAGAGACAGAGCTGTTGCACCAGTTGAATGACGCGGACATCAAGGTGGTGATCTGCCTCGACTATGTCATGTATCAACAGCTAAAGAAGGTGCGAGCCCAGACATCAGTCACACACGTTGTGGTGTGCAACGTCAGGTCAGAGCTTTCACTGAGCAAGAAAGTACTTGGAGTAGCGACAGGGAAGATCCCGCTTCCTAGACCAGTAGCCAAGGAGGACTACGACTATAACGAATTGCTCAGGATTCATGAGCCAAGTACTGAGATACCAGTTGTCTCACCACGGGAGGACATAGCCATTATACAGTATACTGGAGGTACGACCGGTGTTTCGAAGGGAGCGATGCTTACACACTTCAATCTCGTATCTAATGTAACAGGTCTGAACACTTGGATACAGCCACCGATGCAGAGAGGAAAGGAAAAATTCGTTGCTGTTGTCCCCCTGTACCATGTCTATGGTCTTGTCACCTGCATGATCTCGGCAGTCTCTGTCGCGAGCCCACTCATCGTTATACCTAACCCCAGAGCAGGAAAACCACTCTTCCAAGATCTGCTTGAGACCCTTGCAAAGCACAAACCGACCATTTTCCATGGAGTGCCGACCCTGTACCTCGCCCTCCTCATGCACCCGAAGATTAAGGACTACGACCTGACCAGTATCAGAGCATGTATCTCAGGCTCTGCCCCCCTTCCTATAGAAATAATGAAGAATTTCGAGGAGCTCACTGGAGCTCATGTAGTAGAGGGATACGGGCTGACCGAGACATCACCGATCACACATGTCAATCCTATTGATCCCGAGGCTCTTGTAAAACCAGGGACCATCGGTCTTCCATTCCCTGATACGGACGTTAGGATATTCGACCCTTCGGACAAGGAGAGAGAACTCCCATACGGAGAGGAAGGGGAGATCGGAGTTAGGGGACCACAGGTAATGAAGGGCTACTGGAAGAGGGAGGAGGCTACAAAGGAAGTGATGAACTCGCAGGGCTTCTTCCTAACAGGAGATATCGCAGTGGTTGATGACGACGGATATTTCACCATCACTGACAGAAAGAAAGACATGATCAATGCAGGGGGGATGAAGGTCTATCCAAGAGAGGTTGAAGATGTGCTCTACGAGCACCCAGCAGTGATGGAAGTAGCGGTGGTAGGGGTTCCAGACCCGTACAGAGGGGAGACCCCAAAGGCCTTTATCGTCTTCCAGTCAGGGGAGAGAGCCTCTGCCGATGAGCTTGCAGAGTTCTGTAGGTCGAGAATGGCTAAGTACAAGGTACCGAAGCACTTCGAGTTTCTGGACGAACTCCCAAAGTCTGCTGTTGGTAAGATTCTCCGAAGAGTACTCCGGGACAAGGAGTGGAAGAAACAGCCAGATAATACCCTCAAATAATTCTATAATTGATCCTTTCTTATCATCGGCTTGCTCCTATTAGGAGAGTCTGATGTTTGATCAAAATGTGCACGAATTAAATTGACACACATAATAGTTATAAATGGAGTTACTTGAAGAAATGTACCAATATAGTTGATAACTATGAACAGGAAAATGAAAAATATCGTGTCAATAAGCCTAGTTGCTTCATTGATATTCATTACTGTACCCAGCGTGGTGACTCCAGTCGCCTCGCAGAATCCAACTATCAAGATTGGATCGCTCGGCCCACTAGCTATCCCAGTTGGGGTCGACATGGACAACGGTGCAAAACTTGCAGTCAAGGAAATTAATGACGGAGGGGGTCTGACTGTAAAGTCAACCAAATACGACTTTGAGCTCATCACCGAGACAACCTCAGGTTCCGACGGACTACCTGATGCTTCGGTTGCAGCCACAAACCTTCAGGATCTCATTACAACTAAGGGAGTTGTAGCAGTGCTTGGTGGATTCAGAACTGAGGTTGTGCTTGGAGCAGTTCAGCCAACAATCAACTCTACCAAGACACCCTTCTTGGGAGTAGGATCAACTGCACCTATTATCACGGAATACTACTACAGGGTTGGACCACCTAATGGAACAACGCTTGCAAGGAATGTGATCTCACTCTATGCAACACACCTCAAGCCGAACAATAACGTATCAAACGTCGTTGTAGTCAGAGAGGATGCCGCATGGACAAGTGCAATCTCAGCAGCTATCAAAGGTGCCCTCGAGGGACTGTTTGAAATGTCAGTCGATACAGAGACCATCGATCCCATCCCAGAGAGCGCAAGTGGTTCAGATGTCGCAGCCAGCCTCAACCCATTGGTGAACGACAACTCTACAGATGCGATCCTCACACTCTTCTCTGCACCTGTCGGTAAAGCAGTTACAGAGCAATGGGCGGCACTTGGGCTCAACCAGAAGATGTACCTCGCAGGAATTAATGTGGCAGGTCAGGACAGCGAGTATTTTACGAATACAGACGGAGCAGCATCGGGTGAAATAGTGGTGGAAAATGCACCTCCAGATGCTAACCCGACAAGCAAGTCTGCAGATTTCAGAGCTGCTTACGAGGCAGCCTATGGAGAGCAACCGACGTACACGGCATTTGCTGCATACGACGCGGTCTACATCCTTAAGGATGCCATCGAAAGAGCAGATGATTTCACGTCTTCAGCAATTCACAGTGCACTACCAGACACCGACTATCTGGGTGTTGCTGCCCGTTACAAGTTCACTTCGGAGTCAACTGCAGGACAGGTCGCCAGCCCAGCAGTGCCCGAGACCTTCAAGAAGTACAACAACAGCATCGCGCATGACCTCTTCACACCATCAACAATTGGAGTTCCAGGGTTCCCCTACTCGCAGCTGTATTTTGCACAGTGGCTCTCCGATGGTAGTAAGACTGCTATTTGGGGTGGAACCTCAGAGGGATATTCAACCACTATAGCACCACCCTACAGCGTTGATACTGCAGACGAGACAGATACATCCTCTGAAGTAGATACACCAGGGTTCGAGTGGTATTTCGTGGTATTCGCGACCTTCACCTTCCTAACCGTTAGAAAATTGAAAAAATTGAGAAAGTGAAAAGGAAAAGATTAAGAAACATCTCCCTTTGATTAATTATATCGATATAGGGTGAAATAATTGGATAAAAATATAAATAAAAATAGTACACTTATATCTAAGATCAGGACATTCTACGATACCAAGATCAAACATGTTGACTATCTAGGATCAATTGTTTTCCTTATAGTTCTATTCCCAGCTTACTTTATCACGATAGGTCTGACGATGCCACAGACCACAGTCATAAACATAATACTTTCTGGAATTGTACAAGGAGCATTCTATGCTCTAATCGCCGTCGGATTCGCCATTATTTTCGGGGTTGCAAGGCTTTTCAAACTCTCCATTGGAGGATACTTTGTCATAGGGGCATACAGTGCATTCTGGCTTTTCAAGACGCTCTACCTTCCATTCAACAAAATGGAGATATCATCACTTCCAGTCGCTGACAGATTCGCTTTCTCAATTCTGTTCTACGGACCTATTGTAGCATTTATTGGACTTATGGCCCTTCAGGTCAAACTGTTCGGAAGGAAATATGGCACGGGTATTTCAGTCACCAACCTAGCGTTCTACCTCATCCAGAGATCTCTCATTGTTGGAAACTACGGGAAAGTCAACAGAGAAGCGACTCTCTTGGCGATATATGTGCAGATATCTATCCTAGTGCTTGCATCCGTACTCTATTATCTCGAGCTCTCCAAGAAACAGGTAATAATCACCCAGCTAGTGACCAACGTCTTGGGAGTTGTCCTGAGTCAATTCAGCATATTCGAGAAATCACCTGCTGTTTATCTAGCAATCCTAATCCTTTCCATGGTCATCACTGCAACCATCAGCATGGCAGTAGACAGGTACATCCTTGAGGATATCAGGTCCCAACCCACCAACCTCCTCATAATCACGTTTGGCATTGCCTTGCTCATCCAGAGTATAATCCCTCTTGTCAGGTATCCAGAGGACGGTGAGTTTGTAGAATTCAAGGTAGACCCTCGGAATCTTGATGGAATGGTGCAGAAATTCGACAATCAGGTAATCTTCGGCCAACCTGTGCAAACTATTCGGATAATCGCAGCAGTCTTCTCGATACTGCTCCTCGGACTAACATTTCTCTTCATCAAATATACACCGATGGGGAAGGCAATGGAAGCGGTATCAGAAGATCCTGAAGCAGCGTGGCTGGTAGGCATCAATGTAAGGAAAGTTTACATGGTTGCAACTGGGCTCGGGATGGGACTGTCAGCTGCTGCTGGCGTTCTCACATCTCCAATAAGTGCAACCCCGTCTTGGGGACCGTACATGGGGTGGACTCCACTCATATTCGCAATTGCAGTCGTCACACTTGGGGGAATTGGCAGCATCTTCGGCAGCGTGATCGCTGGATTCATCGTGGGCTTTACCGAGGTCACAATCTCGTCTGTGAACATTCAGCTTAGTAAAATTGTTCCCCTGATTGTCATCATGCTTATCATAATAATTCGCCCAACAGGACTATTTGGGTCAAAGGAGGAGAGTGAATGAAGCTGGACTTGGAATATTACTGGGATGAAATCAAGAAGAGGAAGTTCTTCATCTTCGGGTTCTTTCTTGTAGTCTTGCTTCCGACTATGGATACGTGGATATTCCTTGGTCCCTCGGTAAGAACAGCTCAGTCTGCCGGGATCATGCCGGACTCAGTCACTACCTCAATCATCATACAGAAAGCAGCCATACTCGTCATCTTCGCAGTATCATGGGATCTTCTCTCTGGATACAGTGGCCAGATTTCGTTTGGTCATGCCTTATTCTTAGGAATGGGGGGCTATCTCACGGTAATGATCAGAGAAGGGCTGATAATCGGAGACCAGGTGGTATTTCCAGGAATGGAGGAACAACTTGTAGACATCGGGGGAATATATATCGACTACAGTGTTATCAAGGCAATTATTCTCGCCTCCCTCCTCATATCTGTTTTTGCCTTGGTCACTGGAACTATAATTCTTCGACTAAAGGGACCATATTTTGCCCTCGTAACCCTCGTCTTACCACTGATCGCACAGATCCTTGTTACAAAGATTTGGGGAGACTTCACAGGTGGAGACGGGGGGTTGCAAATTACTAGTCAACTCATACAAAAACCCCCAGGATCATCCCTTGAGGGATTAGACCTCTTCAAGCTTCAGATCGAGCAGATGACGACTGTCATCCTTGGATTCGCAATTGCGTGTGTCTCTATCATGTATCTGCTCGCGCGTTCTAGATATGGACTTGTCCTCAAAGCAATTAGAGAGGACGAGCAGGCAGCCTCATCATCAGGGATTAACGTCAGTCTTTACAAGGTCTCGGTATTTGTGATCTCCAGTTTCTTTGCATCGATTTCTGGAGGATTATTGGCACAGGTGTTCGGATCGAGTACCTCAGCGCTCTTCGAGTCAGAGAGAAGTTTTGAGATCATAATTTTCTCAATCTTAGGAGGAATTGGAACAATTCTTGGAGCAGTCATTGGAACATTCGTCCTCTTCTTTGCCCTGTCCTACTACATAAAAGATGGGTTCGTGGATCTCCAGACAATAGAGGTGCTAATCTTTGGACTCCTGCTTATCATCATTATCAAGTACCAGCCGAGAGGGCTGATCAACGCCGACCCCCAACTGAGAAACTCATTATTCTTTGGGGTAATATTCTCGTTGCTCATGGCGTTCTATGATACTGGAAACATGCTAATTGCCAATACGTTGAATCCTGCACTAGTATTACAGAAGTACCTTGGACAAGGGGAGAGAGGATTCTTTGGAATAGATCTTTTCAAGGTGCAGGGGAGGATGGTACTTTACTTCATTGTTGGTACTGTAATCGGATACTATGCCCCCGAACTTATACAGAAAATCCGGTTGAGACTCTGGGGAGTATGGCCCAGTTTGGGAACCTTCGATCCACCAAAGTAGGGAGATATTATGACAGCAAAAAAAGTACTTAGTATAGAAAAACTCACAAAGAAATTCAATGAGTTCGTAGCAGTGGACAATGTTAGCTTTGATGTTCAAGAGGGAGAGATACTGGGAATTATTGGATCGAATGGATCTGGTAAGACCACACTCTTCAACATGATATCCGGGGTACTCGAACCAACCTCAGGCAGCATTTTTGCAGAGCAGCAATCAAGATACTCTCTATTTGACTTCCCCGCTCTACTGAAGACGAGATTCAGTAAGAAAGTAAGATGGGGAGAGAGAACAGCAGTGGATATTGGAGGGCAAAGTCCACACATAGTCCTCAACAAGTTCGGAATTGCAAGGACCTTTCAGATAGTTAAACCCTTCAAACAGGTGACGACATTGGAGAATGTAACGATACCACATATACCACAGAATTTCTTTGCCAAGCCGTCTACACTCAAATCTAGAGCCATCAGATCACTATTGTCTGTAGACTTGGGTGAGAAACAGAAATATCCCGCGGTTATCCTACCACACGGAGACTTAAAAAGATTGGATTTCGCAAGGGCAATGGCCACCAATCCAAGGCTCCTACTTCTGGACGAGCCCTTTGGTGGCCTCAGTAGTCAGGATGCATTTAGGGTCACCCAGCTCATAAAGAATGCAAATAAAGAATATGGGGTAACCATCATGATAGTGGAACACAAACTCAAGCTTCTGTCTAACCTCGTTACAAGGATAGTCGTCCTAGACCACGGACAGGTAATCGCGATGGGGACACCAAAAGAGATTTCAAAAAACAAAGATGTCATCGAGGCATACCTCGGTGTGGAGGCAGATCACATTGCTTAGGGTAGACGATCTCAGTGTACACTACGGAAGAGCCATAGCTCTCGCCTCGGTGAGTCTTGAGATAAAAACTGGTGAGTTTATTGCCGTGATCGGCCCAAATGGTGCAGGCAAATCTACTCTTCTTCGTGCTATCAGTGGTCTTGTGGAACTCGAAAGAGGTACCATAACATACAACGACGAGATCCTCGTGGAGACCACCAATTCACGCTACAGGAAGATCAAGAAGAATAGGTCACTTATGCCCAATGAGATCGTCCAGAAGGGAGTGATACACTGTCCCGAGAGGAGAAAGCTCTTTCCTAAGTTGACCTTAGAGGAGAATCTCATGCTTGGAGCCTATATCTACAAGGAGGAGACCGAAGAGAATCACAAGAGGATGGAAGAGGTTCTTCGACTATTCCCGGCGTTAAAAGAAAGAATGCATGAAGAGGCAGGAAATTTCTCAGGGGGACAACAGCAGATGATCGCAATAGCAAGGTCTCTGATGGGAAGACCGAAAATCCTCATGCTTGATGAGCCTAGCATGGGACTGGCACCTACAATTCGGATAGAGATTATGGAGAGGATTAAGAAGATCTCCCAGCAGGGGACAACTATCCTCCTCATCGAGCAGGACGCAATGCTAGCTCTCAAAGCTGCCGAGAGGGCCTACATCCTCGAGGACGGTACAATAGACCGTGAGGGGAAATGCACGGATCTCCTACACAATGAGTATATCTTGGAGACATATATCGGTCTGACCTAACATAAGCTCAGTAATTTTACCAGTCGACCTGGTGCTGTAGTATCTTACAGATACTCTTCGAGGATCGGGATATGTACATTACGCTTTTGTAATCTCTCACTTAAATCCCGAATCTCTGATACAGTCATATTATCAAGGCTAGACCGTGTTTATTCATAGAGTTCATCCCATCCATAGTTATGGCAAATTGAGAAAACCTCGTATAGATGATTACGCATATTTCTTTTCAAGTATCTGGAAATTGGATCCTTGAAGTCGGTCCACTTAATGGGATATTGGTACTTGGCCAAGGTCTGTAGTAGTACCATAGGGCTGTAGCACTCGGAAAAATTTTTTAGAACTATAGGGCTTATTTCCTCCCAACTCAACTTGATCCCTAGTGTCTTTGAGAGTTCTAGACTTTTCGAGATGTAGCAGCCTTGTTTGCTGATAATTGACAATAATATCGATCGAGTATTCTGTAAACGATCAATAAGATCTATCTCAAACAAAGAGTCGACCATTGATACAATACCCTCGGTATTATCACCTTCAATGTATCTCAAGACGTATGGCTCGATCAATTCCCTTGGTGGGAGTGTTCCAGTAGTGTGCAAGAACTTAACAAGTGAGGGAGAGAGGGTTTCGTCCTCTCCCATAATCTTCTCCCACGTGAAGTCAATACCCAAAGAGTGCAATAACTCCAAGAGTTGACACTTCTGCTTTAGAAAAGGAAGTCTTGTGAGTACAACAGAGTGGAGTGTGGAATATTGATACCTGTATCCCTCAATCCCATGATGTTTATCGTCGTAATTCTCACAGTCGAAGTCTTCGCGTTCTCCTTCCCTAAAGAGGTGGTGCTTATCTTTGCAGGGTATGTCTTTGGAATATGGGTCGATAGTGTCCTGAACCTCCTAGGACTTATGGGGGCTGCCATACTAGGGTACGAGGCAGGGCGTCTCGGAAAGTTTGGTGTAGAGAGAGTGAGAGGTACACACCTCGTGAACAAGTACGAGGAATTCATCGAACGCAGAGGATGAACCGCACTGGTAATCGCAAGGCTATTCCCTTTTACACCCAACGACATCCTAAGCATCACTATTGGATTCATGCAGATGAGAAGAGAACCCTACCTTGTGATAACACTGATCACCGCTATCCCGTATGCCATTCTATGGGCATTTCTCGGGACAAAGGGACTCGGACTTATAGGCGAACAGATACCATCTGCTTTCGATCCGTTGACATGGGCAATTAGTGTGATCATTATCATTGCTTTACTCTGGTGGATATCAAGAAAGTTGTTCGTACCCGAGGAGAATCCTAACTAATTCTTCACAGGATATCTGTGGTTCAGATATGGACTAATAATATA
Source organism: Candidatus Heimdallarchaeota archaeon (assembly GCA_015522385.1). The sequence continues at coordinate 14,848 of WAMJ01000296.1, forward strand.
CATGGAATACTAAAACATACCATACAAGCATCACCATAAATCCGAACACCCATATTATGATAATAGAAATAACACTATTACACATAGTAAAGATTTATATTACTTATCGCGAGTATAGCATATGGTTTCAGTTATGACGAATGAGAACATAAAACCAGCGGGAATGGTTCAGCAGAACCGACCAAAGCTCACCAGTAGATTCACGTGGGCGTATACTCTTACCACGATATGGCTCGTCACAGGGGCGCACATCGACTCATGGGCACACAACAGCCTGTCGGAATCCCTCGAGACATTCTTCACACCATGGCACGGAATACTCTATAGCGGGTTTGGTGTCACCGGTCTACTGCTCTTTGGAACATTATTAAGAAACAGGATGGAGGGTTTCACATGGAGGAACAGCCTGCCTGATGGAATAATGGTAGGATTCATCGGAAGTATTATTTTCACGCTCGGGGGCGTAGGTGACATGTTCTGGCACGAGATATTTGGGATCGAGGCAAACATACAGGCGCTGTACTCCCCAACACATCTCCTCCTCGGTATTGGAGGGACGTTCATGGCGTCAGCACTTCTCCTGAACTACATGCACCGACCTAAAGACTTCCAGAAACTCAGCCTACTGGAACAGCTCCCAATAGCAGTAAGTGCAGCCCTTGCCCTCTCCATGTTAGTCTTCTTCACCCAATTTGCCATACCCGCGCATGTCTTGGCGGCAGGCGGCAAGCCCTTTTTTACCTTTGGAGCAAGCACGATTGCGGTACAGGGGATTGGTGTGACAGGGAGCATCATCTACTCGGCCTTCCTCGTAGGACTGGTTCTGAAGCTCAATCGGATACTGGATTTCAAGTTCGGTGCCTTCGGGATCATGTTCTTCGTCAGCGGGATCTACTCTACAATGATGAGGTTCCCCCTCAGTTTTAGCGAGATACCCGCATCCGAGGGTGAGATAGTCACCCGATTTCTCATCCCAGTTGTGGCACTGGTGGTTGGACTCTACGTCGATGTAGTTAGAGCACGAATCCCTACTGTATGGCAGAATCAGCTACTTGCTCTTACAGTAGCAGTTATCTACTTTATCCTCTTCTTCGCCTTGGTTGGAACCCTCATGGGTCTTGCGTGGTCGGTGCACTTATGGACTGGAATCATCGTGCTCTCAGCCATAACCGGCGAACTAGTTCTGATTGTCTCCTCCTAAACAGGATATCACTCAGATCATTTCATGAATGTGAGATCAATCGGTACTGTCAAACCACTCCTCTTTGACCTTGGATACCTTGTCTTTCTTCTTTCGCTTAGCTAGGAGATCTACCGAGTTAAGGTGCATAACAAGATCGCTCATCTCCCTTTTCACATGCAGTAACCACTCCTCAAGATTTTTCTCGATCTCCTGCTTGATCTCAGATATCTCCTTTCCGGTGTAAATGTATTTATGTTTGAACCCCATACCCTTGCCCCCGATCCTCTGCCTGGAGCAAAGTTCAATCTCCACCAACTTTTTCAGGGCAGAGTTCACCTTGTTTTTATGCCAAACATGTCCGGTTGATTCGAGGATCTGATCTATATCGCTCTCCCCCAACTGATGCACCGCGACAAACACTGTGAATTCCATCTCATTCAGTGAGAAGTAGCTTTTCAGAACCTCTCTGTAGTCAGGGTACTCATGGAAGATCGAGTGAATTTCCGGCCTTCGTACAGAGTTCATAAAATTTAGGTTAATTATTTTGGTATTAAACATTTAGAATTCCATATTATTTTATTTACCGTTTTGATCATCGAGTTGTGCCATTTGATCACGCAGTCTCTCATATCATAATCGGTGTAGCGATTCTCATTATGGGAGCAGTTATCTCAAGGTCAAATAAGCTGATGGAGGTTCTCTCAGGAAGCAAAGCGGAGCCACTTTGGAGAAAGATCCGTTTGAGCTTCTACGTTCTAACCACCTTCTATTTCGTGATTATGATCACATCATTGATTTTCACCTACGATGACAGCTTTAGCTTCCACAGCTTGATCATGAACATTACATTCCTCATCACAAGTGTCATTTTACTCAACCTAGTGAATCTCGATATTAAGGCATTTGAGTCCCTCTTCGCACTACTCGATGAAGAATCTTAGGAATCAGAAGAAACCAACCATACACAGATTTAGTAAAAATACAGACCTCAGAACAAGGAATTTGATGTAGTTTAAAATATAAGTCGTAAACAGGGACATAGACCCCGAATATGAGGAATTCCATCAAATATGGGAATAATATGTCCAAATTGGTCAAAATAAAGATATTGTAAATCGCAATACAAATGTGAGCAATACGAATTGCGAAAAAATCGATACGATAAAATGAGAAAACTGTAGAGTTGGGGACGAAATAATTAAATATACTTTACTAGAGTATAGTTTAGATTATGTAAATATTCCATCCAATTATCTATAAAATAGATAATTAATTAGGAATACTTGCATTACTATAGGTGATATAATGAGAAAACAAATCGCATTTGGAACGGCATTGCTGGTACTTGTAATCAGCCTGACGCTAGTTTCTATTTCAGCTCAAGGAGAGCATGGATCAATCGAGAATTTCTGTCACAATCCGACATCAACAGTTGTGATTGGTACACAGGGAAATGAGGTGGCATTTAATACCACCGAGGTAACAGTTGACAAAGGTGAATGTGTAACCATCATGTTCGTTAACATGCAGGACGCAGAGCATGATATGGCCCTGCATTTCGCCAATGGGACAGAGTATTTTGGACTCCACATCATTGGAGACGGAACACCCCAGATGAGAATGGTAAATGCATTGATGCCAAATGAGGACACCGAAATGCCATATTGGTGTACAGTGGAGGATCACAAAGATCAGGGAATGGAAGGGAAGATCATCGTAGGGAACGGATTTGCAGAGGGTGAGACAGGTGCAGAAAGAGCACCAGGCTTCGGGTTTGTTCCCGCCTCGCTCGCAATCCTTTCGTCAATCGTCCTGATATACGACAGAAGAATCAGAAAGTAAGATCGGTGATTCAATGAATTCTAAGAAATTTGTCAATCTACTCGTGGTGATGTTGGGCATTGTCGGTGTCCGTACGGTCGGTGCGAGGAGCAATTTGACGGAGCTATATGACAACCTATTCATGGAGGTACTCATCTTCGGACTGATTGTCTTCGTCCTTGTTCTTGCCCTCTGGATCTACGTTGTGTACAAATTCAGGGACTCAGCAGTAGATGAGGCCAAGGGTGTGGAAGGTACTCACCTTCTGAAACTGCAGAGGATATGGATTGCAGTCCCAATTCTCATAGGTGTTCTGCTACTCGCTCTGTCACTTCCCGCACTGGGAGAGTTCCAGCAGGAATTAAACAATCCTGTCGCAGACAAGGAGGTAATCGTGGAGGCAACACCTACGTGGAAATGGATATTTTACTACGAGGGACAGAAGTTCAGCCCGGTCGAGGACGATATTGGAATCTCGACCACCACGCTGATTCTGGAGGCAGGTCTGACCTACAAGTTTATTCTGTACTCGTCGGGACCCTTGATTCACTCATTCTACGTGTATGAGCTGAACTTCAAGATGGATGTCGTCCCACAAAAGAACAACACCATCACAGTAACCATAGAGGAACCTGGAGAGTACCAGCTACTCTGTGCAGAGTACTGTGGTGCTCAACACTCTATGATGCGTGGGGTGATCAAGGCGGTGGCACCATGACCACTGAGATACACAAGGGGTCGTTTTGGGCGAGTCCTAAGAGGATATTTGGAACGACGAATGCGCAGGAGATTGGACTCCTGTACTTCGTCTCATCACTCATTAATATGGCGATTGCAGGTATGTACGCACTGATGATCAGGGTTGAACTCTGGGATCCCAATCCTTCGATGTTCGGTGATTCAATCAGCTACAACACAGCATTCACCCTCCATGGGACTGCGATGGTATTTCTGGTCATCGTGCCGTTGGGCGCGGGTTTCGGGAACCTCCTCATTCCGAGGATGGTCGCCTCGGTCAACGCAGATATGTACTGGCCGAAGTGGAACAACTTCGCCTTTTGGCTGATCCCGTTCGGGTCGATACTGATCTGGAGCTCGCAGGCATACGCGGGGTGGACAGCGTACGCACCACTCTCCCTGATCACAGCAGGGATAGATCTGTGGATCCTCGGGCTTGTACTGATCGGAGTCTCCTCATCCATCGGGTCACTCAACTTTATCCTGACAATCTGGAAAGGAAAACCTGACTACGTGGAGTGGTTCAAGATGGACATGTTCGTGTGGGGAACGCTCTTCACATCGATTCTACTGTTGCTGACCACACCTGTCATCTCCATCGCGTTGTTCATGGTCTTCATGGACAGGAACATGGGCACGAACTTCTACAATGCAGACTATGGAAATCCAGTGATGTACCAGCATCTGTTCTGGTTCTTCGCACACCCTGAGGTCTATGTCCTTCTGCTCCCCGCGGCCTCAATGACGACCATGTTCATTGCTAAGTTCTCACGAAGACCTGTGTTCGGGTACAAGACGATGCTGGCAGCTATGTTCAGTATAGTTCTCATGGCGTTCGTCGTCTGGGCACACCACATGTACACCACAGGGATTGACCCCTTTATCAGATTCCCGTTCAATTTCTTCACGTACATTATTGCGGTAC
>WAMJ01000297.1 GCA_015522385.1 Candidatus Heimdallarchaeota archaeon
GAGAACATATACTCACCGTGCGTGCGACGGACTCCAAGGGTCATGTCTCAGTGAACAACCTCGTGATCTACAGGCTAGCGGAGGGTGAGGAGATCCCAACTACCACTTCGACAAATACGACAACCAGCGAGACGACTCTCCCCGATACCACAACAGAGGATACTAGCTTCTACCCCGTATTTGTCTTTGTCTCGGCGGCTCTAATTACGATCCCAGTTGTTAGACGGAAGATCTCCAGAAGACAACCTTAACAAACAAGGTCAAGAATTCAGCGAATCTGTGTAAAGCAATAAATCAGACAATTCTTATTTTTCTTAAATTAAAGATAATCAATATGTACTATAATCTCTAATAGTTCTTGTGGCAGATAAGATAAACTGCTGGGACTACATGGAATGTGGATACGGCCCCGATGGGATACTTTCTAAGCAATTCGGGGAGTGTCCCGTCGTGACTGCACGAACTATGGACGGTATACATGGAGGAGATGCGGGAGGGAGATCATGTTGGATGATCAAAGGGACGCACTGCTTCAACGAGACACAGGGATCCATCATCAGCAAAATGGAGCTTTGCAAGAGATGTGAATTCTATCTCCACGTTAAGGTCGAAGAGGCGAGGAACTTCAAGAATATCCCCGACCTTATCCATCTACTGAATCCTGATGACATGATCTCCTGACTTATATAAACGGGCAATCAAATCCATAGAATAAACTTCTCTTTCCATACCAGTATAGAAATAGAGAGACTATAAATAAATTATAGAGATTACCTGACATAGGATGATAGAGGATGCAATTCCTATATGACTAATTTATGTGTACATTGGCCAGCTCATACCATGTCTGAAGATGAGTCAAGAACCCCCCCAGGGAATTTGTCCTCGAAAATAATCAGATCACGAAGAAGCTTGATCTCGTCGTCGGATATCACGTTGTCCGATCTTGCAAGAGTCATGACATTGTTGATCAACCGCTTGAGCGCATTCTTCACTATCTGGTCAAGCTCGTGAGGATCACGCTCCATTGACTCCGCGAGAACCATCTTGTACTCCTCGACTTGATCCCTCACGAAGGTCAGTATAGCGATCTCGTCATCAGTTATCTTCATGTCTTCCATCGCTGTGTGTAGCATATCCGACAGGAGATTCGCAAAGGCCTCTTCCAGCACCTCGTCGCTCATCAATCAACCTTGACCATACAGGCTATAACTATTCTTCCGACAAAATGGAATATAGGACAAATACAATAAGAGATCTCAAGAAAATATGTGATATATCATTAAGTGACTTTATTTTATGACGAATGTATTTATGAAACTATTTTGATAGACTATACGATCCATTCCTCAATAGATAGATGCTAATGAAATTGTGAAGTGAAAACCATCATCTTGGACTCACCACTGGTTTTCTCATGACGTCAATTTCGTCATCGGGAATTCCAAACTGTTTGCCAAAAAATCCAACAGGATCTACTGGGGGTTTATCCTCAAAGACTTCATCAGGGAAGTGCTTAGCACCAAACCTCGAAATTTCAAAGAGAACTCGATTCAGCTCCCTTCCCATAGGATTCAGGATATAACGGACGTCTCTTGGTTTGATCTCTACTCTATTTATTAAGCCCTCATCCATCATTTGTCTCAGATTCTCGTTCAGCACCTTAGAGCTCAGTCCATGATTGGTCCTCATCATGTCCGAGAATGTGTCCATACCGAATAGGATATTCCTGATCAGGAGGAGTGTCCACTTCTTCCCGATAGATGTCCTCTCCATAGCAACACGAATTGGGCACTGTTTCACACCAGCCATAGGCTAAGTTCAATCAATTAATTATAAGGTTGGTCAACAAGATAAATCTTTCATCCTATACATCTAAACGTCTGGAGATGGAGCTCAACACACATAACAGTTTTCCTGATCACGTCGAGTGTGCCTGACTACAGCCGACCGATCCTTTATTTTGCTTTCTATCCGGGGTAGAGAAGATGTAGATCGCTACATAGCTCCGTCAAAATTCAATCAAATTACACTTCGGTTAGAAATGTAGCTAAGCTATAGGTTTTAAATCCTGAATGTGACAGTAGTATCAGAGACAGAGTTCAGCTGTTCTTGCAGCATGATACTCTGCCCCGGACCTTAGCTCAGCCTGGCTAGAGCGGTCGGCTGTAGTAATTTACACCACCCGAGAATATGAGTTCTATGACGGTTGGATAGCCGCCAGACCTTGCAGATACCGACAGGTCCCGTGTTCAAATCACGGAGGTCCGATTTTCATTCTCCTTGTGGCATAGGATTCTCTGCTGGTTCATATGAACGGAGACCTTAGTGTTAACTTTTCCAGATCTTAATTATGTCATGACTACAAATCCCACAATTTGTTTTTCAATTATGAAGGGTGGTACTTACCCTGAGTTAAGGCGAAAAATGACTGATATAGTTCGGAGCAGTCTACTGCTGATTTGAGTGATAACCGGTGTTATGTAATTCATCCGGCCGCTAAGTTCTGCCTAGTCCGTCATTATCCTGCATAAGGTCCAGGGCCCTTGATCCAGAGAATTTATGCTTCATAAGTTTGGTTGTTAGTATTCTAAGTCCTGTAGTCAGGTATCGCGAGCGTGGTATGGATGGTCAAATCAAAGTTGGTACTTTCTCTATAGAATCTATAAATTCTTCAAGTACCTATTGGGGTTTGTTTCCCACAATCCATACTTTCTCATCAAAGTTATAAATCGTAGTTATATGGTTTGTATGTTGTGCGAATCGTTGAGAGAGTTTCCATTGCTAACTAGAGAGGGATCGAGTCACTGAATATTGAGCTGAACTCACTCAACATCTTTGTGGGGGCGAATAATTCTGGTAAATCAACTATTCTTGAGGTCTTGGCTCTTCTTAGTACGTGGGATAATGGACACTATGATTCCCTTGATCGTGCCATCTTGCACAAGCTCTTTGAGGTCTTAGGCTACAGAGCTGAACTATTAATCAGATACGGAAGTGTGAGAGCAGTAATTTGTGGAGAATTCGATAAGGGCAGGGTAGGATCAATAGGGAGATGGACAAAAATGTAGATCAGAGACAACTTGAGCACCTCCTACATAGATTCAGAAGTGAGATAATGGGAGATCTACCGTTGAGGATTATTGGAAAAAATCGTATGCATAAGCCCAATAAATTTGGGAAATTGATAATTAACGATCCAAAATTCAAGGAGGCATTGAGAAGTGGCACAGAGACACTTCGTAAGGGCCCTACATTCCTCGATTTATTGGAAGAATCGGTGGATAAGTCAGATCTTTTTAGGGCAATCCGTGAAGCAGATAAGTTCGTGATGAGCAGTACTGGTTTAAATGGGGACGGATCGTACTTCCTTCAATTACCAGATTCAATTCCTGATGAGGTGGAGTACAATCGAATATTCCATTCAACATCAATAGCTGACAGGAGTCTGAGGTTAGAGCCTGAAATCCAAATGATCAGACATCCTGTAATTATCTTTCTTGATCAGATCTCTAGAAAGGATGATTTTCAAGAACTTCTAGACACATTATCAATGGTGAATAAGCTTGACGATGTGATGTCAATGATCAAGAACCTGCTTCCTGAGTTTCAAACGTTTGGGCAAATGGAGGCCGGGGACGGTCTTTACATCGAACTAGAACGAGAGATTTTGCCACTGTCAACTCATGGTAAGGGTTTTCTATCAATTATCCACAACGTGTTAATCTCAACCTTGGTCGTTGGAGGAATATTGATCATGGAGGGGGGCGACGTCAACCTGCATCTACGGTACAAGGATCTTAAAGCAAGATCTCTAGTTCAGGATATAAAAAATAAACAAGTATTTCTCTCCACTCACAGTTCAGAGTTTCTGGATTGCCTACTTGAGTACGGGAATCATCGAGATGTATTGGAGAGAATCAGTATTCACCGATTAAACTATAGGAACGGTCTGAAGGGGATCGAACTTGAGACGCTTACGGGTTCATAGGCACTGTCAAGGTTGGATGATATCTGTACCGATCTAAGGGGTATCTGAATCATAAGCCATCCGTTTGTCCTGTGTGCTGTTCGAGATGTTTAAATTCCTGAAATCGGGCGATTAACTGTGCCTATACCGTTTAAGCTGTCTGCTCGCAATCGAGAGTATGGGGAGCGTATTATCCGCTTGGAGCTCTACATAGAGCGGGTGAAGATGTACCTCCTCGAGGGGTATATAACACCTCGGCTTGATCCCAACGTGATGAAGGTGTACCGCAGGACGCTGAAGATCCTTGACCGGTACTGCCCGAGTTTCCACCGAAGGTTGCGCACTCCGCGTGAGATGATTGAGGGCTTGATAAGGGAGGACATCAGCATCCCCGCGGTAGCAGTTATCTCACCAGTCGAGCGGATTCTCAGGCAGTTGAATCTCGGGATATGGGAAAATCACCAGTGCAGGTTGTGCCCAGAAGACACGGGTGCCAATAATCAACTTGGATCATGAGCCTGTTTTGAATACCCCCTATGTGGGTACTGGTACTTATGAGACTATGATTAGTCGTTTTGTGGTAACTCGGTTAGCTTTTGAGTGACATTTTTACACCCGAGAGAGTGAAGTGCCATTCTGTATGCACTAGGTTGATTCAACAAGGCGCGATACCCGAACAAGTAGTGCAAGGGTACAGACACCGTAGCAGAGGATGAGGTTCCGGCGGGCAGAGAAAATCAACTATAGACACAAACCATCTACGTTTTTCATACTGTTGCTTGAAAGTTTATGAGTCGGGAAGGATAATAAATCCCGTGAGTGAGATCCGGTTCGAGGTGAAATTGTACATAGCAGTTTCTTATTTCCACGAGAACTTTGGTCCACAGGTAGCAGAGATCTATCCTTCAATTGGATCGGGGGAACAATACGATCTTTTCGGAATATTGACGAACCTGCTGGACATCGTCTCGGTGCAACAGGATAGTCGGAAGTATTTCCTCTTCGCGGACGAGGACTTCACGAGCCAGAATGTTCTGATCCCAGTCCACAACGAGGAGGCGCGGGGAGGAGTCACTGACTTCTTGATCTCGCTCATTATTCGGCCGAATTTCCCCCACACCACGGCAGCCATCTCGATGGACTGGACCCCATTCTACTCCCTAGAGGAACAACTACTGCCCTCGCTGGAGAGTTACGTCAGAAGGAGCACCGATGGATCTGACATAACCGAAGTTCTTGAATTGGTCTACACCGTCATCCAGGGATCAATTGCATACAACCTCGAGAGTCTAAGTCCAGCCAGTTACAAGATCACGTAAAAGTAGATGTGTGTAACGGTCTGCCCAAGTTGGATGATAGTAGGGTGTGAAGCCTAAACATGATATTTTGTCGAAATCTCTATCATAAGGACATACCGATATTTGTGAGAGATACGACACGTTCTCCAAAGCTTCAAATTCTAAGAATCCTAGTAGACGTATGACCAGAGCCAAGGTCAACCGGGTGTTCAAGGTCTCGGTGATAAGCAATGATGTAGCCCTATTCGACAGACTCAAGGGTGGGATATTCGGAGAGGATTTCGACTCCAGCTATCTCCAGACGAAGGGTGCGAACTTCGCCTATACCAAGATCGTCGTCCCCGATAGCTCTGAGGGATACCTCATGGCACAGCTGTGGATGTTATACCCCGCCAAGCAGTGGGTATCGGTCAGACAGGCGTACTACACGGGGAGCTCAGGGCTGATAGTCCTCCTCGATCCCGCGGAGAAGGATCACCTCGGATGGCTCAGGAAGTTGCTTCGGGAATTCGTCATTGCCTCGAAGGGTCGTCTCGTCCCGATCATGGTTGTGGGGGTCGGTGAGGAGGTAAAGAAGGAGGAGAATGACAGGATCCACCTCGTGATCAAGGACATAGAGAGGTGGTCTGGTCGTCCTGTACCATTCGTTCTAAGCGGTGAGGACCGTGATGTTCTCAGGGACTACATTGTCTCGATCAGGAACGACCGAGCTAAGGGGAAGATCTTGGCCACGTTGAATATGTACTTCGCCCTGGATTCCATCTCCAGAGAGAGCCGATCTATTTCTCAGATCATCAAGCACCTCAGATCACTGAATATATCAGCTTATTTCTCACTTATCCCTGACGAGGAGATGAAGATATTCATCAGGGAGGTAGCAGCGGAGATGTACTTCAAATTCGATGGGGAGGCAATAATCTACCGACGGCAGATTCCTTGAGTACTGATAGGACAAGCCTAGGTACAGAAATCGAATCCATGTAGACTCTCAAGATGTCAATAGCACTAATTTCTGCAGTCAGAGTCACAGGGACTCGTGAGTCCCAAATCCGAAGTACTCTGTTGTTATTTCATCTAAATCCACAGACTAATTACGGGAGATGGTGTGGTTTGGGCATAACTCTTACAAATAAGAATAAAAGGATTCAAATGCCACTTGGAGATAATGAGAAAAATTGTACTGGTACTTCTTCTTCTGATAGTTGCACCTATACCTGTGGTTCCGGGAGATACCGTTGAGCCTGCTGTGACAAATCAGGGAGTCATAGAGCAACTGGGTTCGCTGACGGGGAACAGTATCAGTACGAAGAACGATGTACTGGACATCTTGGCCAATGGGACACTTCCCGAGTGGTACACCGGGAAGTACATGGCGATGAGCAGCTCACCTGACCCAGTCGGGGACGAGTATCTACCGCCCCTTGATCTAGGTGAGAAGTACCTCCACTTCGTCCGAGCGGACAGTGTGAGGGAGGTCAAGGAGGGAGTGTACAACCCGGCCATCTCAACAATGATCTTGGATAGAAGGATGGACTTGGACAGTCCAGAGGTCACACCTCAGGAAAACTCGGGTTACTTCCAAGATGTCTCGAACACGCAGAGGGTAAACAACGAGCTCAATATCACAGGTAGGGATGTGGTTATAGGGATCACCGACACAGGGATTGACTTCGGGAACACCGAGCTCAGTTCGGCTATGCAAAGGCTTCCATCGGGGATCTCTGCGTCTTTTGATCCCACGGGATCGGGTCTCGCTGCCACCGATCTGTCCGTGCAGGCCGAGACAGTGGACGGGGTGACCTACCTTCCACTTGAGGGGAAGAGCGTGATCTTCTGGGGGGCGGATCAGCAGAGCTATATCAACTCCACAAGCGTGGGGATCCAGCTCAATAATATAGAGATTACCGGGATCTCTCAGAAGTCGAAGTCGGGTACCTACAAAGTCGGTATAGCTTATGCACCGTTCTTCGCTCAGCAGCAGATCAACAGCTACTTTATCTTCGTTCTCGTTGACAGTGTAGACCCCACGAGATACGACACTCTATACATCGATATGGATACCAGTTTCGGAATATCATTAGCTCTCAATGACTTCATCTTCGAAGCAGGATCTTTGTACAGGGAACTTGTAGACTGGAGCTTGAATGATGAGATCCCATATGGCAATGACAATCCCATTCTTGCCTATGACTGGGATGGCGACGGCGTGAACGACTTTTCACTCGGGGCACTGGCATCCACACTAGACCTCGCGGGAGTTGTCGACCAAGGACTCGTTCAGGGCATCGACCCGATAGGAGGTGGATTCGCATTCATCAGCGACGCAGTTGGCCACGGAACTATGACCGCTTCTGCAGCAGCGGGCAGGGGTATTGTCAAGTTTCCACTCTATGACAATCCCGAGACAGACAATGTTGAGAACTCTACCCTTTACACTATACCTGGCTCAGCACCAGACGCTATGATCATTTCCACCAAGGGATACCAGCTGACGGACTTTCTCATTGGATGGCTCTGGGTTGCAGGTCTCGAACCTACATTAACTGAATGGAGAGTCAACAGGGATCACTTGGTTGATATCTCTTCCAACTCGTGGGGAGATGGTTCGCACCTCACCGAGCTGAAGAGCATTGACTTCTTCTCCTTCTTCCTCGATGGGTTGAGTACACCCAATTTCTTTGATGTACTGGGATCTAGTTTTGGTGTCACATACTCCGACTACCCAGGGATCAGTTTCGTCGTCTCGATGGGGAATGGTGGTCCTGGATTCGGGACGATTGCTTCCCCAGGTGCTGCATCATTGGCCTTCACTGTTGGTGCATCGACCTCTTTCCTTGAGTACGGATGGACACAGAAGGACGATGTTGCCCTGTTCAGCGGTGAGGGACCTACCCCTCTGGGATACGTCAAGCCCGATGCAGTGGCATTGGGGAGCTTCGGTTTCGTCACCGAGCCTCTAGCCGCGGCCAAGGGAAATGGATCAATAGCATCGAGGACATTCGGAGGTACCTCAGAGGCGGGTCCACGTGCAGCAGGGATGTTTGCACTCATGTACGAGGCTCTCAGATCCAAAGGACAGAAAGCGGATCTAGGTACTGTACGTACCATACTCAAAAGTACAGCCAAGGACTTAGGATTCGACCCGGTGGCACAGGGCGCAGGACTACTCGACGCCTACAGTGCAGTTTCCTCAGCTCTGGGAGGTCCTCAGATAATCGTCAGGGACTACCAGTCTCCTGTCTTAATTGGGGAGCGTATGAATGATGGTTTTAATCTTCTCTTCGGAGTAGATCATCCTCTGCTTAACGGATCAGTTCCTGATTCAGCGGTGATGGTTGATCCTGCAGCACTTGCAGACGGTAGGAGAATTGAGCTGGTGTATGGGAACGGAACTGCTGTTCCATCCGCAAGTGCTTCTTTGAGCTTTCTCGACGAGATATCAGAGGATACATTCAGCATAACCACCAGATCAGACTACAACAAGTCGATACCAGGATCTGTGCAGATCGATCAATCAACAGTACTACTGGAGGTCATAACCTCACTGACAGAGGAGTCCAACGACCAACTCCTTAAAACTGGTCTATCCGCCCCAGCAATACGTCTGGTAGATAGCGAGGGGGTGTTTGTTGCTGAAGCCTACACGACGGCATACAGTACTGTCTTCTTCGTGGGCTTCCCCTTCGAGGACATGGACAGTACCCTTAGGTTCTTGATCACTGATCCAGGATATGAGAACGGTGTGACCGGATGGCAACCACTAAAGTATGAAGTAACAGTTCGTCAGTATATTCGATCAGCATGGAACATTGCCAGCTATAATTCCACCGACCTCATTGGTGACTTCGATGAGCAAGACTACAGAACTGGTGTACTCAGCTTCAGCTCGGGAGGAGTATCGACCGCAATGATCCCGTTGGCTTATGCCCCTGTCCTCAATGTGGGTTTTATGGACGGGGCGGATTTCCTCGGTGATCAGGTAGCAGACAATTTCTTCTATGAGCTGGACGAGACACTACCTTCATGGAATTGGCTGGGTTCGACCGCTAGACCAGAGGCAGGAGACCACAGGTTCTACTACCTCAATGTACCTCGCAATGCCACTTTCCTGGCCATATCCGTGCAATGGAATGTCAATCCACTGCTCCCGAATCTCTATCTGTATGATACAAATGGAACCTTCTTCCAGACATCGGACGTGCAGTACCTAGGTTCGGGATATTACACGGGATCGACCTCAAGCGAGTTTGCACAGAACATGATAGTACCTACTTCAGGTGGTCGTTACGTCCTTGAAACCCATGTGACGGAGACACCGTTCAGTTCCGAACCCGTAGAGCTAAAGGTCCTCGCGCGTTACCTCACGATCGAGAGTCTGCCAGACCCATCACCAGATTTCTCACAGGACATCAATGGTACAGTGACTGGGGACTTAGTTATCGATGCAAGCGGGTACTCAGTCGCTCAGCTCCCAGAAATAGAGGTAGACAGGATGTCGCTTGCCGTCTACCAAGAAACGAACACAACTATTCAGCAGACACTAAAGTTAACAGATCTGCAGAAGGGTGCAGGATCTCCCGAAATTACGGTGGAGAGGAAGTTCGTAAAGGGGGAGAAGGTGACCATGGTACTCAACTGGACAACACAGGGGTCTGTTGACCTCGACCTCAAAGTGATGTACGATGGAGTGGATGTACTCAACGGACTGGGAACTACTCCGAGCGCAGTAGAGGAAGTCGTGACCTTTGGTGTCAAAGATGCAGGTGAGTACTCAATCCTCATTGACTTTATCAATGGAAGTACCTTCTCAGACATAGACATCAACCTCTTCATAGATTCTCGGAACGGTCCCATCTTCCGCTCAGACTCTCCGAACATCACACTCAATAGTGACCTCTTCCCCAACCAGCTCTACCTCATCGAGCTGACCGTGGGGACTAACTTCGGGGTAGAGTTTGTCTTGGAGTACGTCGTATTTATGGACAACCACAGGGCGTTTGACGCCAAGATCCTCACACCAACTTCTGGAGATACTCTATCAGGGCAGGTGGCGCTCAGTTGGGAGGCTCCAGATAATACTCGAACCTCCATTCAGGTCAAAATGTCTGATACTACGTACTCTGTTGCGACAGAGATCCGAGGCAATACCTATACTCTCGATACCACCCGCTTTCCAGATGGGCAGGCAACGGTCAGATTTACGATCACCGATGGGTTCTCCAAACGGATATTTGAGGTATCTGTTGTCATAGACAATGGAAACACCAATACCCTCCCACCGTACAACACGGTGAGCTCGACGAGACCTATCCCATTCGCCAATGTCGGACTAGTTGCCTTGATCTTCATGAGAAGGAAGAAGAACATGAATGACTGAGTTATTTTGACAGACATTGTCACAAAGCAAGTATACACATTGTACTTAATTCACAAGGGTTGAATCCAACAATGAAAATATTTCAGGAATAGGCTGAACAAGAAATTTTTTTCAGATTCCCAGACTCTTGAGGAACTCCTTGTCAAGTTCCCACTTACCATCTTCTGTGGGGTGGATTTTCCCATCCGCTTCCAGCATGGTGATGAATCTCGATACCTGCACGGGTGATATACTTGTCACCTTCTGCTTAATCTCTTCAGTAGAGATGGGTTCTTCAGCAGCGACAATCGTGATGATCTCTGCCTTAGGTGCACTGGGTCCTTCAAGTCCTCGATCAAGGAGAAAACTAGTCCCTAAGTTCTTCTGGGGAATCAGCTCAGCTTGTGTTTTGGCCTCCTCCACTCTAGCCATCGCTTTTTCCACGTCCTCGTTGATTGACTTTGTGAGACTGGCCATGGCCTCGTTCTTCAGGTGAAGCTCCTTCTTGGCAACCTCAAGGTTACTCTTCTTCTCCTGCAGCTCGGCGCTCAGCTTGGTGATGGTTTCAGACAACTCCTTGGAGCGATTGTTCTTCTGGTTCTCTTCCTCGTCAAGAGAAGTGATCTGTGGCTTGAGTTGCCCCACGTCTTCTTCTAACATTTTCAGTTCTGCTTGGAGTTTGTCACGAGTCTCAGTGAGCTCCGCGAGTGTCTTCTCTTTCTCTCCAACGGAGCTGACGATCGAGTTGTATTCCTCTGTGAACTTCTGATCCAGCTCAATGAGCTCGGAGTTAGTTTTCTTCAAACTGTCAAGTATGTCCTCGATGTTCTTCTTCTCCCTGTCGAGAAGCTCATTAAATTCTGTCATTTCCTTGCTCATTGTAAGTCCTCCATCTTCTTAAGTACGGTGAATTTCCCAGAAGATTCATCGAATGAGACCACCTCTCGCTTTTCGAGCTCATTCAGGATTTCACGGACGGTATTTTCCTGAGCATTGGCCGAGAGGCTGAGCTTCTTGGCATCGTCGATTCCAGGCTGCCCGATACGCTTGAGGATATCATAAGCGGGATCCACAAGGTACCCTGTGTCAAAGAGGTGCTTCAGAACCTTGGCTTTGAGCTCGAGTCTCTTGTTCCGTTCCTCGATCTCCTGAGCTTCATTGATGTGGACTCCAACCTTCTCCCCGTGCTCCTGTTCTACCACAACGAGTTGCTCTGAGGTCTCTTTGATCTGCTGGTTAGTGGTTTCTAACTCCTGATTGGTTTTGGCCAAGTCTTTCTCAAGGTCGCCCATCTTCTCCTCTTTGGATCTGATCTCGTTATCGAGCTCTCCATTCCGGGTAACCAACCTGCTCTTGCTCTCCTCAAGCTTAGATTTTTCCTCCTCTGCTGCCTTGATTCTGGCCTTCAGGTCGGTAATTTCCGTCTCGGTGTTACTGATAGAGGAGACCAGTTCCTCTTGGTTCGTGAGTACCGCTGAGAGCTTCGCAATCCGCTCTTTTGCACCTGATTCGATCTCCTTCACCTTACCATCGATGAGTTGACTCAGTCGACTGAGATCATCCTTGGTTTCTTGGCTCTTCCTATTAAGAACACCAATCTGGCTCTCCATATTTTCTTTTAGCATAGCTACCGTATCCGGATTTTATCGTCACCTAATTAGCTTTTATCCATGTGACCGAATATTATACAAATTTCACGTAACAAATTTTCGCGTAGAGGATAATCCTTAAGTTCTGGATTGCTCATTTACTCTTGTAAGATGTACACGTGGAAGCCGAGGCAGATCCCTTTCCGAGGATCAGAGATCTCGATGATGGTAGTAATCAGCTCCCTGCTAGCATTTGTGGGGTACAACTACTATCTAAAATATGGTCTGAGTTTTAGCACCTACTTCATCCTTGCGATCTGCACGGTCCTTATCTTCTATCAACTGATGAGAATATTCGATCTTATTGCTTTCCAGACCAGTTGGATAAAGGTTGGGGAGGAAAGTGTTGAGTTCAATGCCATCAATCCCATGAAGTACGGTATGCTAAGAAACAGGTACAACATTCCATACGGGAAATTCAAAAAACTGGACATCATAACCACGAATATCTACGGGAAGAAGGTCCTCCTCTTGGAGCTTGAATTGTCAATCTCCTTCAATGTACACATAGGTTATGGATCATCAAAGAACGATCTGAGAGAGCTGGCGGGAGAGTTGGCAAGGTTCATCAGACCCACAGCTCGTGTACAGAGATTCTTGGGTTACACACCGGAGAAGGAGAAGTCCTTCGCGGAGGTTGTTATTAGCAAGACCAAGGATGTCGCTACCCGAAAGGCCAAGGACTTCTTGAACAAGAAATTCGGGAAGGGTGAATAACCTTGGCGACCTGTGCATATTGTGAGAACCCAGTAGCTCTGCCCTTCAGGTGCAAATTGTGCCTGTTGCAATACTGTGAAAGGCACAGACTACCAGAGAACCACGAGTGCCCCAACCTTGATGCATACAATACGGATGATTACAGGAAGTTCAAGAGTACATTGAGGGATCAGTCTTCGGGAGCGGTGGCGATGGATACTTCCCCATCGAGGATTCAGTGGAAGAGTGGTGATAACTACTCCGGACCAACGAGGGGGGCCCTGTTCTCTGGCAGCACGGATTACTGGTCAAGTGGAGACAAACGGTATGATATGATTTACCTCGCGATCATTGTAGGAATCAGAAACGTGCTCTTCAGCCTTGATCGGTTCACAACCCCTCTGCTAGACCTAGTCCAGATTCTGTTCTACTCACTGTTGATTGGAACTGTGGCATTCCTCAGCCTGCTCTATATCCGGGAGAGAATAGCAGTGGCGAATGGGATCAGTAGTATGTTCTACTTCTCGAAGCTCTTTGTCGTGCTCACGATTCTTCTGAGCCTAATCTCGGGAATGTTCGGGAGAGGACTATTTGCTATATTTATCCCTGGGCTGTTTGTGATGCTCTCTGCGGGTAATATAAAAAGTACATACAATGTTGCACTCCGATCAGCTTTTGCATTCCTTGGGTTCTGGTTTGTCTTCACAGTGGTTGTACCTCCAATTATTCTCACTATCACACCCTCTTTGTCCTTGGCTGCGACCTCGTCATTCTACGTAGGTAATGCAATCTTACACATAGGTCTCTTCACACTCTTCACGGAGTATAGAGCAATTTCTATCTGGAATAGGAAGATGTTGGCAGTTGTTGGAATACTTTACCTTGTGGCGTTCTTCTTGAGATAGTTTGAATGTTATCTTGATGATTTTTACAGATTGGAAGTATTAGAACTTCTTCTCATACTTGGTCGTCCACTTGAGTTTTCGAGGATTCCTCTTGTGTTCGAGGAGTGAGATCCTGCACTTCTTGGAGCAGAACCTGAGGATGGAACCATCGGTCTTGACATACATCTGACCTGTAGTCCGTGGGATATAGTGTGAACAGAAACTGCATTTGTACCTTCTAATCATCTTTATTTCCTCCTCATGTTCCTAGCTTCACGCTCGGTATCCTTGAGCATGAGAATATCTCCCATCATAATGGGGCCTTTCACATTTCTGGTGAGGATACGACCCTTGTCCCTTCCTTCCAGAACCTTAACTCTAACCTGGATGACCTCTCCGACGACTGAAGCCCTTCCAACTACTTGGATGACTTCTGCAGGAATTCCGTCCTCGGATTCGTTCATTCCAGTTCCTTCAGCTGAGCTCATTATTGATCACCTAGTTGAACTCTTTCACCTTGTCGACAATGCTGCTCAGTGTGCTTGAGAGACTGCCTACATCGACGATGGCGGATGAGGCAGTTGGAACGTCAAGTCCGGAAGCCTGCCCGAGTGACTCCGCACTGGGGATCACGATGTATGGGGTGTTCTTCTCTTTGGCGAGAATAGGGAGATGCCTGACAATCTCCTTTGGTGTTACGTCCTCACTAATGTAAACGAGGAGGGCTTTACCCCTCTCGATTGCCTTAGTGACCTCGTTTGTACCTCTCCTAATCTTTCCAGATTCGGTGGTTTTCTGTAGCAGTTCAAGTGCGTCTTGTATTAAGTCTTCGGGAAAATCGCTCATATTGATTCCTCCGGTAGTGTACCACGGTGGTACTTACCATCATTTGGTATGTCTCAACATTTTCTGATTATTAAAAGGGATACGATAGATTTCCATTATCTCTTGGATTTGAAGCGAGTTCCCGTACATTCTATGTCTCTAAGACTGTCCTTGAGTCTACCACCCTCGGACGAGATGATAGATACATCCGTACCAGCGAGGAGGAAGTTCTGTATTTCGAGGAGCTTCCCGTACATACCTCGTGTGACGTCGGTGTTCGAGGAGCCAGACGCCATGGCTAGGACATCTTCAAACTGCCCGTACTCGACAGTCTCGATGAGGTCTGCATTAGGGTCTACTTTTGGATCTGCGGTAAAGAGTCCGTCGACGTCCGAAACATAAATTACTCTCTTAACGTTGAATCCATCCTGTCTCAGTGAATCGGAGATTTTGTGCATGATTATGTCACCAGAAAGCACGGTGAAATTGCGGGTCTCACTCAAGACCATATCTCCATAGAGGACGGGAATCAAACCCTTCTTCAAAACTACCGATACTATATCCCTGCTAAAATCGTATCCCTCCACAACCTCTAAGACAAAGGAGGAAGGAGAGATTGGGAAAAGTGGCAGACCGAGGTCATTCCCAATTCTGACAATCTCTGTATTTAGAAACTGAACCTTTTGATGTGTCCGAGAGACGGCGAGCAATTTCTCATCGTCGGGTTCATCACTGCCAGATATGAGATCATACTGCTTGGCAATGGGATGACCAAACGATCCAGCACCATGAACGATGACCACCTTACCACCTGCTTCCTTGATCTGTGAGAGCAGCTTCTTGATATTGTCCTCTGCGATCACCTCTGTCGCATTTTTATCGGTAATCACAGAGCCCCCGAGTTTCACTATCGATACCTCAATCACTTCTCTTCACTCCTTACACCTTCGGGAGATATCCTTGTGTTGATGACTTCAGCTCCGATATCTTCAAGCGCTTGAGAGAGCTGTCTCGCATCCTCTGAACTCTTGGCCAATGCAATCATACAACCACCTCCTCCTGCGCCAGTAAGCTTTGCACCTAGTGCGCCATTTGCTCTTGCGGTCTGAATGTACTCAGTCAGTACGGGGTGACCGACTCCGATTGAATCTAGTAGTCCTTGGTTTATGTCCATGAGTTCACCAACAGTCCCCAGATCAGATCCAAGCATCGCCTCAAGCATCTTTGACGATATATCGCCAATTGTCTGGAAGACCCTCTGCATGATTTGGGGGTGGCGGTCTTTCAGCTGTCGAACATTGGAGACAAGTGTTTTCGTGCTTCTCGATACTTTTGTGTTCGCAATCACAAGAGGGAATTCACCCGATAGGTCGAAGTAATCGAACTTTCCTCCAACGTACTTTATCAATCCTCCGAAGGTCGATGTAGAATTATCGATTCCAGATGGAGTACCGTGGATTACCCTCTCCCCTTCATACGCAAGCTTCGAGACATCCTCGTTCGAAAGGTTGAGCGAGAAAATCTCTGATAGAGCCTTAACCGTAGCGACGCAGACTGAGGCAGAACTACCTAACCCAGCACCCATTGGGATCTGACTGTCAATCTCTATATGCATTCCCGAGTACTTGTCACGGTGCGACAGAACTTCCTCCACAACCGAGGCAATGCCATCGAGCTGAGAGAAGGACTGCCCTTGTTTTATAGCCTTGAGATCTTCTTTCGAGTACCGGATTTCGTCGAAGTATCCATTGGAGGTGATCGAGACCATCTTGGAATCGTTCATGGTAACCTCCACAAATACCCGAGTTGCAATAGAAGCTGCAATAGCTGGATAACCGTAGACCACACTGTGCTCTCCCGAGAGGATGACCTTACCTGGTGCTGAAGCCTTGGCTCTCGTCTTCACAATGTGATAAGCTCAATGTGCTATTAAAAAATGACCTTAGTTCTTGATAATCTTGAATGCAAAGTCGTCTATGGTCTGATCGATGACGTCGTTCTCACCAATCTCGCCCCTCTCTCTGAGGATCTGTTGGGTCAATAGGAGGTAGACACGAGCGAGTGATCTCCTACCCTTGTTGTTTACGGGTATGACGAGATCGACATCAGCGATGAGATTATCACTATCACAGAGGGCGACGACGACAATGTTCATCTCTTTGGCCTCGTTCAAGGCCTGTTTGTCCCACCGAGGATCATTGAGGAAGACTACTCTGGGTTCAGTGAAGTGCTTGCTCTCTGGGTTTGTGAATGTTCCGGGGACGAACCTCTCAGGGATAACTTTAAAGTTGCATAGTCTGCCTAGTTTAGATGCAGGGACTGTTCCGTACTGCCTTGTTGAGACCACAACTACATCTTCGGGGTTGTAGCTGGCGAGCATCTTGGCAGCTAATCTGATCCTCTCATCAGTCTTCCTGATGTCCATAACATATAATCCGTCATTCCTCACTCTGTAGATGAATGGTTTCATTTGCTGTGTAGCAACAGTTGTTCCTATATGTACTCCAGAGGTCAAATAGTCGTCGAGAGCTACAAGTAGCTTGTCCTCATCAATTTGTCCCTCAAAGAAATCTACATCCATTGACATTATTGATTCCTCGTTCTAAACTTAAACTGAACTCTGAGTTGGTCTTTTAAATACTTTAGTTAGGTACTTTCAGGAACGTAAGAGTAAGCAACATCGGATTTATAAATTGCAGAGACAGTGGTCTCTTAATGCTCATACCAATTCGATGCTTCAGTTGTGGAACAGTCGTCGCGCACCTCTACGAACCCTATAAGGAGAGAGTCGAGAAGGGCGAGGACTCAGGAGCAGTCCTCAATGACCTAGGGGTGAAGAAGATCTGCTGCAGGAGAATGCTGGTCTCGCAGGTTGATCTGATTGATATAATTCTTCCGTACAACAAGTAGCGGACTTCTCAAACCCTTCATTATATTTTAAAATGTTCGAGTAAAATTAACCTTAATGAATAGAAGTTCCAGATTAGCTTTAACCCTCCTTGTCGTTGGGATAATGAGCATGGGTATGGTAAATGTACCGGCCCAAGCGAGTTTCACTGCTACACTAACCTTGATGTTTCCCACATTAGACACGTATACCAGATCCATTGCAGACGTGATTACGGATAATTGGTATAATCTCCTTGTCGATGTCAAGCACCTTCAGCAACCCCAACCAGTAATTTTACAGAATCTGTTTACGGAGGGAAGGGCAAAGCAGTGGGACATCGTGGTCTTTGCCACCGAGAGCCAGAATAAGAATTACCCTGAGCTCTACAATCGGTACTCCAACAGGACAAGGTTTGGTTCGCTGGTCTACAACCTCAATGATTCTGCACTGCTCGAGAAGTCAGGGGTGGACTATGTAGAGTTCCAGAATCTTGTGGACAGTATTCACTATGAGTTCGACCCTGTGAAGAGGAAAGAGTTGACCGACACATTCCAGCAGAAAATGATGGAGGAATGGTTGATCGAACTTCCTCTTCTGGAACAGACTCAGACTTACGCCATTAGAAATGGTTTTGAAGGCATGGATAATCTCGAGGGACTTCTAGGATCAATCATGCGGGGAGCAAAATGGGAGAGTATGTCATCTGAAAGGAAGAATGCAGGGTTCGGAGAAGACATCTTCCAGACGTTTATCACCAATGAAATCGGGGGGATGAATCCGATAATCGCCAGCCATCCAGAAATAGCAGATCTGCAGAGTTATCTCTTTCCCAGTTTGTTCTTGGTCGATAAGAATGGCAACCTCCATCCCAACTTGGTAAAACAATTCTCATATACAGTGGAGAATGGTAGTTCAGTCTGGGATCTCACTCTCTACGACAATGTCTACTGGAGAGAGCGCGATGGATCGTATAACACGAAGGTCACAGCTTCTGATATCAAATTTACACTCGATCTCCGTTCAGCCAAGTGGTCGCAATTTGCAGGAAGTGCACCATGGAACACAGGATTTGACATCGAGATCATCGATGATTTCAATCTCAAACTTTCATTCCCTAATGCAAGCCCAGTTGATATTGCGGCCATCGCTTCTGAGAAGTTCATACCAGAGCATGTTCTCAATGGCACTCTTGAAGACCCCGATGGCAATGTCCTCGGAGAGCTCTATTCTGGAGAGTTCAACCCGACAACAAGCAAACAGTGGAGAGATTTTTCCGTCTCACCTATTACTGCAGGTCCATACTATTTTGCTGAGAAGTTAGAAACAGACTATGTGTTGAAACAGGATCCTAGGTTTATCTTCCCCAATGAGGCAGATACAGAGAACTTCTATCTAAATACCCCTGAGCCAGAAGAACCATACTACTTTGCTTATGCAGATGATCCTGCCACTTCCACTTTCGAGAAACCCACAGAGCTCTTCATCAAGGAGAGAAGGTTTATCCTCTCCGAACAACAGACAACCACCTTCCTCCAGTTCAAATCAGGAATTGGAGATTTGGTAACATTCTACAATGCAAAAGATTTCTCGGGAATCAAAGAGAGTATCAGTGATGTTTCAATTGAACAGTTTGCTATCCCTGGGAGCGGGGTTATGCTAATCTTCAACCTATACAACTCATTCTTACAGAATCTAGAAGTAAGAAAAGCACTATATTACGCCTTGGACAGGGGATTCATGAGCAAGTTTACGACATTTAATCAGCAGCTCTTGAACTCAACTATCAATAGTTATTACAAGGATTTCTATAATGGGTCATGGGGATATGAGTATGATTTTCAGAAGGCAAAAGACATATTTGAGTCCTTCAACTTTCCAGTAATAGACAAGGACAGCAATCTCAACCGTGCTCCCTTTCCATTCTTTGTGGCGGTAGTAGCAGTACTTGTTCTAACAAGGAGGAGAAGGTAGTGACCTATACTGAGAAACTGCAGGAGCTTTGGGAGACGTCAAGTCCACAAGGGCTCGGTGAGATACTCAATCAAGCGGTCACTCTGATCTACAAGGCTCACGAGGAAAAAGAGGCTATTCCACTAGGGTTAGAACTTGATATTGTCAATACTGCCAACTACGCGATGGATTATGGATCAAAGCCCATGCAGATGACCCACATCTTGGATTTGTGGAATAGGTGCAGGACTTATCTGTCAAATCTCGAGAACCCCGAGATATCGAACAAGATATTCAGGCTTGTCGCAATAGCCATACATACGCTGTTGGGGAATCTTATGATCGACGTTGAACAGAACGAGAATCACGTCATAGAGAGTATTAACACAATCGATAGTGGTGCTGTGGAGAGTATTCCAGAAGTAATAGAGTACCTATTTTCAAAGAACCAGGAGGTGCTTGAGAGCGAACGGAAGGGAACGTGGAAGACCGACTGCCTCATTGCACAGATCTCCCTGTTCTCTATGCTTGAGGAGTTGGAGAGGGCAGAAGGGTTTGACGATACTTTCAGTTCTTTGAGGGAATTCAGCTCAACTTTAGATCAGAATGATCTCGATGAGAAGAGGGTCCCCAACTCAGACAAGTACAGGTTCATCCACTTGATGATTTTCAACACGCACCCTGATGAGAAACGATGGTTCAGGAACTACTCGAGATTGATGGAGTGACAGACATGGCGAAGCAGAAAGATCCACTTGAGAAGATAATGAAGGAACGGGAGAAGGCTATGAAGAAGATGAGCAGAACTCCCGAAGAGGAAATCAGGGGAATGGCGATTCGGATGTTCTTCAAAGTAGGAGTTGGATTTTCCTCTCTTCTCTTCGCCATCATCTTCTTCTCAATGACGATCCTCTATGCTACTACAGATTCTATTCTTCATCCAGAGTACAAGACATACTGGCCATGGACTCTTCTAGTAGCGATAGTCTTGTCTATTGTAGGAATTGTTGTTCTCACCAAATCCTTCAAACACCCCGACCCGTATATGTAGCTAAAAGACCTTTGTATCATAGCGTAAATTGTACGGAAAATAGGCACCATATAGCAATATTTATCAAATATTCCCAATCTTGTCTACAATGACTGTATTTAAAAATACCCTAACCCTTTCACTCATTAGATCCGAAATAATTCGGAATCCTGAGGTTACTTTATGTCACTAGGAATGTACTTCATCAGGAGGATACTATCACTCATCCCATTCACTATTGGGATCTCGATACTTATCTTCTTCCTGTTCGCAATTACTCCAATAGACCCAGTTAACTCTGTCGCAGGATTAGATCCGAATCTCCAACGAAACCGTGAACGTATTGCGGAATCGTGGGGACTCAATGATCCAATCATCAAGCGATATTGGGACTGGGCATTCCCGATGTTTACACAGCTAGACTTCGGAGAGAGCTGGACTTCATCCGGAGTTCCAGTTACTGAGAAGTTCGTGCCATTTGTTGGAAACACCGTTTTCCTCTTTGGTATTGCGTTCCTTCTCTCACTCATTGTATCGACTATCCTCGGTATAATCGCAGCAACCAACCACAATTCGGTCTTCGACCAGATGACCCTCTTTCTAACACTTGTAGGGTTCTCTGTTCCGAACTTCGTCTTGGCGCTGGTACTGCAGATCTCGATTATCGACTGGTCCAATGCTTCTATCCGACCGATCTTCTTGACCACCAGTGGGACGGAAATTTGGCAGGAATGGCCTGCAGTAATCACTGCGGAGGTTACAATGCTCGTTGGTGGCACTGCATTCTCCACTCGTCTGGTTAGATCGCAGATGCTCAATGTCCTAAGGCAGAACTACATTAGGACTGCGAGGGCGAAGGGTCTCCCGGAGAGAACAGTGGTCTATGGTCACGCTCTGAGGAACGCCCTGCTTCCCTTCGTAACTGTAATCGCTCTGTCACTACCGGGTATCCTATCTGGATCAGCCATCATAGAGAGGGTGTTCAACTTCCCAGGAGTAGGTCGTCAACTGATCAAGGCAGCGCTGGAGTTTGATCTACCGACAGTGCTTGCAGTCAACATGTTCTTCGGAACACTTTCCGTCTTTATGCTTATCGTGGCCGACATCGCATACGGAATAGTGGATCCGAGGATCAAATTCTAGGAGGTAATATAAATGTCAATGTTAGCAAGTACCGAAACAGGTGAGTACGTCGTCCCTACTGAAGGAAAGTACAACTCATCAATTTTCTCCAAAATCATAACCTCCTTCTCGATTATCCTCACAGTTGCTGTGATCCTTGGGGCTCTCTACGGAGTCCTCTACCTACTGGTTGCTTATATCCAGTTCCAGGATTTCAATGCCCAAGTTGAGGCTGCGAAGAAAGAGTACAACGAATACCTCATTAACTACCTTAATGAAGGAGGTGACCCAGATAGTGCTCAACCATTCAACTATATCCCAACGGATGCGCAGGGTAACTTCCTTAACCCGACCCAGACACTGAGAACCGGGATTTTCATGATCATCGGAGCACTACTGTTTGGATGGCTTGTAAATAAGTTCTACGCAATTTATGGTGAGAAGAGTATTGAGCTGAATGATGTGGGGATCAAGATCACCACACTCAGGCTTGGTATCGACCCCAACAGTCCAATAAAGCTCACTCTCAGGCCAACAAAGCTCATTCCATGGGACAGTGTCCTTGATATTGTCGTAAAGAAATCTGATTCGATTTTCTCCACTTTCAACAGCCAAGTTCAGAAGGCCGTAATCTACACCATGGATAGTTCAATCAATATTGAAGGATTGGCCTTTGGAAATCAAGGTGAACTGATGGATAAGTTGAGGGCATTTGGAGATAGCCTAGAGGAAAGAGTCATCGACTTCGGATATGGAGCACAGCTCGCAGTCGTCTGGAGAAGGATGAAGAGATCAAAGGTAGGAGTCTTGGGCATGGTGATTGTTACCTTCTTCACTATTGTTGCCTTACTGGCAGCTGTCCTCATGACAATTTACCCATTCGACACCCTGACAAATAGACAGATACCATGGACACCGTTTGGCATCAGGAACCCGAACTATCTCAACCTCAATGCCATCAACCATGAGCCTTCAATTACAGAAGCTGATGGATCACCCGGTTTCCTCTTTGGAACCGACGACCGAGGTAGGGACTTCTTCGCAAGAGTATTCTTCGGATCATTCTACTCCATACTCATAGGTCTGATCGCAACAATCATCGCGGTTGTCCTTGGAGGTTTTATCGGAGCAGCCAGCGGTTATCTCGGAGGTATTGTCGACAACATCACGATGAGGATCGCGGACGTGCTGATGGTTCTACCTGGACTCCCAATCCTTATCATGATCGGTGCGACATTTACACCAGTATTCAAAACACTGGATATAGAGGGAGCTTACTATATCGTGGTCTTCTCGATTTTTGCCCTCATAAGTTGGTCAGGAACCGCGAGGTATGTACGAGCAGAGGTGCTAGCGCTCAAGGAGAGCGAGTACATCCAAGCAGAGCATATCCTGGGTGCATCCCACTACAGGATCATCACCAAACATATCCTGCCCAACACGCTCTCCACCATCATCATCATCTTCACACTTGGTGTGGCAGGTAACATCCAAGCAGTTGCCTCCCTGGCTTTCCTCGGATTCGGTTCTTCCTCTACCCTCGTGTGGGGAGACGATCTAGCAGCTGCATCCTCCAACCCGAACTTTGTCTTCAGTGGAGTATGGTGGGGTGTGACTTTTGTCTCACTTGCTCTCTTCCTTCTCACCCTCGGGTTCAACCTCATGGGTGATGCACTCAGAGATGCACTTGATCCCAGACTGAAGGAATAAGAAATCTAATCTATCTATACATTTCAAGCAATATTATTCTAAGGTAGCAAATTGTATTTGTAATGAAAGAATATTCTGTGATTAATGAGCTGGAAAGAACCAGATCTATATTCACTCAAAGCAAATTCAAGGATTAAGGAAATACTTCATGATTCCTACTATTTCGGAGAGTTTGGAGAGATTAGAGATGCCCCGTTGTCCGAACAGATCCTTGTCCTTGCAAACTACCTTCTACCCTACGCATTTCTCTACTTTGTTGGATCTGTCTTTGCCTCATTTTATGGGATAGACCAACCTTGGAGATTCCTCTACTTTCTCGTTCTGGCTGGGATATTGGTGTATTCACTCTATATGTTCTACTACAATGGGTTCAAGAAATTCAACGAGTACTGGATTAAGTTCGACGACAAGGAAGAACTACTTTCGATTGTTACCCGCGAAGGCGACCAATGGGAAGTGGTCGACATCCCGTATGAGGAGGTGGAAGACATAAGGTACTCTGGAGGAACAAACGGTAGAATCATACTTGTAGCCCCACATGTCGAGATCAAGACCTACAGGATCTCAAAGAAGAACCCTCTATCAACTACGGAGATTTGGGATCGATTTGCTAAGATCGGGGCGCCCATGTCCGACTGGCCCTATACCCTCAGGTGTCCATCATGCGAGAGAACTTTCGGGCACTTCCAAGGAACAGCCCTATGTCCCTTTGACGAGAAAGTCATACTAGTTGAT
Organism: Candidatus Heimdallarchaeota archaeon; assembly: GCA_015522385.1. The sequence continues at coordinate 24,116 of WAMJ01000297.1, forward strand.
GATTCAATAAAGGGAAGGATTGACCCCGAATCGGCGACACGGTCTGATCTCGAACGAGTATAGATAAAACTACCCCTGAAGTGGTAAGGATTAGAGCAAAATTTAGAAATCGGAACAATGGGTTCATTGTATCTGTAGAATAGTTCGAAATCCGGATTGGTTTTCCTCTCTTTGAGTTTATTAATGTCTAAACGGATACGATGTCTGAGATTGGCTTTCTGCAAATTTGGAAAGTGTATCTCGACGCACCCGTAGATTTATAATTCTACAGGAGCAGACTCGACAGAGTCACTGCTACTATGTAGTGGCAGAACGCTTCCTCCTTGGAGGTTGTGTTTAAGATAAAATAGGTGTATATTCACATGAATAAGAACAAAAAAGTTGCAATGCTTAGCGTTGTCCTGATTGGAGCATTCGTGCTATCCTCATTCGGGAACGTCGCACTGATTGCACCAACCAGTGGTCAAACAGTCACTAACTTCGAGTTAATTGTTGAGACCAACACAGGAAATAGGAGGCGTGAGTCCTTTGCTCTGTATCTGAAGCAGGCACTTGCACCCCTAGGAATTGACGTTACCATCATTGGTAAGCCATTCTCCCAGTTCGTCGGAGATCTTCTCCACTTTACTGGAGCAACATGGGACATCTCCATTGTCGGTTTCGTCGGTGGTTCACCCTTCGCTCCATCATTCGTAGATCTCTACGCATGTGATGGTGGTTTCTTCGGTGTACTGACATACCAAGTCTGTGAGGACTCATGGAACGAGGCCCTTATCCAGTCTTCCACCGCACAGGGTAACCCCCTGAACCAGTCGATGGTTGATGATCTGCTCTGGGACATGGAGCAGGAATTCAACATCCCCGCAAGGAAGCAGATGACCGACACATTCCAGCAGTGGTTCATGGAGCAGCTGCTCTATGATTATCCTCTTCTGGCACCCACCGGTCTTGTTGGTATCTGGGCAGGATTCGAGGGATATGACGCAAACGAGGGAATCATCGGTTCCGCCTTCACAGGTGGTTACTGGGATTACGCCAACTACGGAGATACCCTGAGTGAGAGGGATAACGACAACGAGACTGTCGCTTTCACCATCGGTACAATCGACCCCGTCTTCGATCCCCTCCAGGGTGCTTCATCCTCACAGTCAACTGCAGAGTCATACCTCTTCCCACAGCTGACAACCTTTGATAAGAACTACGCACAGCACCCATGGATTGCTACCACATACAACCGCTCTGACTGGCTCAATGCACCCGTGCTCAACGAGTCCGACTGTGCTGGAGATAACATTGCTACCTGTACGGACACTGGTAACACAACCACAATCCCGTACGGTCACATCCAATACACCATCAGAAACGATGTTCAGTGGATTAACACTACTGGTGGTCCCACACCCACAGGTAACTATGTGACTGCAGAGGACTTTGCATTCACCTTCGAGCTCTACAGGTCAAGCAACATCGTCATCAACGGACAGTCTTCATTCATTAACATGTATGATGTCCAATATGACAATGCTGCGGGTACAATAGATCTATACATCTACAAACCCACCCTCGATGACCTCTTCTTTGGTGGTTACAACGCAGTTCCTGCATGGCTCCTCAAGGGTCTGCTGACTCTGGACAACGGTTCAACATTCGATCCCCTCGACCCCACCGCAGGTGATCTAAACTCAACCGCTCTCTTCGAGGAGGGCATCACTGCTTTCGACTCAGTTGAGTGGGATGCATTCGAGAAGAACCCCGTACAGGCTGGTCCCTACTACGTTGACTTCTCCGATGATCAGATGTTCAAGAACGGTGAGTACCTGAAGAAGGCTGCTA
>WAMJ01000298.1 GCA_015522385.1 Candidatus Heimdallarchaeota archaeon
CCGATGAACTTCACCGAGGTGGGGTCCAACGTCCCCGAGAACCCAGACATTGCTCGGATTGTGGAGGCACTGGAAGGTAGATTGTACGCATCGGTGCACATGCAGGAGTATTTCCACCAGCACTTCAACATCACACGGGGGGTGGAGTCCTACCACCTGTACTATTTCAGCGAGAGGTATTTCTGCAACAGCAGACTTCCAAAGCTTTCAGACAAGGACGGTGAGCCTCACATCGTGCACATAGGGAGGACGGACTTCAGCAGCAGAACCCATGACAACATCACAAGACAGGTGAAGGAGCTAGCAGATGCAGGTGTACACGTGCACCTTGCCCGTCCTGATACTGATGAGATCGACTCACCATTTGTTCATTACTTCGAGAAGTTTCCACCGTCCGAGCTGGAAAACGGGAACTTCGCCAACTTTCTCACGCAGTTCGACGCTACTGTCCTGCTGTACAACATCGACACAAGGCTCAATCGATTCAGGAACAGCATACCCTCTCGTTTCCTCTTCGCTCTCTGCGCGGGCATCCCCGTGTTTATGAGACGGGAGTTCTACAGCACGTGTGAAGATGTCGTGGAGAAGTACGGCATTGGGAGGGGGTACGATGACTTCGAAGACCTGGTTAAGGTGCTAAGGGACAGGGAAGAACTTTCGATGTACGGCAATATGGCAGCGGAGCACGCCGAGAGACGCACCTTCTCGATGGAGAACAATGTGCAAAAGTACTACGACCTGATGGAGAGAGTCGTGGAAAAGAGTAACTAGGGGAATGCATGGTCTCGAAGAACATGACTAGGAGAGTCCCAGACGGATTTTGAATGCTGGAAGCGTCACGGAGATGGAAGGGATAGATGAGAGGAGACGGGAAGGATAGGCAGGGATCAATACCTGTGCTCAGAAGGACAGTTGCTAATCCATTTTAGTTGTACGGAAGGGAGAGGGGGCAGCCATCTGCGAAACTTAGGAGAAGAAGCGTTTATCCCATAAGAGCCATATTCTTCATGAAATTTACCATCTCCCCCATCCCCCGCTACGGGTCTTCAATCGACCAGAAGTTGTGCATCACAGGGGTGACACCGAGAAAGAAGATAATCGCTGCGATGGCCCCGTAGGTCACGAAGGCACCAGTAAAGATGGAAAGAGAAGTCAACAAGAGCAGGACACCAGTCCCTATTACTGCGAGCTTCGAGGAGGGAACCCCCTTGGACTCCGCGTACTGTGTGAGCATATCCGACTTGGTCAAGTGGTTGATAGCGTTCATCAGGTAGAACCCTCCGACGATTATTCTACCGATTATGAATAGTGGTGTAAGTATTGCGTCATTTAACATGAAAATCACCTGACAAGACTACAAGTCGCGCACCAGATACCGACCTAGTCATGGACACGGTTACCGATATGGTTGCCAATACGGTTACCATCACGGTTCCAGAGAGTGAATAAGGTCTGCACATTGGTAACATTACGCCACTAGTAGTGTTCTGCAACCAAATGTAAGACCTATTACATTTACAGATTCACATTCTCCCAACCAATTAGGTACGATATTTAGAGACGAGGAGTACAGGATGTGTGAAATGGGAGAGATTACGATCTGAACCTCATCGAATAGATTATGGACACCGGTATAATCAGGATTACTCATTCCACTGTGCCAGTCTAAACATGATCTGTGCATAGAATGATCTTCAACAAGTTCACAAGGGCTAGAGTAAATGTAGTTCTGCTAATGGATTCTTCGTAGTACGGGGGATAATTGATTACGTGGTATTCAGTCCATACAGCATTCGATGAAGCAGCAGATCCAACACAGTAGTTCATCATCACTGCGGTTGTGGTGTGACCTCCTCCTCCGACTGTGACTCCTACGATGACGACCACCACCGTAGTAATAGGATCTGTTGTTGTACGAATCGTTCGTCCATGCGCTGTGTGGTTCACCGGTGTATCCTCGCTGGTTGTATCCTCCTTGGTTGTAGCCCGCTTGGTTGTAGCCAGCTTGGTTGTAGCCAGCTTGAACCCCGGAGGCACCTCCGGAGGGGGCCATTCCAGTACCACCCACTACACCTGAACCTACTGTATCTCCCATAGTCCCGGGTTCTTGAGCGTCCATGGCCTTCCCTGCGGGTTCAACACCTGCGAACCTCGTCCCGCAGTTCTGGCAGAAGATCGAGTCTCCCCGACGCTTGGTCCCACAGTTCTCGCAGAAGTTGTCCACATTACCCATGCTGAACCCTCGCGACAGGAAGGGGAAGGTTGCTAGAAGACTGATACCCTTCGTGCAGGTAGGGGCAGGGCTGAGTGACAGGCTTACCACCCCGAGGAGAAAGAGGGCACTTAGCACGAGGAGACCACCCCTTCCATCCATGAGTCTGTTCAATCTGTCACGGATATTGCCGTCAGCAATCCTGTGGAAGACGTAGAAGTCCCCCTCTACACGATACGAGCTAAGTGCACGGAGACGGACGAAGAGGTAGAAGAGCAGGGCGAGCGAGATCAATGCGGTAAGCGGTCGGGTGGCAACAAGCCCTAGACCGAAGAACAGGGATGTGACGAAGCCCATCCGTATGATGAATTTACCGAGTTTATGCGTGAATTCCTTCTGCGTGACGATCTTGTAACCGTAGACGATATACTGCGGGATCATCCCCATCACCGTGAGAAGGAGGAGTACATCAACCTGCAGTGTGCTCAGACTGAGGGCGGTCAGTGAGACTGCGACTAGCTGGAACAGGGCCGCGGTGTACCTTAGTGCTTTGTTCCAGATCTTCCTTCCCCAGATGTACTCGTAGAAGTACTGTGGGACACTGACGGAATACAGAGCAGCAGTTGCCCACAACAGACCCTCGTATCTCGGAGTCATGAGGGTAAAGAAGAGTACAGGAAAGATTACCGCGAGGAAGAGTTTATTCGTGAAGCACCCGATACAGAAATCAGTTCCCCTGAAGGTGAAGACGTGGGAGTCATAGGTCTCAGACTCCTCGTTGTGATGGGAGAAGTAATACATATATTATAGTGAAAAAAAGACTGTTATTAAACTATTGCCGAGATGTCGCCGAATTGCAAAAATTACGGACGGAAAGACCTCGCTGAAGACCGTTACGAGGAAGGTAATCAGTCATTGAGACCAAGAAGATCTTTGCCTTTGGTCACCTCGAAGTACACCGGGGTGGGCATCTTCGCACGAGCTGCTTTGAGGGCAGCTACCGCGTGCTCGTAGTTCTTGGCATTGACACGAGCGGTGAAGATTGCGTCACCAGGTGCGATCCTTGATGCACGGTCGGTGGGCTTACCGAAGCTTCTTCTCATGCCGTCTTGCATACGGTCTGCACCTGCGAAGGCCATCATCTTGTTCTCCCTCAGGACATGGTGGGGATGAGTCCTCAGTGTGAGATGATACTCACCTCTCCCGACGAGTTTCTGGAGCTTACGGTTGATAGCCTGCCTGCCTGCTTCGAGAGCCATGTGGCGGATGTGGCACTTCTCCTTAGCTACCATGTCGACTGCGATCTCGAACTCCTTGTCCTTCGCACCCATGTCGTACATTACAACCTTGGATCCAGGGATACCCCTGATATAACCTTTGTTCCTTCTTCCTTGAGTTCTTGTATACGCGGGCCCTACTATCTTCGTATAGCAACGCGCTGGACGCTTACCCATAATTAATCTACCTTACCCCACGAGGGAAATGGTGTAATTAAAACCTATTCATCGAGTTCGCGCGATTGAGGGCTTACAAGAGCGTCCTTGGAGGATATTCCTAGCACTTCAGGATATGGAGAACCTCCTTGACTCTCCCATGAAGAGCAATTGTTAGGAGTGTTCTATATAAGTCCATGAAAGTATAAGTTTGTCAGTGGAAAGACGCGATTTTAGACATGGCACTTAGTAATCTTTTTCTGTACGGGGAATAATACAGGGTAATGGAATGTACAATCTGCCACTCTCCTCTCACTCCAGAGGACAAGTTCTGTCCGTTCTGTGGAACTAAACAGGAACAAGAGCCAAAAGTTTCTAAAGCTCTTGACGTGCAGGAGAAAATCGAACCCAGCAGTCCTCAACCTAGTGGTCAGTCACCGGCACAGTGGGGCACTGGTACCTCCGATCAAGAAGCAAAACCTGAACAACCACCAAGTCAACCAGTGAAGTCATCTGAGACAAAGTCATGGTACCAGAACAAGCCAGCGAGCACACAGAGTGCAACCAGTCCCAGTGCCCAACTACCACAAAATCAACCTAGCCCATGGGGGCAGAACCAACCTGCAAATCAGCGGCCAAACGCGTGGGCACAACAACCGGCCAACCAGCAGCCAAACGCGTGGGCACAACAACCGGCCAACCAGCAGCCAAACGCGTGGGCACAACAACCGGCCAACCAGCAGCCAAACGCTTGGGCACAACAACCGGCCAACCAGGAACCCAATGCATGGGGACAACCTCAAGGATGGCAGGGAAACAATCAGTTCTACCAAGATCCCCTAAGGTCTCCCATGGGACAACCCCTAGTTAAGCCGAGGATGTCAGACCCCGCACATGCAATAGAGCCACCAAATTCGATGCTGAATCTTGTCATTTGGCTGTACTGGATTGGGTTTGGATTGATGGTTATTGTAGCAGTCTTGTTCCTTGCCTTCACACCTATCACCCTTATTGTAACAGTTCCTTTGACCTTTCTGAGTTACTGGCTAGCGAAGATGCTCAGGAGATACAACAACAATGCTCGTATTATTGCCCTGATATTCGCAGCTTTAGGATCCGTGTCTTTGCTCAGTGGGAACATGTTCGCACTTATTAACATTTTTCAAGTCTACGTACTTGGTTTCCACCAAGAGACCCAGGAGCAGTTCAACAGATATAGATATCTCTGACATCGTGCAGATCAGTTTTATTTGCTAACAAAGGTTATGTAGTTCATCTGAAATTGGGCTCTAATGAACAAACTTGAGATCTCGGACTTCAGGTTCTACATCACCTGTTTCGTAAAGGATTTCCCATCGAAAAGGAGGATGCACATGATTGCCCCCCTCATCAGGTTGGAGTACATAGACTGGATACTGGAAGAGATTGGCGAGGAGGAAAGCAGGCAGAAGTACCTTGACGAGAAGGATGATCTACAGGTATATGCTACTCCAAGAAACATTGAATACTTCGAGGAGTACAAAATAAAAAGACAGGAAGTCATAGATGAGTTCGACAGGAGACTACAGGAACATGGTTTGGAAGTAGAACTATCTGTCATTCCGCTAGCTCCATTTCCCTATAATGAGTACAACTACATCGTGGCGGTTGAGATCAAGTTGGGATCCATAGATACCTCAGGTGATCCAAAACCCCACAAGGTTTTCAGGCAAAGCAGACAGGTCAAGCAGGTGATGAACGAGATAAACAAGGGGGAAAACACGATACTTTGTGACAATCTCAACCTCCACCCCTATGCCCTCGTCGTTGCCAGTTCGGTGAGCGGAGAGACAGGAATGAAGTGGGATAGGACTAGAATCTCAGAGAACAAAAGGATGCTGGGGTCGTGGATTGAGTACTATTCAGGACAGTGGGAAGACTACTCGGAGGAACTTTATGACTCACGGGTTGAGGGTAATCTCTCAAACAGGACCTCGGAGCTGCACTACATCAGATCCAACTCAGCCTTCATCTACATGGAACAGAGAGATCCGAGATGGAAAGATTTTCTCTATGGTTACATGCAAACTTATTTCATCGAGCAGGTACTTCTTGCAAGGGCGATCCTCTATTGCTTAATGGTAGTCAACGAAGAGCTCGATAAGGTGTCCGAGAGACTGAGAGGTATGCCCAATGGAGCCATCAAACTGATTGAGAAGGAAATCGCCTTCGTTGAGGACCTTAACCTCGCAGTCTCGGAGATCAGTTCCACACTGAACAGGGAACGGCTGATGAACAGGTTAGCCCATTCAACAAAAGTAGTCAAGAAATGCTTCGAGGTGTTTTCCTTGGAGGAGGCAGCAGAAGTGGTGTCCAACAAGGTTGCAGATATTAAGGAGTCCGCAAACACGGAGTACCAGAAAGAGGCAGAGAAAATCCAGAAACAGCAGGAGAGATGGGTTCTCGTCCTCAATGCACTCATTGGCTCTCAGATCCTCTTCATCATCAAGGACCAGCTCGGATCAGTCCCCTACCTCGGGCAGAATACAGAGTTTGTAAACTTCTTCGACCAGTTCATCTGGGTTGTATTCGCCATCCTCCTAATAATTAGCGTAGGTGGACTTGCCTATGGTTTCATCAAGAGCAAGACGACATGGTTGGCCAAGAGGGGAGAGGAGAGTTAAGAGAAGCCCTCCAATGCTGGAAGATATAAATCCGCATTATCTGAAGTAATTCTTCACATTAAATTCCAAGATTTCACCGTTTGAAATTGTCCGCCATTCACCGCTGAATCCTTCGACTACCTCGCTGGAGACTATTACCCTCTCATCATCCATCAGGATCTTTAGACCGAGATAGATCGGACGACTGTTCTTTCCCGAATAGTTCGAGGTGGTGAGGAAATGATCCCCGTAAAGGAGAAGGAGATTTGCACTGTAATCCTTCCCGAGAGTGGGGAGAATCTCTCGGAGGGAAGCTACCATGTCCCGGTTTGCAGAGTACCTGGTGAGTAAAGTGTAGAATAACCTCTCTGTGTCGGAGTCGAGGCTTGCGGGAATGTATCGTCCATCCCACACAAGGTTGTCCATTGGGACTGTTCCGTTGTGAGCAATAACTGCGACTTCATCCCCAACATCTGCACGAAAGGGGTGGACGGATTCGAAGATCACGTCCTTGCCAGGACTCTTCTTCCGGGCATGGATCATCAGGAACTTAGAATTCGAGAGCTCTTCACTAAGGTCCTCGAAGAGACTGGTCTCCCACAGGGGATTTAGCTCCCTCCGCACTTGTACACCGTCCTTGCCCATCCATGCAATGCCCCACCCGTCCCCGTGGGTGAACTCACCCTGCTTGAAGTCGAATGCATCATGGAACTCGTGTTCCCCGACGAGGTCGCATGCACTTCTCTTCATATAGTCCACAACTATGTTGAGATTATGGGAACCAATCTTATCCCTCGCGAGGTATGCTACCATTCTGCACATATTCTTAGCTTACCCCGTGGCAATATAAGTATTGTAAAATCTCTCAAATATTTCAGTCCTCTCCAATTTGGCAAAATAAACTTAAGTTCGGAACGGATTACCATCGCTTAATGGGAAAGTTCAATAAGAGAGCTCTTTCAATGTGGGCAGACTTCGAGTGCGAGCGACAGCTATTCATAAACCTAGGGAGGGATGACAAGAACTGGATTAAGCCAATGAGAGATATTGAGAAGGAGAAGCGAAAACGTGTTAAACAGGGATTTAACATGGGAAGGGATTACGAGGAAATCATCTATAGATGGCTCTCCAGTTTCAAAGAGGCAAGATATAAACTAGACCCAAGTAGAAAAATACTACAGTCAAAATTGGACAAAGTGGTTCTCACCTCACTACCTCTCACCTCTCACTCTATTCTGCTGGAGCATTACTTTACAGTGAGCAAAGATTACTTACAATCAATCTTCTCTGATAAGATCCCTGTAAAACATCCTGACCGATTGAGACCAGATGTCCTCCTGATCGAACCAATAGAGGGTAGACATCTAGTCGTGAATCCCGATGGTAGCACTCGTTGGATAATCTCAACGGATGGGATGATGGGGATTCGCGTATTTGACATAAAGGCGACAAACTCGGAGAACGTAGGAAAAAAACATTTCATAGAGATACTGTTCTACCAGCACGCCCTCTCCTTCTATTTGAAGGAGATTGGCATGGATGATCGGTTTGTTGTGCTTGCGGATCACAATGGGATACTCCCAAATACCGAAGACGTAATCACTGGAATCGAAAAGTTCGAGGAGCTGACAGTTCAATTTCTTTGGAAGGATGTTGAGATCATCTACCACAACGCTCTGTCGACAATCAGAGAGATGGTCGACACAACACCGGTGGACATTATTTATTTTCCGACAAATCTTCAACCTGCCTGCGGTCGCTGTTCCTTTATCGAGGATTGTAAAATGACCTTCGGGATTTCAAAACCAGTAGAAGACTGGTCTGTCGATCTTATCCCATATCTAGAACCATCAACAGTGGAAGAGCTGAAAGCGAGAGGAGCAAAGACGGTGGGGGAAGCCTCACAGATTGTTAAGCAAATTAAGGTGGGAAGCACACCCCAACCACTGTACGTCGAGCTTCCACTTCTGAAACTCAAGATTAAGGCCCTCTTGAAACAGGAGAAAACCACTCCAGAAGACGGACAGGTCTCTTCAATGAATATCCCGAAATATACCGACATCTCCATCTTTGTGGATGCAAACTCTGATCCAATCAAGGATGTTGTGTTCAACTTCGGGGTCAGGTTTACTATTTTTGTAGGAGAGAAATCATCTTATTTCGATCTGTTCAAGCAGGTTCTTCTCTATGTAGAAGGATTGGCAGAAGAGTATCCGTCTGAACTCGATATTGAACAGCTCAATTCAATCAGGGATATTTTTTCAATATTGAAGAAGGACACCACTGTGGTTACAGAGCTCAACTACATAGGAGAAAACCTCCTGTACACAGCTGAGCTGGCATATGTGAGCGGGGGGATTACAAATACCGACGAGTTCAACCTTGCTGCTAGAGCGGTTAGTTTCTTCAGTGACATCGTGACGGTGACCACATATTTGGAGGAGTCAGTCAGAGTACAGAAGGGAGAATACCTTGAGTATCCCAGATCAGCGGTGTATTACTGGTCAAGAGATATCCTCTCCGCCCTAGAGAGCATGATGGAGAGAAATATGTACCGACTCTTTCTCAACCCTGCTACACGACTGGACTTCCAGAGGGTGGCAACATGGTTGACACCATCAGAGAGTAAGGTGAAGAACGATCTCCAGATGAGCAAGATCTATGACCTCCGGGTTTTCGCAGAGACATTTCTTGGTTTTCCTCTCCCAATTAACTATACTTGGCATGATATTTGGAGGACTTACGACAGGAATTTCAAAATATCCTACAATTTCTGGAACCCGCATTTCAACTACATGGACTTCAACCAGTGGCACAGATACCTCTCAGAATCTGACAACATGAAGAAGATCGACATCCTCAGTGAGATCAGGAAACAGAGTCTTAGAAAGCTCAAAGTACTCGATGGTCTCAAGAGAGAGTTCCAGAAAGAGTGGGGTATAATCTCCATGAATGCAAGACCCGTGACAACGAGTAGCTTCCAACAGAGGGTACTTCCTGAGCGTTACCACGAGATATCAAAGGTCTGGTACCTCTTTGCCAAATTAACAGGGACTGTCCAAGAGCTTCAATCAGAGAACTTCCGCCATATGTACCCCGAGTACTCAGTTGGGAAACTGGAAGCAGCAGAGGTTCATGACATCATGGTGACCTCACATACTGGTCCAAGAGGAGGAAAAACCTATTCCTATGAGTTCTCCACAGAGGGTCTTTCCACGAATATGAAAATGGACATCGGCTCCTACCTTCTGCTGGTACCCGAAGAGTACCGAGACTACAGAAAGGTGAAGTTCTGGGGTGTGAGAATAAAGTCCATGACCTGGCAAGGGGGTAGGTACCAGATAGAGACCTACCAGGAAAGGAAGAATTTTATCGAAGAGTTTGAGAAGGACAAAGGGCATAGTTCTTCACAATGGTACCTATTCAACACAACCAGTGACCACTGGTCAAAGAAGCTGTTTGACGGATCAAAAGGCCTTCTGACCTACAGATCCTTAGGCCAATCTTGGTTAGGACACAGGCTCACATACATGTGGGAACTCTCCATCGAGAAGATAAAACCTCCAAGGACCGAGAGCATAGATATCGCCGAGGTATACATGTATGCGCCCAAAAGGCTACAACAGATTAAACCTCTGCAGCAGGTTACCGAGTTAGTATCCGACACTATTCCAAGACCAGACCCATCGCAGTCAGAAGCTATCCTCAATTCCCTCAATTCCGTCCTGAGCTTTATTCAGGGACCACCTGGAACGGGGAAGTCTCAGACGATAACCGCACTTATCGAGGAGATCCTCAGACGAAACCCCAAGGTGAAAATTCTGGTCACAGCATTCTCGTACCAAGCCAAGTTAGTCATCCTCGAAAAGATGAACTCTTCTCCATCTACTGTCCTGAGTGGGGTCGAGAAGATCTTTGTACGATCTGCGGGGAGGCAAGCAGTGGAGAACGCAAGGGATTTTGTGAGGATAAATAATACGTGGAAACTCGATGGACAGTCTAGGGTTGTAACCAAGACCAAGAGGGTTACGGATAAGTTGCAGGACACATTCGTGATGTTTGCAAATGCCCACCAGCTCTACCATATGATGACGCCGAAGGGTGGAAAGGTCTGTTTTGATCCGGACTTCGCGTTCGACTACATTATAGTGGACGAAGCCTCACAGATGCCTGTTGACCAATTCCTGTCAGCAGTGATCTACACCAGAAAGATCCCTACGAGATTGAGGGTGAACTCTGATCTTGATGAAGACGGGTTTATCCTTGATCATGGTGATCTAGATCTGGATTTTGACGCTGGCTTCGATGAATTCACGAAGATCATTCTCGTGGGCGACCACAACCAGTTACCTCCAGTCCAACCAGTGACTCCTCCAACCAAGCTTGAACGGGTACTCTCAAGCATATTCAGCTACTACGTCGAGCATATGGAACTTGACTTCAGACAACTGAGCGTAAATTACAGATCACATGACCACATCGTTGAGTTCACAAGATCATTGGGGATCTATGAGAATCTTACAACCGCTGAACCTAACCGAGCGAAGACGTTGGAAGGTGATTTTACTAAAATCACAGAACCAGTACTTCTAGAAATCCTTGATCCACAGAAGGTAATGATCAGTCTTATACATGATTCCAGATTCGACACAGCCGTGTCAGAGATTGAAGCTCAAATAACCGCGGATCTAGCAGTGGCCTTCTTCAAAGCGAGGAACCCCGAAACAATCAAAGAGGAAAAAGAGGTATGGAGAAAAGGGATAGGTATCGTCGCACCTCATAATGCACACGGTAGGCTCATAGTCAGGCTGATCTTCGACGAGATATACGAGTTATCTAAAATGAGTGCAGAGGAGCTCATGGACGAGCTCAGGAGCACCACATTCTCCGTGGAGAAGTTCCAAGGATCGGACAGGGACTTCATCATTGGCACGATTGGAGTCTCTTCCAAGATTCAGCTGCAGAAGGAAGAGGAATTCATCTACCAGATAAATAGGTTTAATGTCCTCACCTCAAGGGGGAAGTCCAAGATCGTACTGATTGTCGCCCAGAATTTCCTGAACTACCTTCCTCGAAAGAGAGATGTGCTGAAGAATGCCTCCCGGATTAGGAGCTTCGTTGAGATGTGTAATATCGAGGAAAAAATCAAGTACAAGAAATGGGAGCTCTTTTTTAGGTACATGGTCTAGACGAAGTTCTCATCTGCCATGTACTCAAAGGGGATGGTGAGCACACCGTGTTTCAGGGTGACGAATGCCTCCTTGAATTTCACGGGTCTGTGGAAATTTACATCTGCTCTGTACTTGTCCCCCTCATCGTTGATTGTGTAGATCTTGGCCTCTCCCTCCTCCAGATCCCAGTAAACGGATCTCAGGTCCATGATACCGGGGATGTCTACGATGAGTTGTCCACCGTTGTTCTCCTCAATGATCTCGTAGTAAGCCTCCTTCTCCTGCGAGACAGGGTGCACCTCCACCTTCACATTGGCGTTCTTGAGGAACTCCTGCATCTTCTCCATGAATTCAGGGTTTGACGCCATCTCGAAGAAGTTGAAGTTCCCGTTCATGAGGTTGTTGATATCGAAGGGTAGACCACCCTGCCCCATCTGATCCCTCATCATCCTGTTGAGTTCCTCTGGATCCATGTCCTCGAACTGTTTCTTGAGAGACCTGAAGAGGTCTCCAAATGGTCCCGGTGCATTCTCCAGTTGCTTGACGATCTGCTCGATGATCTTGAAGAAATCGGGATTGTCGTCGAATCCGTCAAAGCTCATTAATTAAGTAATATAATCTTAGAGATAAAAATATTGAGATACAAAAGTCAGACGAGTTTTTTCGACCGTCTGATGACGACTTCGTTCAACCTGTCCTCGAAGAGTGAGATCATCGAGTCCTGACTGGAACGCACTGCAGTCCAGTCCTCACCCTTGACGATGTACCCGAAGACTATCTCCTCCTTGTCCCTGAAGCAAGCGAGGATGTCCTCACCCTCGTACTCGATGAGAGAGATAGTTCCGATGTCCTTCGCCTTCTTAATGATAGCATCCTTCTTCTTTGGGTTGAACTTTGTAACAATCGTTGTCCGGAACTTACCCCTCATGCTAATTGCCACATTGAATATGCCCTCATCAAACTTAGGTGTGACAACCGTGACCATCCTCTTAGTCCTGAGCACGAAGTCACTGAGGGTCGAATAGATGGCCGGTAGACCTAGGACTATGCCCGTGTCAATCGGTCGTTTGACATCGAAGCTCTCACTCATCCGAAGGATAGCGCGTAAATCTGCACCCCTGCCCTCGAGCATCGTCTTGGCGAAGTTGATACGTTCGTAGAGGAGACCTGTGTTAAAGTCCTCGGATTCACGAATCTGATCCATCAGGGTTTTGACCAGATGCGTGTTGGACTCGACGAACTTGTCGACCTGATCCTCGGAGATTGAGACGAGTGTCTTTTCCAAGGCTTTGATCAACTCCTCGGGAGACTTGAATGTGGTCGTAACCAGCTCGGAGAGCTCTTCGAAGAAACCACCCACATCATCCAACGAGGCCTTCTTCACCTTCTCCACGCTGCTCTGAACTTCCGAGTGGAGAGCTGATACAAGCTCGTTCATCTTTGCAGATTTGGAGGATAGCTCACTGGACGTCTCTTCGAGACCAGACACGAAGTCGACGTGAAGTCTGGACAGGGTGTCACTCACAGCCTTTCCTATTTTTGTGATGCTCTCCTCTGTGGATTCAAGGATACTCTGGACCTCCTCACCTAGCGAGTTTATTGCATTCTTCTTCTCAAGTATCTCCATGTCTAGCCCCTCCCTGAGCTCTTTCACACTGTCCAGAAGGCTCTGCATAGAATCCGCGGTCTTGCCCTTCACGCTTTCCATCAAAGTGCTGAACTCT
The DNA here is from genome assembly GCA_015522385.1 of Candidatus Heimdallarchaeota archaeon. The sequence continues at coordinate 13,183 of WAMJ01000298.1, forward strand.
GCTTTGATCTCATCGCGTGTAAGCCCGGTTGCGGGAGATTCGGGAGTACCCTCATGAACCTTGGACGCAAGGTTCTCACGTGCGGTAATAAGCGTGGAGAGTAGATCCTGCTTTAGTGCGTCCATGGAGGCAATACCCTCCTTCAGCTCCATCTCCTTTGCCTTGAGCTGCTCGCTCTTTTGTGAGAGCTTGGAGATCTCCTCTCCCAACTTGTCAGCTGTTTTCTCCATGCTTTTCTTGATGGAATCAATCGCCTTCTTGAGGGAGATCATCTTCGCGCTGATCTCTTTATGACCCTTGGAGAGCGCAGACTCATTTTCGCTTTTTTGCTTCTCGATGATTTTGACCATACTGTCAAACTCACCTGAGCTCGTACGGGAAAAACGTTCCTCCGATGATTTCAAGAGGTCGGAGAGTTCATTGTCAATTCCTCCAAGGATGGAGAGAATCGACTCCTTCTTGTTTTCGAATATCCGGTGTGCCTTGATTGCCGTATCAGTGGTAGCCTCACGGATTGCTTGTATATTTTTGGCCACAGGAGAGTGGAACTGATCCGTGAAGGATGAGAGCAGAGAGGAGGTGTAGCTGGGTAGACCGATAGCCTCGATCTCCTCAAGCTTCTTATCTACCTCGTATTTCTTCTCCTTGATTGAGGTCACAAGGGAATTGAGAGCAAAAATTGTCTCTCGTTCCACAGTGACCGCTTCGCGGAGAAACGGGAGGACTGCAAAATACCTGTGGTAATCTCCTTTTGTCGCCTTGACCAACCCAATATCCTGCATGTCCCGGATCGAGGCACCGATCTCGAGGAACTCAATCCGCCCAAGGGACTGCTGGATCTCACCAATTGAAAGAGGAGGGGAGTCGAGAAGCAGGGTATAGACCTCAATATCTATCTCGGTCAGACCTATTCTCTCAAGGAACTCAATCGCTCTTTCCACCTTCTTGAAAGACATCTAGGATTTGAGTTTCTCAGCTTCGGGTATAATTCTTTCTCTGAGAGCTCGAAGTTTATGGAAGTTTATTCTGATTCTTAGTCCTATCATCATTTCTATTTGTCATAGCCCATATCACTCATTCTCCGTTCCGATTTCCGACGTGGAGACATCACCCTCTCTCCAGCGTCCCTCTTGTCAGTGATAGGGGAGAAGAGGACCCGAAGAACCAGATCCTTATTGTTCGAAAAGTGGGATTTTACACTCTCGGGTATCTGGTCGAGATTCTCTTTGATCATCGAATCAATCATTGGGATGTATCTCTCCCCGTATTTCCGGTACCCACTGATAAGGTTGAAGAATTCATCCTGGAACTCACTGTGACCATCGATCAGGAGGTCGAGCAGGGCTTTGGTCATCCGTACCGTTACCTCGAGATTCCTGAAAGCGAAGGTCCCCTCGTACTCAGTGTTTGGATTCTTCAGTCGGGCTCTAATGAAGAAGTGGAATCCCGCGAACAGCGGGATGTGGTACTTCTGCTCAAGTTTGATCACCAAACTCTCCAGATCCCCATCACCGAGGGTGTCGATGGTCTGGTAGAAGAGCGAGATTAACCTGCTTTCTACCCCGACTGTTATCTCACGTTCGAGGGCTATGAGAATAGCCTGTGCCAAGGAGACACCAAGGATCCTCGGAAGGTCTCGAACCATAATACTACCAACAAACACCCTGAGGACTATCTCAAGGATCTTGGGATTCGTCTCGGTACGAATGAACCGGGTGATGATCAACGGGAGGTAGAGCGCGTTGAATGCCAACAGATCGAACGTTTCATCATTGTAGAATACGATCCTGTCACCTAGCTTCACTCCCTTCTCCCGGTTTCTCAGCAGGAACCTCCTGCTCCTGTAGCTGATGAACTGGTAGATCTCTTCGACCTCGGGTTTGGTGACCAGTTCTGATTTCCGCTCAACCATGGATGTGTACGAGAACTCCTCTGCTTCAAGGAGGTACAGTAGGTAACCTATCTCCTCAAGCTTGAGAACCGTCTTCCTGTCCATGAGAAACAGAACCTGTACGATGTCCTCAGGTGCCTCGGGATACATCTCTGTGAACTGTTCGAGGGGGTTCAGAGGTTCGGGGTTCTCCTCATAGAATTTGTGGAGGAGATGCTCGCGCTCCAGCGTCTGAACAAACTTTGACTCTTCTGCGTTGAGCTCAACAGGCTTGATCTCCTCGATCTGCTCAATGTTCTTGGTGTAGTCCAGTTTCTTTACTCCCGAGGTCAAATCCCTCATGTGAAGATTGTAGTTGAGTTCCTTGACAATCTTACCCAAATCATCATCTGTAAGGTCATTCCACTTCTTATTCAATTTCAGGAATGATAGAACGACACGGAAACTTAACCTAGTGTCTTCTAGGCTCTGGAGGAAGGAGTGGAAGCTGTCAGAGTGCGGTCCCAGCATAAGGTGGGAATAGGAGTTCTGCCCCTCATTATCAACTTCGCCGTAGAAACCAGGAAGCACATCCTTCAGGATATTAGCAGCGTTGTAACGCTCAATCTCATGGAACGATACCAACTTCCTGAGGAGAAACGCAGTTACTGGATGGAATGAGTGATCCTCGATAATGGATTTGAATTTGGAGAGCCGGATGATTCCTGCCCTCCTCTTGAGAAGAAGCATGGCACTCAGGTTGGAGGGGAGTTCCACCTCACTGAGCATGAACCTCGTGAATTTCGTACTCTTGGCGGACGTGGTGAACATCGATACTACATGAGGAAGCATGTCCTTAGCCATTCCATCAAGGATCTCAGTGAGGAATTCCACAATCTTTCTGTGCGTGGGTTCATACCTCTCGCTGTAGTCATGGTCGAATCTGAGGTTGGCCAACAGATCCAAAAGGGTCTCGACCATTGGACGAAGAAGTACGTATATCCCCGACTTCTCCCGGGTGAAAGACTTGCTCAAAACCGTCACCGAGTACGTCAAGTCAGCGTCTTCGTAATCACCGGTCATCTGCTCAAAGAGCAATCTGGCAAAGCTCGTTGCTATGAACTCAGTGTCCGCAATCCTCCCCGACTCAATGTACCTGAAGATCCTCCCATACGCCTTTATCCCTCGTTTTTCCAAGAGGATCGAGATCGCTTTCGACTGGACATCGATGTTCGAGGTCTCAATGATCGCCTTCCAGAAATCCTCATAGATTATGTCATCCCAGTTCTGGTCAATCCTCTGCAGGGCTTCGTACCTCGGGTCGTCCGCTCTACCCACCTTCTTTCCGTCAATATTTGAGAACAGGGTGCCAAGGGATTCGATCAGAATTGCCCGGGTATCCTGAGTACCTGAGTTCACTAATCACAGACCAAAATGATCAATAAAATAATCTATGATAAAGTACGGCAAATATCCGTTCGATATACTCTACAACCATTTCATTCCTGAGTAGAAAGGATAATATAGCTCAAGATGTTCTATTAGTAGAGGGAAAATGTCCGAGAATCACCCCATCAGACTAGTCATGTTCACAAGCGAAGATTGCCTCTATTGTCCCCCGATAGAGAAGATCACGCTTGAGGTCATCGGACAGGGGATGGATTCGTTCGTACACGTTCACACTATAGATGTGAAAGCAACACCAGAGGCAGCTACTCGATATAATATTCAGCATCTTCCGACCCTGATGATAAACGAACAGATCGTCCTTCAAGGAGGAATGGACGATGACAGTGTCAGAGAGCTTTTGTGGGACACCATCATGAAGCACGCCGTGCAATCCAAGGAGCTCATAGATCAAAGTAAGCAATCCCTTCTCTACCTTACGATCAATTTCTGGGACTCTCTTAATGGATCCAAACAGCTCAGGCAGAACATCGGTGACTTCATTCACCTCGCACCCTACCAGTTGACTCTTCTCTCACTCTACAGCCTAGATCCACTGGTTCCGTTCTTACTGTACAGAGCAGGGCAACAGCTCGGGATTACAGGTATGCTTCACCACATCCTCAACCTACTTGAACCTAGGTTGGGTAAGACCAGTAAGACACAGAAGAAATTCAGGTACCTCGCAGACGCCTTCGAGCTTTACTTTTCTGATAGGGAACTCCTTAGGACTAACTTTGCGGAGAACGCTAAACTCCAGAGCGTGAACGATCGCAAGATCGTACTCAACATCTGGGGACTTGCCTCAGCGTCCATCGGAATAAATATAGGAGAGCCACTGTGTGACTTTACGGCTGGACAGCTAGCTGGAATCACGACCGCAATTATGGGCACCAAGTCGAAGTGCACAGAGGTGCAGTGCCACGCAATGGGCTACGAGTACTGCCAGTTCGAGATCGAGTTACTGGCTCCCAACGAGATTGACGAGAGACAACTTCCCAGCTACGAGGACAAGGTAGACAAGGCAGAGCGGAGAGAATACTTCTACGAGGTCATCCACGAGCTGACCTTGAAGCATGAGGATAGCCTCTTCTTCAGAAAGCTGCTGAGGGAACGAACAGACTTCATCCACGTCAGTGCCCTACAGCCAATAGTCGTCGCCCTCAAGCTCATGGATGAGTTCACGGGATCAATCCTGTACTCGAGTGGAAGGGAACTGGGAATATTCGGTCCGGGCAAGGAACTCCTGCAAAAACTTGTACAGAGGAGAAATGTGCAGGCTCCGGTCGACTTCTCCACAGGGGTGTCTCTGCTCCATGAGTACCTCTCGCACCCGGCAAGCTCGCTCACACGGGAGTGGGGTGAGGTCAGGCTGAGCCACGAAGATCCTGAAGAGCCATTCAGGAGGGTGATCATGATCGAGGAGTACGGAGCGATCAGCGGTATACGAGATCTGGGAAAGACCTTCTGTGACTACCTCGCGGGATACATCGCTGGAAGACTGCAGATCCTAATTGGACTCGACCCCATCGTGAAGGAGATCGCATGCCAAGGAACTGGCTCACCCGAGTGCCGCTTTGAAATCACTGTACATCAGGGCCAGAAAGAAAAAACTCACCATTAACAGTGAGAATGTTTCGCGTAAAATAAATAATGCTAAAAATTCCGTTGAAATTACCGAACTCGTGAGAGTTACCTTTATCTATTAGGGTATCTCATGAAGTATTGAACAGTTTAGAGGAATAGGCAATGAGCAACCGGAGAAAAATATTCAAGATTGTACTGCTCGGTGAGGGTGCTGTAGGTAAGACAGCATTGAGAAAACGTTACTTAGGAGAAGGATTCAAAGCCAATTACGCGATGACTATAGGAGCAGATTTCGCAGTCAAGCGGGTCAAGCTGGGAGATGACGAGATCGTCGCCCAGATCTGGGATCTCGCAGGACAGATGAGGTTCCAGAGTGTGCGAGAAGTTTACTACCAAGGTGCCTCCGGAGCTCTACTGGTCTTCGATATAACCCGGGCCGAGACCTTCGAGAAGATTCCTCAGTGGATCACCGAGCTGATGGAGAACAACAAGAACAAGGTAATCCCGATGGTTCTTATCGGTAACAAGAGCGACCTGAGGGAACTTAATGCAGATTCTATTGACTACGACTCCGGTCTGGAGTACGCGAGGAACCTCTCCGAGTGGTCAAACATCGAAATCCCATACGTCGAGACCTCCGCCAAGGACGGGTCAAATGTCAACGAGGCCTTCGTGAATCTGCTCGGTAACATTGAGTCTCACCACGAGAACAGCAAGGCGTGATGCCAATGGCCAGAAGACGTAACAAAGTGGATTTTGACGAACTTGTCCCCGAGGACGTGATCAAAAGCACTGATCACAAGACCGTAGGTGAACTTAATAGCATCATACAGGAGCTGGAGAAGCAGCTAGAGAGTACTGTCGAGGACTACGAGAAGAGGATCGAGGATCTGACCAATAGGATAGACCTGCTGGAGGAGGACTTCAAGGAGGTGCTCAACGCCATCCAGAAAGCCAAGGGAGGAGCAGTCGCCA
>WAMJ01000299.1 GCA_015522385.1 Candidatus Heimdallarchaeota archaeon
AGCCTGAAGCTCCCGGTCATCTAGATATGGATCTACAAATGGGATGTCCCTCATGATTCAAGGTGGATCAATTGAGAATATAATAGTACGGATTTAATCGTGAAAAAGCGTGAATAGATTATGTCGCTGTTATCTTAACGGATAGATCCCCCGCTCTTCCTTTCACCACCACCATCCATTCACCAGGTGACGGGACCAAAACAGGGATATCCTGCTCAAATGGCCGGATAACCATGAGAGCCATACCGGGTCGTTTCTCACCTTCAACATCTACAATAAGCCTTCTGGTAGACTCTTCTACCGTTGTGGATGCTGATTTGAACTTCCAACTGGGAGTCGGCCATTCGCCGATCAGATGAGCGGTGTTCTCCATTCCTGCCAGAACTGGTTCTGTGAAAATAAGTTGTTTGACGAATGGGCGGTTTGACATACCCTTTCTCATTATCCCACAGATTTAAGGCTTTGGAGTGTACAAGTAAAGTACTATTTAAGATGTTGCAGGCTCTTTATCCTTTGTGAATCCCCGATGGAGAGCAGGTCTACTAGTCAATCCGATAGCAGGTGTAGGAGCAGAGCTTGCGTGGAAGGGAACCGACGAGGTAGAAAAAGCATGGAAAGCAGTTGAGCAGGGGGCGAAGCAACCCTACAAAGAGATCCTCGCAAGGATTGACCTCAGTATTCTACCTGTTGAATGGCTTGTCACCTCTCTCACACCTAGTATTGGGGAAGTGGTTTTTGAGATGCCTGAGAAGAGCACACAAGAGGACACAATTCGTGCAGTAGAGGAGTTCAAGGAGAGGGATGTAGACTTAATAGTTTTCATTGGTGGCGATGGAACCGCCCGTGACATCGCAGCAGTTGTTGGATCCACACCTATTCTCGGAATTCCAGGAGGGGTGAAGATTTTCTCAGGAGTGTTTATCCATCGACCAGAGGACATCATCTCACTGGGTAGATGGACAGGAGAGAGTATGGAGGTTGAGATACTAGACCTAGATGAGGAGGCCTACCGACAGGGACATGCTACTCAAAAGCTATTTGGAACGGTGAGGGTTCCAGTCATTGACACATTGCAGAAGAGCAAGGAAGGAGGGGGAGGAGTTTCCGACCAGCGGGTTTTGGAGATGATCGCAGAGCGAATCCTTGACAATAATTGGCTAGACAACACAATAGCCGTTGGACCTGGAGGGACAACCCACTCAATATTCACGCATTTAGAGTTACCTAAGACATTACTTGGGGTCGATGTTTACGATCACGGAACGCGAATACTCAAGGATGCTACAGCTGGTGAAATCGAGGGAATTTCCCTCGATGAGATATGGATCACCCCCATTGGAAGACAGGGACACATCTTTGGCAGGGGAAATAAACAGCTCACACCCAATGTTATCAAGAGCGTGGGTAAGAAGAATATCAGAGTCCTAGCCACCCCCGAGAAGATGCAGGGGCTACCCGTACTGTATGTAGACACAGGAGACCCCAAGTTAGACGAAGAGCTCCGGGGTTACATAAAGGTGTACATCTCATATTCGGACACCATTGTAAGAAAAATAGCTTAACGAATAACTTGAGCTTGAAATTTCATAATTACGGTCTTATCATCCATGATCACATTCTCAGACACCCATGCTTTCCTACATAAGGCAGAGACGAACTCTCTTGCATCCCACCCGTACTTCACAGGGACGGGAGGTAAAAGTAATCCAGAGCCTGACGCTGTGTAGATCACCAAACCATCCTCCCCGACAGTGATCTGGCGGTATAGATCTTCTAAGGAGTTGTACGTGATCTTTTGGAAGGGACTCAACACCTCTACTTCAATTACAAGGGAATCAAGCTCATCTTGGGTGACCCTTGGAAAACGGGGGTCGGATGTAACGGTATCCCGAGCTGCTTTCGAGATTGCCTCTCCCAATGCCATCACAGGTTGTGGAACCCCGATGCAACCACGTAGCTCTTCTTTACCATTTGCGGTGGAGTACGCAGTAACGAATGCACCCGATACACGCTGAAATACTGAGGGAAGTTCGGAGACATTAACCGAATAGGGGGTTCGGGTAACTGCGGCTCTGATTGTGCTCCAAGCGATATCTAGTGCAATCTTTTGCTCTTCTTCATTGAGAAGGGTCACTGTCATGGATTAAATATAGACTTACCCATTAATTGACCTTCCTTTTATCTCTCGAAATTTCGTGATAGTGTAACATTCTTATTTTCACGGGGATAAGAGGGATAATGCCTTCAGTTTCAAATGAACTAAAGATTGTATTTGGTGTGGTACTCGCGGTACTCCTCAGCACTGCAATTTTCCTTCTTCCCCTACTGAACATCCAGTATACTGGTGACGAAGCACAGGACTTCGGATTAATCACTCTATTCGAAGAGTACGAATATAAATTCACGTCCCCCGTGGATATCCAGAGTCCACCTGATGCCTCTCCACAGTTGTTTGTCGTGGAGCAAGCAGGGAGAATCATGGTCATTCCGAATGCTGCAGAGTATAAATCAAAGCCAGTTGTTTCTCTTGACATAACAGACAGGGTGACCTCAGGAGGAGAAATGGGATTACTAGGGATGGCCATCCATCCCGATTTCTCAAGGAGTGGTTACATCTTTGTAGACTACACCGCAGATAATCCTCGGAGAACAGTGATCTCACGCTTCACAGTTGATGAGTATATCACAGATCCCGATAGTGAGGTTGTAATATTGGAGGTTGAGCAACCGTATGCAAATCACAATGCAGGTCAAATAGCGTTTGGTCCCGATGGGTACCTCTATATCACATTGGGTGATGGGGGTCTGGCAAACGACCCAGGGAATAATGGTCAGGACAGAACCACACTGCTGGGATCAATCCTGAGGATTGATGTGGACAATGGGAACCCCTACTCCATCCCATCGGACAACCCATACTCTGGGAACAGCAAAGGATTTAGGGAAGAAATATGGGCATACGGTTTCAGGAATCCATGGCGGATGAGTTTTGATATGAAAACAGGGGATCTCTGGGCGGCAGATGTCGGTCAGAACAAATGGGAAGAGATCAACTTAGTCGAAAAAGGAGGTAATTACGGATGGAATTCAAAAGAGGGGAATCACTGTTTCGCCCTCGATCCTTGCGAGGGTGACTACATCGACCCGATACATGAGTACAACCATTCAGAAGGTATATCTATCACTGGAGGTTATGTCTATTACAGCTCAAGTATTCCTACTTTTGAAGGTTACTACATCTTTGGAGACTACGCCTCTGGTAATATCTGGGCATTAAAATATGAAAATGGAGAGAAGACGGACTTTGGATTAGTTCTGAATCAGGAAAATTTCTTTCTGTCTACATTTGGAGTCAGACATGATGGGGAGTTGCTTCTTGCTGAGTACAGTTCTGGAACAATCTACAGCCTTCAGGAGATATTCATATAATTATTGTCTTTCTTAGTTTGAGAACCTAAGATCGAAATAATATTCCCCGAGAAAAAGGCGTTTATACTTCTTCAATCTATACAGTTTCATGAAATATTACCATATTGTGGTCGTAATGATACTCCTGATCATATCTGGATCAGCATCGATTCCTCCTGAAGTTTCAATTCAGCAAGATAAGACACTTGAGGAGATGCCCAATATCATCCTGATGATCGGTGATGGGATGGCTCCTGAACAAGTTAAATTGGCAAGTCTTGTTGAGTATGGGGGTGAAGAACTCAGTATCATGGACACAGACTTCCCTGTTAAATTTAGGTACAACACTACGAATATTGATGGACAGATAACAGACAGTGCGGCTGCAGGCACTGCAATTGCCACGGGGCAGTTGACAACAAATGCCCGCATTTCCATGGATAAGGACGCCACCCACAACTACAAGACTATCCTTGAGTACCTTAGAGACGATTTTGGGTATGCCACAGGTGTTGTCACCACCACAGAGGTAGCTCATGCCACACCAGCAGTCTTCGCAAGCCATGACGATAAGAGGAGCCATGCCCAAGACATTTTCGATGAGATCATCAAAAGTAAGTTAGATGTGTATATGGGAGGTGGTCTGAATGCCTCCTATCTCAATTCAGGGGATATATCATATGCACGGGACATAGGATCAAAGAATGGGTTCGAGGTAGCAGTAAACAGAGACGAACTCCTAGATCTTACAGGAACAGCAGATCGACTCTTCGGTGTGTTCGAGAGCGAGGGGACGGATGTCCCTAATATGCCATTTGAGCTTGACCGGAATACAGACATAGAACCTTCTATTGTCGAGATGGCTTCGTCAGCGGTAGAGGTGCTCGACCGGAAAGACTCACCTTTCTTCCTGATGATCGAGGGAGGGAGGATCGATCAAGCAGGTCATAGACTCTTCAATACACCGGAGACTGCACTTGACAAGACGATAAAGAATGCAATGGAGACGATAATGTTCGAGAAAGCGGTGAGGGATGTTCTTGAATATGCCAAAAATGATGGAAACACCATTGTCGTAGTGGCAGCAGATCATGAAACTGGTGGACTAAAGGTACATGACTACTCAGGATTGAATTCTACACTCCCCTCGGACTCGATGGACAGGGATTCAAGGAATGCTTTGAGGATTGACAGGATATCTAGCATCAATGTCTCATGGTCAACCACTGGTCACACAAATACCCCCGTTACCTTCTACGGCTACGGTTCTGATTTTGGAGGATATGAAGTCAAGCATGTTGACGATGTGTTCTGGGCCATAAACACTGCACTTGGGAATTTTCCAACTGTACCCGACTACCAGTACGACTTCTCAGTGGACTCGGAGGTGTCAGTCACTCTTACGATCAGGGATATTGATAAGACTGTCTCGGGAACCACGGTTAGGATCCAGTACACGGATAATTCCACCCTCAAGGAGTTTCGGTTCGACTTCTCGATGGATCAACCTTCCGTCCAGAAAACTTTCACAGTTCCTCTCGCGACCACACAATCGTATTTCATCAATGCTATGGTCATTGACCAAGGTGTGAATGATGTCTTGACATTCTCTCACAAGGATACACTGAAGCGACAGGATGTCAAGTATGTCTTGACCTCAGATGTAGATACCTCTTCTGAAATTACAACAGAGGAAACGTCTACATCAGAGGACACCCCATTGCTACTTCCAATAGGATTAGTGGGGGCAACACTCCTTACATATCAATTGATTAGAAGAAGAAGAACCTAATCTTCTATCATCTTTGTACTCAGTACAGGTTTTCGGGCTAATGAGGCTTCGTCAACCCTTCCAAAAGCGGTGGTAAGAGGAGATTTTGTGACTAGCTCTGCGTTAGAATAAGCCTCGTCTGATATCTTCTGTAGAATAGCATAAATCTGATCGAGATCCTGCAATGTCTCCGCCTCAGTAGGCTCGATCATGAGAGCCTCTTTGACGATCAAGGGGAAGTAAACAGTAGGGGAGTGTACACCGTAGTCGAGCATCGCTTTAGCGATGTCAAGAGCAGTCACATGTGTATCCATGGTCATGGGTGCTGCAGACGCTACAAACTCATGCTTGCACGGTCTCTCTCCAAGGCGAGGAACAGTCAGCCCTCGAATCTCCTTAATTTTGTGTAGGAGGTAGTTTGCATTGAGTACCGCGGATTCACATGCTTTTCTCAGCCCCTCACCACCATTCCTGTAGATATATGCAAGTGCCCTGAGATTTATTCCAAAGTTACCGTTGTATCCATGAAGCCTTCCAAAGGAGGTATCCTTGTGTGAGTAATCCCAGTAGTACCTTTTGGCATCCTCATCGTAGGCAGCCAGAGGTGTGGGCAGGAACTTGGCAAGCTTTTCCACAACACCAATTGGACCGCTACCTGGCCCTCCACCTCCATGGGGCCCAGTAAATGTCTTGTGTAGATTCATGTGCATGATATCAAAACCCATCTGGGCAGGGAGAACCATACCCATAATCCCGTTGAAGTTAGCACCATCCATATAGCAAAGACCACCAACACTGTGCACCATATCCGTGATCTTCTTAATATTGCTCTCGAAGATCCCCAAAGTGTTGGGGTTTGTCAGCATGAAACCAGCTACAGTGTCATCTAGAACACTCTCCAATGCCTCGAGGTCGACCTCACCGTGCTCATTCGAGGGGATCTCAATCACCTCAAATCCAGCCATAGCTGCACTCGCAGGGTTGGTACCATGAGCAGAGTCAGGAATTATAATCGATTTTCTTTTAGTGTCACCGTTGGCCAAATGGTACGCCCTGATTGTCATTACACCAGCAAACTCCCCTGCTGCCCCAGCTGCGGGTTGAGTGGTAACGGAATGGAATCCAGTTAGTTTCTTCAATGCTTCCTGCAGACGGTAAATGACCTCAATAGTTCCCTGCTGTGCATCGTCAGGAACATCGGGATGAGCCATTGCGAATCCCTCCAGTCGGGCGATTCTCTCATTTATCTTCGGGTTGTACTTCATGGTACAACTACCGAGAGGATATGAACCCACATCAACCCCGTGTATCATCTGTGACAATCTGACGACATGGCGAACCAGCTCGAGCTCACCAACCTCAGGGAGATTGATCTTGTCCTTTCTCTTCCAGTCGCTTGGGATGGTACTTGACGGTACATCGACAGGGTCTGGAATGAACGCTCTTCTACCCTTTCCTCCAAGACTGGTGATTAATGGTTCAGGCCACTTAGCCTGTATTCGTTTCTTGGGCTCCATTAGTTAAGTACCTCCTTTGCTACGGACACAAACTTGTCCAGATCCTCCTTGTTCATCAGATCCGTAACTCCAATTAATCTCATACAACCTTCACCTGCAAGTTTGAGACCGGGAATAATACCTCTTTCGAGGAACATCTTCTCAAGATCCTCATGAGAAATCCCTCCAAAGTCAACAACGAACTCACAGAAGAAAGGCTCGTAAACTGCAGGATATCCCAATTCCTTCAGCTTCGATGCAAGGTAGTGTGCACGATCCACCAACCCTTGAGCAAGTTCTTCAATTCCCTTAGGGCCAAGGCTTGCGAGGTAAATACCAGCATTAACTGCCATCAGCGTCTGGTTTGAACAGATATTACTAGTTGCTTTTTCCCTCCTTATGTGTTGCTCTCGGGTTGAGAGAGTTATACAGTAAGCATCGTCACCGTCTCGTTCATCTTTTGTAATCCCAACCAACCTACCAGGAAAGTTTTGGATCCATTTTCGATTATATTTGGAACCTATTATTCCAAGGAGAGGTCCTCCTGCACTAACTGCATTCCCTAGGAGTTGCCCCTCACCTACAATAAAGTCTGCACCGTATTCACCAGGTGGCTGAATCACTCCGAGTGAAATTACATCGACTCCTACAGTGACGAGAAGCTTGTTTTCGTGTGCGAGGTCGATAAGTTCCTTGACTCTCGATGGTAGAACACCGTGGAAAGTGGGAACCTCGAAGTATATACCCGCAAGTCTCCTTTCCTTCTTGTCAAGAGCTGCATCCTCAGCAATTAGTCTCTTGGCAGCTTCGACGTCGATATCACCCTCAGATTCCACGACATGGATGTTAATTTTAGAGCCTTCGGTGTAGGTCTTTGCTACTTCTAGTCTTCTGGGGGATATTGGATTGAGAACTAGAACTGTGTCCCTCTTCCTCTGGATACGCACCATCATCCTGATGGCCTCACCAACTGCCGTTGCCCAATCATAGAGGGATGCATTTATGACATCCATGCCCGTAAGCTCTGCCAACTGGCTCTCATACTCGAAGACCATCTGTAACATGCCCTGAGCAACCTCGGGTTGATAGGAGGTATAAGCGGTGTAGATCTCACCTCTTCTCATGACTTCTTCGAGGAAGGCGGGGATATACACCTGTCTCACACCACCACCCACAAAAGCAAGGGTATCGTCTACTCTGTTCTTCCTAGAGATACGTGTAAACAGCCGGTCAAGCTCTTTCTCTGAGAGTGGCCCGAGTATATCGATGTAGTCATCAAGTATCAGATCCTGAGGAATGTCTCCGAAGAGTTCCTTGACGTCTGATCTTCCAATTGTCCTCAGCATCTCTTCCTGCTCATCTGGGGAAGTCCCAATGTAGGAGGAGTACAACTTCGGAACCGAACTGCCATTCATCAAGAGTCAGCACTGAATTTCATTAATTAACTTGGAGTTACTGATTGATGACATGTGAGAATTTTATTGAAATTATTAGCAGATATTCACTACGAATTATCTGTTTGTGAGTATAAGACGTATGAACAGAAGAATACCAAGAACGGGAAAAAGGATGATATCGATGACCATGACAAAAATGGTCACTGGAGGTAATGCACCGAATAATATACCTACCCCTACGAAGAAAGTGGCAAGTACTGCAAGAGGACGGAGATTCACCACCTCAAGATCTTGGAGGACATCCTTGGAGTCCTTGACGTATCTGAAGATGAGGAGAAGGACGAAAATAGCAAAGACAATGATGATGAGATACGGAAGAATGGATACTGGAATACCTTCAGGTCTTAGAGTGAAGAAGGTGAATGTGTAGAGTAGAACTATGTAACCAACTAGTACTTTCATCCCTTTGTTACCTAAAACCAACGCCTCTTCTGAGATCTGTGATCCCTTGTACTTGTAAATAATCGAAAGAATAAGGATTGACCCAGTCGTAGCAAGAAACTGGACGGGTATCGCGAAACCGCTGCTCACCATTGACAAAGACGATAGTGATATGATGAAAAACATGACAAATATCTGTGTAACAGTACCAAGTCTCTCAAACTTCTGCCAGTATGGGGGAAGCACTCGTCCTCTACCTGAGAACAAGAGTTGGAAAACTGATAGGGGGAAGATGAAAGAGAAGATTGGGTGGTAGAAGAACACCAGAGTTATAAATTCAAAAACCGCAATACCACCTATTTTTCCAAGGATTGGAGGTGTATCCGAGTTGTATCCAATCCACAAAACCTTTGTTATAGGAGCTTCGTATAGAGCTAGAAGCATACCCCATAGGTACATATGCCAGATAGAGGTCTTTCCCGATCTCTTTGCCAAGTTATAGTAGAGGAGCATATGAGAAAGGTAGAGTGGTAGGGTAACAAGCAGAGCGAAGATATCAAGATACCACAACAAACTGGAACCTGCAAAGACCTCTGCGGTTAGCATGATTAGAGAGCCCATGAAAAGATAACTCCAGAACCGTGAGTATGAGTTTTCCAGAGATTTTTCTTGGTCAACCTTGGACTTTCTCTTATTTCTTGCCATCTGAATGACCATACCTACTAGTCTTTTTGTCTCTTCCGAAATATAGGGAAAATAATCAACGGGAGAAGGAATTCAATCGGAAGCTGGAGATTGGATTTAGTGGTTTCTCCCCACTCAGAAGGAAGATCAGGCACGGTAACACTAGCAACCTCACCGTTGACTACCTCCATTCGGGTGGTGTATGCCTTGCTCAGTTTATTGGAGAATTCGGGGTTTACGCCATACCAGTAGGTAAGATCGTATATCCCGTTTGGGAGGTCTGCCTCCCGGACGTAGTTAAACTTTATTCCAAGGAGTAGGTTCTCTTTGTTAAGTCCAGTTTGGTAGACCACCTCGGTCGGAAGTGTCTTGCAGTTCCCATCAGCAGGAACTACCTCGGGTGATGCTAATTTGATTTCAGCAGGGGTAAAATTTACTGCTAGCTGCAGCCCACACTCGGTCTCGGTCACAATCCTCTGCCGAGCAGGATACGAGTTCCAAACCTCTGCTCTGAATTCGAAGAAAAAGGAGGTAGTGTAGTCCACTGCAACTATACGATCAAAGGTCAGACCAACTATTGCGGTTGAGAGGGTATGTTCTGCCTCTGTAGCACCGTAAAAATTCACCGTAGAATAGACATTGTCCGTCAGGATAACACTGGTCAGAATGACCACGATTCCTAACATGATAAACCTCTTTCTCTTGGACACAGTAATTGTTCGCACAGGGATAGATAAAAAACTAGCGGAGTGGGATATTAATGACATCAATGCTACAGCCACTTTCAGCTTAATTTTTTTGTGAAGAAAGAAAGAAATAAGATAATTTCCCACCTACCAAAAGGTATAAACAAACCCTTATACAATTAGACTTGTGAGTGACAAAGTTCAGACACTTCTAGACGGGTCAAGGGTGTATCTCTCTGGCCCCATGGATTTCATCGGGTCTAGGGTGATTGAGAAGTACCTTGGTTGGAGAAGTGTACTTACACCCATTCTCCAAGCCCTCAACGTAAATGTCCTCGACCCTTGGAACAAGCCAACGATTCGGGGTCTAGATCCAGATAATGAATACGGAAAGGAGGGGGTAAACAGGGACAAATCAAGGTATGAGAAGGACTTTTGGACCAATCCAGAGACACGGGCACTCTACGAGACGGAATTCTGGGAAACAGTACACATAGACTTACGGATGACGGACATCAGTGACTTCATGATAGCATTCGTCCCGACCAACATCTACAGCGTAGGCACAGTTCACGAGATACTCCTGTCCAAACAGCAGAAGAAACCCACTCTACTCGTCAGCCCGCCCATAACCTTCGACATCTTTCCTGAATTAATGAAGCTGTCAGAGGAGGATCGGAAGAGGTTAAAATATTATGGCATCAAGGAGAATCCACAAGGATTGCCCTCACAGTGGTACGGAAGAATTGTTGGGGGTCACTACCTCTTCGATGGATTCGGGTGGGAAAGCATCTCCCTTAAATCCAATAATTTCTACCCAGATCTTCTTGACGCAGTGATGGAACAAGCGAAGAACAATCCAGAGACCGATCTCGATCAATGGACTAAGGTCAAGCAGTGGCTGGATGACTATACCCCACTCAGGGAATTACAAGGAGGAGTGCTGGATCACGTGACATTCAAGGGTAACGAAGAAGAACTCTTCTATAAAGAATACAACTCGGACAAGGAGAGAGAGCATCACTACTTCTGGTACAACAAACCATATACTCCCCGGAGACCGGTTCTCTACCAACTACTAAGCATAGCCAGTGGATACATACCCCCGAAGATCCAGCTTAACAGCTCCCTTGATATCAACGGTAATCTCGTCCACCATTCAGTCCGTGTGACAGACGATAGCTGGCTCCTCATCTCTTTGGCAGATCAATGAAGTAGAAATCCAGATCTATTAAATTCCAGTCATCTTACAGATGAAACTAAATCTATATACTCCCTCCCATTGAATTTTAGAGCATTCACTATCAACCGCTATACTCAAATCTAGGTTTGACTACCCTAACTCTAAACCTGAAAAATGGAAGGAAGCGAATGGGTTAAGTGAATGTTCTGAATAAGTCCATAGCTAATTACTCTGCAGTATTCTTCAAGAATTCATCCACTAGTCTAGCTTCCTAGACTTTATTAATCCACAAACAATCGATACTCTGAAGATGTCTATTCGTAAGAAGAATCGGAAGAAGGAAAGCGGTGCTATGCCCAGTACCGGTGCAGGTCTCATGAGGTATTTTGATGAGGAGTTGCCTGGAATAAAGATCGGACCAAATGCAGTTCTGGCCTACACAGGAACCTTGATCCTCGTTGTCCTGCTAGCCAACACCCCCCTCTGGCCCTTCTAGTCCTCTCTGAAATCCTTATTAGCCTCATTAATGATGATGGACTGTGGAGATAGTACCATTTGATCCAACACGAGCAAGCCAGATTGTCAAGCAACAGGCAGAGTTGGGTAAATTCGCCACAAAATCATGGAGTTATTTTTTTCAAACTGGTGCAGAGAGACTCATAGAGATCTATTCCTCTCCTGAATTCGATCCTTCAACTCGGCTGTATGCTATTGAAGAAGAATTGGTGGGGTTCATAACCAGTAAAGTACTAGATAAGCGAGGTGAGGATGAACTCTACCTCGGAGACAAAGCAGAGAGAACCGCAAATCTGATGGTTCCGATTTCACACCCTTATTCCAAGGGAGTTGATCGGGCTCTACTCGAAGCCGCTCTAGATGTGCTCCGATCGAAAGGTGTAAAGAAGATCGTGTGTAACGTTGGATTTGACTGGGGCAAGTTAGAGCTCATAGAATCATTTGGATTTGTCAAGTACTCTGACCTATTGATGGAGGCAAAATGTTCGGTCACTGAATTTCCAAGTTATCAGAGGAATTGTGTGGATCTTGAGGAAAAGCACATGCAAGAAGCGGCAGAGCTCCTGAGCAAACACCTTGGATACTCCGTAGAAACAGCACTATCCGTGCTGAGCAGTCCTCCAGAAAGCTACACTATCCGTGGTTCGTTCTGCTTTGTCGATGACGACGTGAAGGGATTTGTGCGAGTGGCGGAGGTGGGAGGTGTTTGGCAAATGGGACCAATCTATACAGATGATCTTCTCGTAGCCACATCCCTCTTAGGACGGGTTCGTCAGTTAATGGAGGAAAGAGAAGTGGAATCGATCAGGGTACTTTGCGGAAAGCAGGGTCGGCACCTCCTCAAGCTCCTGCCCTTCGATTTCGAATCGGTGATTGGAAGCTACCAGCTTGATTTCTAAACGTAGAGCTCCCTGCTCATTACAACTTTCTGTATCTTGAAGACATTACCCTCAATAAAATCATCTACCAAGGCTTCGCCAATACCAATCAACTCTCCTTTCGGAGATTTCGCAGCAACAGTCTCCCCCGCGGCGATACCCTTGCTGTATGCAAGCACCCCCTGTACCCCTAGAGCAGTGCCATGACAGACTGATCTGATAGCAGACACATCTACAATAACCTCATGAAGGTGGGTGACCATCCTCTCAATCGGTCTAACCACTTGCCTTATTCCCTCCTCTTTCCCCAGCTCCTTGTAGTCCATCCATGCATCGAACAGGTCATGGAGCGTCACCCTGTCCTCTTCGGAGAAGGTTGCTGTCTGTGTCCTCCTCAACTCTTTCATGAAAGCACCGCAACCCGCGGCTCTTCCCAAGTCCTCGCACAATGTCCTGATGTACGTTCCCGATTCACAGGTCACGCTGAATAGTACCTGATTGTTAAGCTCATCAAGATGGCGAATCTCATAGATATGCCTTTTGCGAAGCTTGCGCACCACATTGGACTCGAGCGGTGGAAACTGGTAGATCTCTCCAACAAATGTCTGAAGAAAGTCTTCCCAATTGACATCGATTTCCGAATTCCGAACCTGCATGTTACAGACATAGGTCTTTGGTAGCTGGAGAAGGGTTTGCAAAATCCTCGTCCCGTCACTGAGGGCGATAGGGAGCAGACCACTCACCTGCGGATCCAAGGTTCCAGAGTGTCCAGCCTTCTTTATCCCCAAGATCCTCTTGACCATAGACACCACGTCGTGAGATGTAGGTCCCGCTGGTTTATCGAGGTTGATGACCCCTAATCTCATATGGAGATCGATCGGTCTCTCATCGGGGAAGAACCCCCTTGTGTCCCCCTGCTGCCTCTCAATAGCATCTCTGTTTCTATACACAAGGTTCGATTCAGAATACGGGATCATTCTACACTGACTGCGGTCACTTGGATATTATAGTCTTGCCTAAGATCCCGCTTCCTGCCTCATCAGAACAGCGTGCACCTTCATTTTTTGCTCCTTATACTCCTCCTCCCGCTCAAGGTGTATGTCTACCTGGACAATGACATCTGAGTTATTGAGGGGGTCACCTCCGCTGACAGAGATAATCTCGGTTATAAGCTCCGTTATCCTTTTACGATTCGAGTCGTTGGGGATAATGGTGATCCTTTTCGGTCTTACCTTGGGCTTTATCTCATCATCATCCTCCACAATCCGGTAGGTCTTCTCCCGTGAACCTTTGAATTCACCTCTGATCACACCCTCCCTCTCGAGAGCATTGAGGTGATGGTAGAGCTTTAGTCTATTCACACCCAAGGCTTGTGAGAGACCATTTACCGTGATGACCCCCTCTGCAATGTTCTCCACTAACCTCTTGCGGATCGGATTGTCAAACGTTTTCCCTCCTGAACGGTAAACGGACTTCTTCACTTCTTCTTCCCCTTGAATTTCTTCTTCTGGTTGAGGATTGCTCTGGAAGCAAATTCTACGGTACTGCTTGCAGACTGCATCTCACCGTAGCTGATTTCCATTTCATCTAACTCTTCAGCAACAGCTTGGTAAGCAGCAGGATTAGCAAGTTTCTCCTTGAGGTACTCCTCCTTTGCCATAGACTGCTTCTGATCCCTTGTCTCGGTTCGCTGGAGGTAGAGGTGGCTAATCATGTGATAGACTACTCCCTTACCCCACTCAAAGCGTATCATGACAGGGTTGGCGTTGTACTTCTCACCCAGTTCCTTAGATCGGATGAGCACCTTGACCTTCTCTTTGTTCAGGATCTCAATTGGGTAAGAACTTCCCTCAAGCCACCATACAGGGTCGGACTTCTCGTCCAAGAACCCCTTGACCAGCTCGTCCTCCCCGTCAATAAGCTCGATCCTGACAACCTCATCCGAAGTAGGTTGTCCATTGAATTTCACCATCTCTGGGAATGCAGGCTCCAAGACATGCTTGAGACCCCAGTCAGTGGTGATTAGCTGACCTCCTTGTTCCACAAAAGTTCTGAGTTTTCTGGCTGCTGTCAGGTCAAATGCAGAGGGACAGTTCACGAACACGGTCTGATCTGGCCTGAGCTGTATTGAGTTCAGCTCGTAGTGTTCAACCATCTTAAAAGGCATATTAAGGTGGGTGAGCACATGGTGAATATGATCATACACCCCCATGATAACAATAATATCCGAGTCGTCAAGGTTCTCGATAATCCGAATGTTCTCCCTGTCCTCGTCCTCCAACCGAGTGTAAACCAGCTTCTTACTGGCCTTGTATGCCATATTCATCCTCTTGTCCCCTGGTGCCTCCTCCATCTCTTCAAATGTTACATTCTTCTTTGTTTTAGCTATTTTCTTCTTCATTTTGATTTCTCCGTTGTTTAGTTCTCCCTCAATAATTAACATGATAATTAAGTATTAAGTAAGACCTTAATATTCATGTATATGACTAAGTATTTAAATCTAATCAAATATGATTTCGTGGATTCTGTTATAAATTCAAGCAATTCAATCAGAACTATCATTGAAGAATTAATACACTAGCGGACAAAATTAATCAATTTGGTTTAAAGTATTTAGACCTTCTCAGAAGCACATTCAAGATTATCATTAGAGTACTGATCAAAACAACCTCTAGAAGAAATACAGGGACGTCAGGAACTGGAAATGACTCCGTATCAAGTACAGGCACAAGATAGTTGAGAATTGGTATGTTGAAAAATGGAAATAGTATATATATGAATCCTAGGATTGGTAGCAAAAGAAGGCCAGCATATCTTTCCTTTATCAAATCTGTGACTAGAATCTGGGTGTAAATAAAAAGGTATGAAGTCAATAATAATAAAATCAAGACAATCGAATATATCGTGATATTATTTGTTATTCCAGCAAATTCCCTTGCTTCCATGATACTGATTACTGATACATTTAGAACCATAAATGTAATAATTGCTAGATGAACTAAAGTCCGAGAAACGTATTGCTTTAATGGATCTATCGGTAGGGTTGAATAGATCGCTACACCATCAGTATCCTTACGTCTATTGACGGATAACATTACAAGAAACGCTAAGAGAATTAATCGGAAATTGATGAAAAAATCACTATATGCAGTATACGCATGAACCATTGTAGAATATTCTAATTCCTGAGAAGATATAGATTTTGAGAAATATGCTTCACTATATCCATGATTAAAAAACAAGGAGTACATAAGCATAGCTCCAAGTATTGCTAGGCTGTTGATGCTGTTTATCTCGTCTTTGATATAAGAAGAAAAGATCGATTTTTGATATGCTATTTCACTTATCAATGAAATCATAATGAAAATGATTGTCATGATTAGTGATAGATATACTCCTGTCCCCATACCGGTCAATGATATTTTTAAAGATGCAAGGGCATCAATCGTTGAAATGATGTAGAGTGAGATTTCACGCGAAGATTCAAATGGAAGTGAAATAGTTTTATCTTCTGAAATTCTGAATTTTAACTCTATACCTTTTGATTTATCTTGATATGAAATTATCAATGTAAAATCTCCAACAACATTGGATATTTCCACCAATAGAGATTGACCTTCAGAGATATGCGTCTTCAGTGCAATGTCCTCTCCACTCTTGAGGTTGATGCTACGCGTTATTTGATTAGGTCCTGACAAATTGCTTGATATTGCAAGAATTAAGACGAGGGAGTATACTAGCATGATTCTTGAGAACTGATTGATTTTTGGTAAGAAGCTCTGCATCAAAACATAACCTCCGATTTTTTGTAGAGAGCGAAATTAAGAAAGTAGAGTCCTAAAATTCCAAATATTGATATAGGAAATAAGACACTCGATAGAGGATTGTTATCTCCTAACCATGAGCTAAGAGTAGAACCCAAAAAGGAAGTATATACATTCATTCCTTGTTTTAAGATGAAAAAGTCTGTGCCTATTCCAATACTAAAAAAGATGAAAATTCCCGCTCTGAGATTTGGAATCAGAAGCAAGATCATTATGTATTCAAAAATCTGCAGTACTGTAGGAACGATAATCACTACCAGAAATTGAAAAAGACGTGATATGTTACCATATGAGGGGGATGTCCCTAGAAACCCAAGATAGTGTATTAAATAGTAATACACTATGGGCAGTACGACAATTCCTACAATTTCTATTATAGACCTAATTATCCGATACCTAAATGTACACTCTCGACCAAATCGAGTTACCCATTGATCTTGAACATGGAGTTCATCTCTTCTGAAATAAAAATACCCAATTTGTGAAATAATTGCCCAGTAAAAGAATACAAAGTAGGGCCTCACTAACATATCAAAGGCTAATAGTCCCTGAAGTGTATTGTACTCTTTCATGTTTGGAATTCTGAAGCTAAATGTTGAAATTTCGAGAAGAAGGGGATACATGATCAACAAGGCATTAGGCTTTTCTACCTGACCGTAAAAATCCCAATTTGAAACTCTCTTCTTCCTTACAAGATCCCAAATTGTTGAGGCGACGAATAGAAGAGCCATAAAGATTAGTGATGAAGAAAAATTATTCACAACCTTTGCAAGAGAAATGTCTTTTGAGATGTTAATGCCAAAAAATGTAGAGTTAAATATAGATAATTTATTGTCCGGTTTAATCGTCAAAGTAAGTATACCCCCCTTCAAGAAATCCATCGAAAGGATGAATTTGTCATATGTACCATTTCTCTCTATGCTTCCCGCAAAAATAACCTCACGAAATCCCTCTACTGGAAAAAAGACAATACTCATTGAATGTGAGATGTTTGACATCACGAAACCTGATATTTGAGTGCCTTTGTAGACCTCAAATGAGAAATCCATTGTAAAATTACTTTCTGTAAATTTATTGGTCTGTTGGATCTGTTCTGAATATCCATAGATTATCATTGTATTTACACTCAGTGATAGTATGAAGGTGATGACTACTAAATTCCCTAAATTTATTTTTAATCACTCCTTATTGAATCCATAAATACTTGCTCAAGTAGACTTCTTCTTGGTGTTGGATTTAGATCAGTGAGCTGAAGTAGTTGAGAATGTTCGACTAGGCTAAACTCGACCAGCATTCCTTTCTGCACTATACATTCAACCCCCGTTTTTTTCAACTTGCGTACTATGTCAGACACAGATACTGGTGGAAGAACCTTAACTACATACTCACGGATGAACTTACTCTCAACTATCTTGCTCATCGAGTAATTTGCTTTGATTTTACCGTTATGCAGAATAACTACTTGGTCACAAACTTTCTCTAAATCATGAAGAATATGGCTGAGGATGATCACATTCATGTCATTCTTCCAAGCAATCTCATGAATATAATCCAAGATTTCAGATCGTGCAGATACATCTAAATTTGCGGTGGGTTCATCAAGAAATACATACTTCGGATTACCAATTAAGGCTACTGCAATGGCAAATTTTTGCTTCATCCCTGCAGAAAGGGCTTGAAATTTACTCTGTGATTTTTCTTCTAAATTAAACTTATTTAGTAGATACCGTGATGCATCCCTTGCTTCCTTTTGGGATAATCCCCGAAGACATCCCACATACTCCAAAAAATCAGATAGTGCATACCAGCTTGGGAATGAAGGCTGCTCAAACATCACACCCATATGTTGAAGGATATTGTTTCTCTGCGCACACACATCCATCCCATCAACTCTAATGTGACCTGAGTTAACATTCATTAGGTTAAAAATCAGTTTGACTAAGGTAGACTTGCCTGCTCCATTCTCTCCGATCAATCCAATGATTTTCCCCTCAATGTTAATTGAAAGTTCCTTGAAGACCTCAATTTTTCCATAGGCAAAGTTAACCCTACTAATTTCGATCACACATTTTTGTCATCTGAGATAATAATAAACGTTACCTTTATTTATTCAAAAAAAAAAACAAATCAATGGCAAGGAAAAGTCATAAAATTATGTCTTTGGGACTAATGGTACTCCTTAGTATCATTTTCTCATCACTCTCAGGAACTCAAGCTTCTTATTGGACTTCAGTTAAAACTGGAGACTTTCTAGGAGCATACGACTCTACCAATGTATGGAAATCGGACAAATCAACAGCCTCGTCTGTTATACACGATGATACTTACGCCCAAGTTAGACATTGAGTAGTTGCTAAGTCAAATGGATTTGCTACTGGGTATTCGAGAATCACTACTTTATTTGCTACTGCTAACCTTGGATCAAATGGAGGACATAGTGGAACTAGTGGGACAACTTATAGGGCATCAGTGTCTTTTGATATAGGTGCTCACCTTGAAGGACCTAATCAATACGTGAAAGTGACTGTGCGATTAACATACTTGGGAGGAATCAGTAAAGTTATCGCTTCCAGCAACTACATTACATTTAGTGCCACTGATGTTCATGGAGCTTATAATCTCATCACTCCAGGTTTTACCCTAGATGTATCCAGAACACTCTATGTTGAATTGGAAGTAATACATATAGTCGCTCAGCTTGGTATCAGCCTGATGCATCTGTCAATATGTACAACAATGGTCAATCAAGTCTTCCAGGAGAATATGAATACGAGATGAACCTTAATAATTTTCAAATTCAAAAATTTGTATCTTCTATTCAGGAATAATAAAATAGTTCAAAGTTAACAACAATTCAACAATTCCGTATCAGTATTTACAAATTTAGACACCCGCCCTAGGCTTTTTATCTACGACTTCTGAAATTATCTTGAATGAAGATCACTGTCCGTTCCTTCGCAAATATCAGGGATGCAATAGGATCCCGTGTAGTCGAGCTGGATCTGCACGAGAAGGCAACTGCATGGGATGTACTGCAAGAGCTTGTAAGGAAGTACCCAACTCTCTCACAGATACTTTTCAAAGACAGTAAACTCTCACCTAGTGTGAAGATAGCCCTGAACAGTGAAAACATCGAGGTCTCGGAAATAGAACAGATCGTACTCTCTGATGGTCACCAACTGGTTCTTATACCACCGACAGGTGGGGGGTGACTACCACCCAAACCTTTCCTGCAACTCTAATAGTTCCGGAAATTGATCCAGACCAATCTCCCTCCCCATCGAGAGCAGATCCTTCAGAAAGTACTTCACCTCGTCCTCGGGGTCATTCGTCTCGAGAAGCTGGACGAGGTAGTCGAAGGCGAAGGTGATCACCCACTGGAATGACTTCCCAACGTACTTTCCTCTCGGCATCTCGCGTTTCAATCCCTCGAGTACCCTGTCATAGATCTCGTAGAACTCCTCATTGCTCAAGGACTGCGTATCCTCATGTTCTTCACCCAGTACCACTATATCCTCTTGATTTGTTCTTTCTTCATTCACTCCACCATCTGAGGACAATTCATCGCCAATTTGCTCTGCGACCTCGAATGTGACCCCCTCCACATCTAGGTTGACTCCATTGCTCTCACTGCACAAGGAGCATTTTGGTACGGTGAAGAAGTACCCATAGTCTGCGTACTCACTGTCCTTGTTGATGATGAGATCCAGAACTTCAATGTTCTTTTCAACCAATCTTTTCCGCCTGATCGATCCCAGCTTTCCTCGGAAAGATAGGTTGATCACCACCGATCTA
The DNA here is from genome assembly GCA_015522385.1 of Candidatus Heimdallarchaeota archaeon. The sequence continues at coordinate 20,080 of WAMJ01000299.1, forward strand.
CTAATCTTTTCTAGACGAAGATCCAGATCCTCCTCCTCACTGCTCTCGGTAGAGAGTGCTATAACCTCCTTTAATCCTTCGGTGATGCTGGTAGAGGTCTTACCCCCACATTTTGCACAGTCAGAGACAGCATCTAGTCGGATCTTCTGTACCATCCTGCCCCTCAGGTCGTAGAGGAGTGTCTGCTTCACTATGAAGTAGCCATTGGTCACGCGGACTACCGAATCACCATCGTTTGTGACAAAGCTCGGACGGTCGATCCTCTTGAAGAGGTACCCTTCCATGACTTCTTGGAGATAGGTTATCACAACGGCGAGGTCAGTCTCTTGAATCGTGTCTGTTGCGTAATCCTTGGTGATAGCATCGAATCTTTCAGCTTCCTCCATCTTCTTCCTGAGAAAATCATCAGTTCCCACTAGCTGTCACCAATGTGTACTGGTAAATTGGAAATTAAAACTTATAGAATTTAAGCCTCGACTTTCTGTGCTCTGGTGTCAAAGACTGTGAGAGAATCCCTCAAGGAATTGACGATGGCTTTTTCACCCTCGATACCGCTGGTAGTTGGGTACTCTTTGCCTTCCTCTTCCATCTTCTTCAGGATCTCATCCATCTTGTCAATATAGGTAACGATATCCTCTCTGTACGAGCCCTCAGCAGACTGGAGACCAATGAACGCGAGTCTCTTGTAGATTGAAAGGCGGTCTATTTCGATGATGTCCAGTTTCGATGCCTTCTCCTCATCGTCGAAACCTGCCTCTTCAAGAAACTCCTTGAAGCGAGCGAATATCTTGACTGCATCATCCTCGTTGCGAAGCTGGAGATTGTCTAGCTTGGCAAATTCGCTCCAGAATTCCAATGGGGTCTCGTAAGCTTTCTTGTTACCGAAGAACATCACACTCGCCTGCCAGAAAATGTGCTCGAATCTCGCGAAGGTATTGGTGATGTGCTCCCTTGCTTCCTTGTACTGGTTGGCGATAGTGTTCATGTGCAGATACTGCATCCAGATAACTCCGATCAGAGCCTCTGGGTCGTCTACCTCGTTGAGTGCTCTCCAGAATTTTTTGTTCAGATTCTTGTAGTGCTTCTCGAAAGGCTTGAACGGTTTAGAGTGGATGAGGATCCCGGAGGCAAGTGCGTGATACGTTCTGCTGAGGATCTCAAAGAAGCTCTCAGGTTCATCAGAGATCTTGGCTAATTGTCTCATATGTGCTTGTACAGGTACGAGGTAGTCCTTGTTCGGAGTGGGATTGAACAGAAGCATCTCCAGAGTCAGTGCTATAGGCATATTCTCCGTGCCTGGCACAGGATCCATGTTTGGTTTGAACTTGCCCTCGTCGTCCTTCTCCACTGCAGGGACATTCTTAGAATCCTCGAAGTAGGAGATCAGTTCGAGGATGAATGAGTAGAGCACATTGCTCCTTCCCCTGTAGTCCCCGTGTGTAAGCTCGAAGCTCTTCGGTTTGTCGTCCTCCTCTACGACTTCACCCTCCTTGGGGCTCTGCTCAATAATGCGGGTATCATTTTCTCCCTCCTTCCACTTCTTCTCCCTCAGAGCCCTGAGGATGTCAAGGTTCAAAGTCTGGAAAAGGAACTGTTCAAGAAGTGGAGACTTCTCTTTAAGTACTTTCTGGATATTTTCGGGGGACTTATCCTCAATTCCGAGTTTGTCCATCACCAAGGAGAAGAAATTCTCTAGAATGACCTCGGACATGTTGATATAGCTCTCGTCCATCCTCTCTTGTGGAATGACGTCGATCCATTCGATGGGCTTTCTCGCAAGCTCATTGAACTTCTCGATACTGGGATGTGAGAGGAAGTCCTCCTTGAGATCCTCAAAGGATAATTCGTTTTCCGCCATGAACTCTCGGACCATCTTGGACAGACCGAATCTAGGAAGGAAACTCTCAAGTGTGCTTCTAGTGTAGAGGTTGAACCCCTCTTCCTGATTCTTCTTTTTCCCTCTGGTGCTCCTGATCTTACTGCTCTCGATTCCGAATGAGAGTTGTGTAATTTGGGAATCCCTGATGTCACTGAATAGGTTCACAGGAACCTCGAGCTTCTCCAGAGTCTGGAGGAACCACTCGTCCCTTTTTGAACTGAACATTCGAATAGGGTTTGGGTACTTCTCGAACATTAAACGTAACCTCAGGGTGAAGTGAATTATTTAAAATAAACACTACATTCGCGGTATTCTCGTCTAAGTGCCGAAATTTTAGACGAGAATTTCCTTTAATTCAACTAATGATTTTCCCTACCATACGCAAGTACTCGATAATATTCGATTCCGAAATCCGCTTGAACAGGGGGGCATTCGATCTTGAGAGATTGTTCCATTTCTCAATCTCCTCCTCGATATTGCGTTGAATGGACTCAGCTTTGCTATGCAGGGTTGTGAACTCGTTTGCTCTACAGATCTCCTTGACCTCATCAAGAATCTTGAATGTCTCGTTCATCTTGAGTTCCACCAATGACACCTGGGATTTTAGGAGCAGTGCCTCTACTTTAAGAGGAGTTGAGTTCTGCGATTTCGCAATCGTCTCGATTTGCTGAACGATGAGTTTCACCTGGTCTAGGAGATCGGGATTGTCGTAGGACTGCAATTCAAGGAAGAGGAGCTCTACGAGGTTGAGCACCGTGTAGATAAACAGGTCGTAGGTCTTAGGTTCTTCTTTCAGGATCTCCTCAAACATCTCTTGCGCCTTGAGTTTTGCTCTCAGGCGGTTTTCTGACTTTATAATAGAAGCCTCTGCAACCCTGAAATAGAAGTAGGACGTACTCCCTCGCTCGAATGGCTCAAGTTCGTTCATCATGCTGAAGAGCTTGTACGCCTCCTCCCTGTCCTCCTTCTCGAGGTCAATGATAATCATGAGATATAGCGTCTCCATAAGCCTGTGCTTGTTCTTCAGCTCAATCTCCAAGTTCAGTGCGTGTTGGATGTGGCTGTGTGCCATGTCGTACTCACCCCTTAACCAGTAGATCTTAGACAATGTCCGGTTAAAATGAGCTTCGTAGTGAGACCCTATAGGATTCTTTACCGTGGTTTCCA
>WAMJ01000300.1 GCA_015522385.1 Candidatus Heimdallarchaeota archaeon
GTCTGCTCGCCGCGATTGACTGGCTGGCAGAGGACATGGAAGTAGACATAATCAACCTCTCCCTCGGAGCGTTCTTCTACCTGAGCTCTGAGTTCGAGAAAGCTCTCCGTGAATACACAGATCAAGGCATAATCATTGTCACCGCATCGGGTAATGATGGTGGGGCATCTAGTGACGCCAGCCGAGGAATTATCCAGTGGCCAGGAGTCATGCCATGGACCGTGACTGTCAGTGCCGAGGAGGAGAACGGTACAGTCTCTGAGTTCAGCTCAGTCGGATCGAGCATATACCAGATGAACGTCGTCGAGTTCGCTGCGAGTGGGGTCAGCGGTGGTGCACGAGGTACCTCCTTCTCAGCCCCTACGATCACGGGAATACTCGCTTTTACCATGGCGTATGGCCGTGCTATTGGCTACGACCTCAATCCCCAGCAACTCCAATCTATTCTGGCACTCTCTGGGAGGAATAAATATTCCGCAGAGGTGGGGTGGGGTCTTCCAGACATTGAAAAAATAATTAACGATTTTGACATACTCCTCTCCGAAGCTAACACATCGGTTCTCATAGAGGCTTCGAATGGGATAGACCCATCAATAAGGTTCTCTGGTGAGAATGTGTCATACAGGTTCAAGATCATCCATCAGATAGATCTGATATCCTCTCTCGAAATCGGAGGAGATGTTATTGATCCTACATGGGACATAGTGCAATCGGGCGAATGGGGGTCAATTGTCGAGGTGAGATTCACAGTCCCACAGAATGTCAGCACCGCCAGGATTACCCTCTCTGGAACAAACAGGGTTGAAGTCTCCATGAACGTGACGGACAGACCGTACAAGATGGTACTGATGGATAACTCCCTATCCGCGAGCGGGTACAACTTTCCCAGAGGTGATCTGAGATACTTAGACTCAGTCTTAAGGGAAAACGGGATTGTCGCGGACTACGAGCATTTCGGGAAGTCGAATCTTAGCGAGTACCAACTAGTCATCCTTCTCGATGCAGGACAGTTCGTCTTCACAGACTCTGGGAAGACGTTCACACGTACCGATGATCCCTCTGTTTACATCCCGTACCTTGATTACCTGAAAGCCGGTGGCAATCTCTTTGTATTTGGGAACAGTTCGGATGAGTCCAAGACCACTCTCAGTCCACTGATGAATGAGTTAGGAATTGAATTGACAAATGAGGTGGAGGGGCGCCCGAATCTCTTTGTATCGAGCAACAATTTCACCAGTGACTCGGAGTACCAAGACCTCTTCGATGGCATCTCGCAGATATACTACAAGGGTATGGGGATGACCTCCATCAGCGAGAACACCACAGAGCTTGTATGGTACTCTGAGGTGGTGGATAAGGGACCAATCTCCGAGTTGGTTAACCATGCTCTGGCTATTGGTGGCACATACGGATCTGGGAACTTTATAGTTTTCAACGATTTGGACGCCTATCGTAACTCCCAAATTGGGGGAAAGGAAGGAAATGTAAGATTTCTACTCAACTCCCTTATCTGGTTATTTAGTAAGACCTCACAAAGTAATCTTTAAGTAATTCCCAACGCCCCTTTAGTATGTTAAAATACGATGAAAAGCTCATCAAAGTACCTGTCTCTGCTCATTGTTTCCCTCATTCTCGGTGGTGCCCTAACGGGTGCAAAAGTGAGTGCGGGATCGGCAGAAGGAGACCCTGCACCTCCAAGTGGTAATCCGGGTGGAGGAGGAGGTGGCGGCGGAGGCCCCGACATCTTCTACTACTTCATCCCTCTGGTCTTCAACGAATCACACGGAGACGGGGAGTCTAAGGTTGTTGTCTGGACCTTCCAACCAACGATTATCCAGACCTCATTCTCCATCAATGAAGCAGGTCTGAACTCAATACGGCTGGATGCCCCTGGTAAAGTGGAGTTCTCACCCAGTACCTCACCTGGACTTACAAATGGTTCACTTATCATCACCGTGGGACCAGCCCAAGTAATTGGGATGAGGGATAATCAGGATATATATTCTGATACCTCCTTCGCCTACTCAATCCTCCCAGCTCGAATGATGGGATTCGAGTACATCGCTCCATTCGACGGGTACCTCTCTGCTTTCACGAGATCGCAGTCCACCGAGTTAAGGACATCAGATGGGAGGTTCGTTGTTGTTGACCCATTCACAACTGTGACTATCCCCGTAAAGTCCGGTGAGTACATCAACTCAACTCAACCAATCCTTGGGGCATTCTATTCACAGGACATAACAGGTACTTCTGCAACCATGGCAATCCCATTCTTCCTCCAAGGGAAAGAGTATATCTTTAAGACAGACATATCTGCGAATCGTGACGAGGAGATTGATCTCTCTTACATAAGAGTTATTCCCGAGGTTCCTACAGAGCTGAACATCACCTACACAAATGGCACTATCCGAGAAATTACGATATTTGGAGAAACCACCCTGAAGGCATCAGAGGACATCAGGGGAATAAGTGCCCTGAGAGGTAGGATCACCGTGAGCCTTGAAAAGATAGTGTCATACAGCTACATATCACGGAGATCAACCATTGAGCTAATCGCAGCCCCGGAGATGAGAGCGGGAGAGCTGTTCTCGCTGTTCGATGGCTTTTCAACCAGCTGGTCCGTCCTCAATCGAAACACCAACACCACGATCATAGACTTCACACAGGGTGGCTATGCCCTCTCCCAGAGAGAGGCAGGTCTCTACGATAAATTCGAGGACATCACCTATGGGAGGATCTTTGATCGAAAATTCATCTTGGCAAATAATTCACTCTTCGGAATCGCCAGTTCTCCAGGTTATTCAGGATATCCTATGTCTCCCAGTATGAGCTTCATCCCGCTCCCAATGAACACGCAGACAATATACCGTAATGTCACTGGTGTGACAGCTACTTGGTACAGATTCACAAATCTTTCAGTCAAGAGCATCGAGTACCTCCCTGCTGATCCCGAGAGGTTCACTGGAGAGAAAATTCGGGTAACCTTCATATCTAACGGATCCCTCCCGGCAGGAAATTTCGACCTTCAGATCTCAATTAATGGTGAGATCGTTGTCGAAGACACGTACCCATTCCTTCAGGTAAACGACACGATCGTGTATGAGTTTGACCAGTTCCTCCAGTTGGACGATGTAGAGCTCAATGTCCTTGCAAAAATAGACACTGGTGACACTGTCTCCGAGATCGATGAGGACGATAATGAACTTTCGAGAGTGACACCTGTTGAGGAGAATCTGAGGATTATCGTGACCTCGTACCTCATCGTCTTCGTTGTCATCTACTTCGTGGGATACAAGATATATAAGAGCTGGAAGAAGAGAAAGAAGATTGAAGAGTCAAAATTCGATGCAATTCTAGACATTCAGGAGGACACCGACAATGAGTGAACCACAGGGTAGATTTACCCAGTTTCAGGGAAATCTCTTCATAAGCCACTACTACAAGATCTATTTCCCGGCTTTCATATTCTCGACTATCATCTCAATATTTTTCGGAGATCTTCTGATCTCTGCAATAGTAGGTGTTGAGCCAGTCAATCCCGCAGACACATTAGCAGGGAACTCTGGACAGGGACTCATTCATGGCTTCCTTTCGATAGGTCTGCTCTCACCAATCTTCGTCATCATTCTGTCAGACATGGAGATCAGGAAGCTCGGGTTGACGTACAACCACCCCAAGCAGATGATGAGCAAGAAGATGTCCGTCCTGATGCTCGCCATTGGGCTGGGTCTCTATTTCCTCTTCTCGACACTAGTTAAGTTCCTCTTTGCCCTGCAATTCGGGAACTACTTTGTGGTTAAGGCGCTCTTCAATCCTGGCTCTCCAGACTTCAGCGTGATCTTCGCAGCGGACCTGATCAGGGTGAGCAACGCACCGCAGGTCTACAGCAACCTCATTATCCTGAGTTTTGCTCTGACCTATATCTCGATAGAATTCATTCTCAGGGGTCTGATCGCCAATGACGCCCGTGCATTCAGATACGGAATAGTCGGTGGGGTATTCCTCCCGGCATTCATGCAGGGTGTGACCTATACGTACGGGCTGCTCCTCTTCACCAACCCCGCTCAGTACTTCATCGCCTTCCTCGTTTATTTCTTCCTCGGGTTCTTCTCAGGTTTGATCTACTGGAAGACTGGTAGATTCTGGGTTTCCGCGAGTTACTCGGTTCTGGCATTTCTCCTTCAACCCGGGAGCGCGTTCCAGCTGAATTTTCTTTCAGGGCTTCCCGATTTTCTTGGAGAATACAATCTCTATGACAGCACCACAACCACTGTAGAGATCATTGGCGACTATCTTGGGTATATCAACGTCGCTCTGATCATCATCGCCCCATTCCTCGCACTAATGGCGTATACCGATGTGTGGAGGATTCTCAAGGACTTGTACATTGGCATTAGGAAGTACTACCTCGGGATCGCTATCGTCGGTGTGTCATTCATACTCATCGATGTGATCTTCTCATTCTTTACCTCCTCACAGAACCCGCTCGGATCCATAGTTGGATTCATCCTCGCCTTGGTCGTGGTCAGTTTCGTCCTTAACTACGTCATCAAGATTCTTCCTCCACCAACCTCACAGTACGACATCATGCGTACCATCGACCTCCTACCAAAAAATGAGCTGTTTCCAGTAGATGTCAGGGCAGACACAATCTACCTCGATGAGGATCAACCATGGTGGTACAACACTACCGTCGTCTCGATCCTGCTCTCACTAGGGTATCTCTACCTTGTATTTCTCGCAGGTGGGTTGAGACAGATTGAACTACTCGACTTCGAGAACAAGATCCGATACATCGTCTTCTTCGGTGCATTGCCGTCTGCACTGCTCGGTCTTGGTAGCTACTTCATGGTACGTTCAATTAGAAGGGGTTACTTCTTCCAGAAATCATGGAGAACACGGCTGATCCAGTCGCTCCAGATACTGCTGGTAATGAACATGCTCATCTGGACAAGGAGTGCAGCAATCACGACATTCTCGTGGTCGGTCGTCCCACTCTTCGTAGGCTTCGCCATCACCGTATGGCCACCCGATATTGAGAATGCGATCAAGGAGTTCAGCTTCGGATTTGTGGAGAACAGAATCGCCACATTCAGGTGGATCGACTACTCCCAAGGTGAGTTCGAGCAGGTCTACAAGATCCTTCTTAACTCCCAACTCCACCGAGTGGCAATAGGAACGTACATCTCCTCTGCAAAATTGGGTTGGCTGAATACCGAGACCTTGATTGATGAGCTGAGATCTGCAAATGAATTCCAGAAGAAGATCGGAATTGCACTTGCTCTGGGGATCATCGGAGATCGATCTGCAGAGGGTGTACTCGTTGACCTCCTGAAGGACGAGGAGCTGGAGGTCAAGAAAGCTGGATTCTGGGCGCTTGGAAGGTTGGGAACCCCCCGCGTGCTTCCAATAATGATCAGTATCATAGAGGGAACACCGTCCGAGTCTCTTGTGGAAATAGCGGAGGAATCCATCCTCAAAATTGATCCCGACTTTCCACTTGCTGGTCTGAGGGACAATCTGACACTGGTTATCTGATGTCGAAAAAAATGAGAGCATACGTTTTTAATACCAGTCGTTGGAATTGGTATTACCTATCTATGTCATCGTGTACTGCAAACGCTGGGACTAATCCATTCGATAATTAGTGCACGTGAGGATAGGTAGGAAATAGAGTATTCTTTTTTCTTATTTGATTCTACCCGTCCTTTAGATAGTGGATCGTGAAACACATGAAACACGAAGCATATTCGAGGAACAAAATAGCTTACTTAGTAGGTAGAGTCCAGTGGTTAGGCCTAGCTGTTCCATCGATATTTGTAATCTGGATACAAGCAGGAATGTCCTTTGCAGACATACTTCTATTGCAGGGTCTGTTCGGAGTGGTGATCCTCCTCCTCGAATATCCCTCTGGCATTCTAGCAGACCACTTCAGTCGTAAGAGCGTTCTTGTCGGGTCCAAGATCTGTGCTATATTGGGGACGCTTATGTACTCATTCAGCAACTCATTCGGGACCTTCCTCCTCGCTGAGGTGATACTAGGATTGGCACTCGCTCTCAACTCCGGGGCGGACAGTGCGATGATCTGGGACTCGACTGTCATCTTGGAGAGAACGGACGCACGGGAGATCATCACACGAGGAAGTTCGATCGCCATCGGGTCAGGGATCGTCCTGACTCCATTGAGCGGAGTTTCACTTCTCATCGTGGGGTCACAGGGTACACTTTGGTTGACATCTGCGCTGATGGTCTCTGGACTAGTCACCGCATTGATGATCACGGAACCTACACGAGTAAAGCTGGACACGATAAATAGGATCTGGAAAGAGTCACTGGTTTACCTGAAGAACCGGAGTTTCGCCAAGCTCGTCCTCATCACAATGATCTCAACCATGGTCCTCAAACCACTGTTCTGGGCATATATACCCAAGCTTGAAGAGCTCAACTACAGAGAGGTGTGGTATGGACTCGTGCTTGGATACGCCAATATCGTGAGCTACTTAGCCATATCTGCATCGAACAGGTGGAAACTCTACAGCGGCAAAGTGGAGTTGGTAATACTCATCTCTGCATTTCTCGGAGCATTAGTCTTCATCCCGAATCTAGGGATATTCGGTGTGCTCCTCGGCATAGCTCTCCACCAAATTGCCAGAGGACTGATCCATCCAGTTGTGTCGGTGCAGACCAATGAGATGGTCGGTTCAGAGATCAGGGCAAGTCTGGATTCACTTCGCAGCATGGTCGCAAATTCCTCATTCTTCTTCGTGTCTATAATCTACACGATGTCACAGCTGTCGATTGGGGGTATCATGTCAGTGACCGTGGGTATCGTGACCGTTCTTGTGGTGGTAATCCTCCTCATGAGACGATCCCCAAGAAAGTTGAGCGATTGACCTAATCAGCATTTCGTGGTTATTGCAATCAGTGATTGAAGGCTATCCACTTCTTGATCCTTAACTTACATATCACGTCGTAGGCCGAGCCGTAGTCCGTCCAGTCGTACTTTTGGTCGAAGAGGTCATCAACGTCCTCGTGATCTCCCGGTGGAAAATACTCTACCATCTCACCCTCTCCGATGATAGGCTTCGCACCACTCTGTATGGAGATGGACACCGATGGGTTGTTCATCAGATTCTTGTACTTCACGCTACTGCTCACAGTCCTGATGTAGATATGTTCTCCGTCAGTGACGAACCAGATGGGGACAAGATGAGGACGTCCACTCGGGCGAGTTGTGGCCATCCAGATGATGGTCTCCTCCGTGAATTTCTTACGGAGGTTTATGTCGAGTTCTCTCACACCATGATCAGAGAACGGAGAAATATATCAGTTCTAGCCTATGAGCCAAACTCAATCCCGAGAACCTCGAACAGGAATTTCAAAGTGACATCGAACTGAACCAATTGGTTCTTGCGCTTCGTCACGCCATGACCCTCATCTGCAAACCTCAGGAGCTCACACCGTACACCCCTCTGAGTGAGCTTCTCGTGGATCTGGATAGACTCTGAAAGAGGAACACGCTCGTCGTTGTCCCCTTGGATGATAAGCGTGGGTGTGATGATCCGATCTACTTTGTGGATAGGGCTTACCCTCCTAAGAACATCCTCATCCCTATCAAGGAACCCGTATTCCACCTCCCTAATCCTTCTACGCCAAGGTGCAGTATTCTTCAGGAACGTGTAGAGATCGCTTATTCCCACGATGTCCACGGCAGCTGCATACCTCTCGGGGTACTCAGTAATGGATGCCAAGACAGCGTATCCTCCGTATGACCCTCCATACACCACCAGTTTTGAGCCATCGACCTCGTCCTTGCCTTCGAGGTGATCTGCGAGGTGCTTGATGTCCGCGATACTATCCAACCTCTTCTCGATGTCGTCCAGAGAGAGGTAGAGCCTACCGTACCCGTTACTCCCTCGGATATTGGGGGCTGCGACGTTGAACCCCAGTCTCACGAACATCTGGATGACCTTGGAGAAGCTGGGTCTGAACATCCCCTCAGGTCCACCGTGAATCATGAGAATGGTAGGACTTCTTGGACTTCCTGAAGAGTAGAAGAAGTAGGGGACTATCAACCCGTCGAAGCTCGCAAACCTCTCAAGCACGGGGTTGACGAAGTTGTAGCTGGAGTAGTCCCGCTCCTTACCGGTGAGTTGCTTCCAACTCCCGTCGTAAAGCATGACATTCGTCGGGCTGGTCGAGGAGGAGAAAGAGGCCACGATCTGTGAGCCCTTGACGTCATAACTGCTGGTAAATGACCTGAAGTCACCCGATACAAACACCCCCATGTCATCAGGAGAATCCAGAATCTGCACGTCCCGAAGCTCTCTTCCATCCAGTTTAGCCATGTGGAATCTCGAGGAGCCGTCGATGTTTTTCAGATAGTACAGACGTCCGTCTTCGTACTTCACGTCAGAGGTGTCCCATTCCGTCTCCTCCAAGAAGTTGATCCCACCCGTCTTCAGATCAAAGAGGGCCAAGGTGAGGAAGTCACGCTCGTAGTCGGACACGATGAGCAGAGTGTCCTCATCCACGAACTCTACTGGGAGGAACCTCGGTTTCTTCTCGGTGTACCGGTCAGTCAGGGAAGCGAGCTCTCCATCAAAGATGAACATCTCGTTCCAGAGATTGCCAAGGCTCTTGATCAGTACAAGCTTCCCGTCCTTGGACACACACCGCGGGCTCAGTGGGAGAAAGTCAAAACCCCTTGTGACCAGCTCAGGCTCACCTCCCAGAGGTATCTTCATCCTGTAGACGTCGAACCGCTTGGATTCCTCGACGTTCGCGCTGTAGTACAGGTACTCCTCCGTGGAGAATGCAAACCTGAACTTACTCTTCGGGTGGTGAGTAATCTGCGTCACCTCACCGTCCTTGAGAGCGTAGAGCTGGAAGTTCTCGTCACCACCCACATCAGATGAGAAGATGAGGGTACCGTCATGCAAGTACTGGGGATTGGTACACCTATTCTCCGTTTCCAAGAGTCTACTGGTTTCCCCCGTCTTCAGATCTTGTTCCATAAGCTGGTAGAAGCCGAACCTGTCTGAGATGAAGACAATCCTGTCCTCCGTGGGATGGAAGCGGGCCCCGCCATTGGTGTCAAACTCCATGTACTCCTTGATGATATCCATAACATGACTATTCAAAGAGTAGATATAAGCGGTTTGGAACCACTAGTCTCTTCTTGGTGCACACTCATCTGCTCCATCAAATGTTCTCAAGATTTAAGTAATCGGAAAAAATGTACTCCGTAGTGAGAAATATAACCAAAATTGTAATGGTAGTCTTCCTTGTAAGTATGCTTATTCTCAATCTCTTCTATTCATTAACCCTCAGCAACACCGAGCAGGTGCTCTATAACTCGAGAAGCACTACTTTAATTCCAGCCGATGTACCCAGTTCCGCCCGTCCGTTCGTCTCTGGACAGGGATTTGTCAGGTTTCCCAACAACATCTCGGATCAGGCTAATAGTGGATCAGTAGATGTCTACAACTACTCGGCAATAACCAACGAGAAAAATCTAGTCATACGTGGTACTCAACTGTCGGGACCGTTCAACGAGTACATTCTGATCTCGCAGAGTCTACAACTCAGGCTGGATGGCCACGAGATGGTCATCTTGAGGAACTTCAACGAGGATAGTAGGATTTCCATTGAGTCGATCGTCGGGACGAATATCCACGGGTCGATGGATATCAGCGACTACTTCATGAAACGGGACAGTCTGTACATCGCAATTATCGCCACCAATGTCTCCACCGATGGCACGGAATTCATGGATGCACTCTTCTTTGTCAAGTACACCGACGGTGAATTCACCCAGCTCTCTGAGTATCTGTACCCACAGGGCAAGGACCCCGAGGAACTCGCAGTGTACGACCATCGATTCTACTTCACCCCGAATGAGGGGGAGACCTTCGTATCCGATACGGTAACGATCGCCTTCTACGATCCGAGTGAGGATACCTTCGGGGAACTGAGGAAGACCGTGGAGATACCTATGATCGACGGACGTCTACCAACAAACACGTCATTCTTCGTACTGGAAGGCCGGCTCTTCCTCTACTTGGGATACAAGCACCAAGAACCTGAGATCCTGATGAGGATTCAGGACACCGAGACCAAGAATAGCTACGATCTCGTCATCGATCCCTACAGCCGAAACTTCGACTCGACTCTACGCAGGATTGTGACCCTCTTCGGGAACTTCGCAGCGGTCCCTGCGTTCGAGGTCCACGGGAAGGAGAAGAGTACCCAGATGGTGTTTGTCTACCCAGACTTGAGAAATGAATTCACGAATTACACAGAGTATCGGACGTTTGAAAACAACACCGAATTCAGCATATTCAGTGACACCAACGACGTCCTGTACTTGGTCAGTTCCTATAACACATCGGTGTATGTCACAATCTTCAACTCTCCTTCCCTCCTCGTCAAGAGCTCACCCATCATGTCGGATTTATCACGGGGAATCATCACAGCAGTGGCATTTGTCAGCACAGCGGTCATCGTCATCTTGATTGAACGGAAGAGAGAAGGTGGTGGTGGGGGTGATCTTTACCCCGAAGAATGAAATGAGTAGGGAGATGACCCGAATCTCCTCCGGATGATGAGAAGAGCAAACAGCATTGTCCAAACCGGGAGGGTAACAGCATCCTCGGTCGAATCTCCAGTACCAGTCAACGTACCAGTTGATATACCGCTCGTCGGTTGTGGGGGCGCGTACCTACCCGATTCAACCAATGCGGTGTACCAGAGATTCGCGATGTTCTGCACAGCGAGATTCAGCCGACCGCGGGTCATCTCACCCAGCTCATCGTACATGACCTGATAGTATTTCGCACCCCGACCAGGATCAACTGCATCCGCCTTGTTATCCGCTGCCATGATGGCAGGAACCACCTCCAGACCCGTGCCGATCTGCCCCTCTATCAGCTCGTAGGGGTCGTCCACGACCGTGAGATTTTCGACGTCACCATACTCAAAAAGATCGTCGAAATACTCACCGATAAAAGTAGACTCGTAGCGTGAGTGAATACCCCTGTTACCCGTGAGCTGTCCGTCGTAGTTCTCGGTGCTGTGCAGCGGTTGGGAGGCATCCCCGACATAGTGCGCAAGATCACCTGCATAGCGGATTATCCCAGCAAGGTCGTCCGACTCCAGAGCCTTAATGAGCAAGATCGTGCTGTTCTCCACAGCCCACGCTACTACTCCCTTCCTGTAGTCAGGCGAAC
>WAMJ01000301.1 GCA_015522385.1 Candidatus Heimdallarchaeota archaeon
GATTTCAAAATCACCCTATCCGACAAGAAAACCATCATCTACAACGTTGAACAGAAACTTCTCTCAACCCGAGATGATTACAAGTTCATCGGAGCAGACGGAGACGTCGTAGGTTGGGTGAAAAGAGGTGAGATACTTGGATCTCAGTTTATCATCTATGACTCCAATGAAGAGAAGATCGGATCTCTTCAACTAAATCGGGTCTCGAACTGGGAGAACACACTGCAGATCAGATACAAGGGCAAGGAATACTTCAGCAAGGATCATTCAAAGGGTCATTCTTTGGATGTGAAGGACAAGATGGGTAATATCCAGTTCACCATCGATAAGAAGATCCTTCACAGGAATGACTCCTACATATTACATGTATTTTCCTCGGTCGACCTCTTTTTCCCAGGGGCAATCTGTATTATTCTAGATGTTATATACCATGCGTGAATATTGGTTGTGAACTTATCAAAATAGATTAAATTCATGGATACTATTGCCTCTGAGAAGTAGATGTCTGAGATCAATCCCAAAATTAACTTACAACCCATGGCCATCGATCCAAACCTTGCCAAGCGGACGAAACAGGAAATGGCTCTTCAGAAGACTATCCGGGGGATAAAGCATACGATTGTTATCCAGTCGGGTAAGGGTGGTGTCGGGAAGAGCACAGTTACATGGAATCTTGCTCTAGCACTTGTCGAGAAAGGACTTTCAGTCGGGATCATGGATGCCGATGTCACTGGCCCGAGCATTCCGCTCATCGCGGGTCTTGAGGGTGTTCGTGCCGAAATTGCTCGGGAAAGGAAGAAGATTATACCCACCGAGTCACATGGTGTCCACGTCGTCAGTATGGATCTCCTTCTTGAACTGGGGACACCTGTCATCTGGAGGGGTCCCCTCAAGATCGCAGCGATTAAGCAGTTCCTCTCCGATGTCGATTGGCCAGACCTAGACGTCCTCCTAATTGACCTTCCTCCTGGGACATCCGATGAACCCTTGACAATTGCCCAGCTCTTCGAGAACGTATCTGGAACCGTCATTGTGACAACACCCCAGAAGGTTGCAACACATGATGTGCGTAAGTCTATTGGATTCGCCTCCAAGGTAGGTATGCCTATCCTCGGAATCGTAGAGAATATGTCCGGTCTCATCTGCCCACACTGCGGAAAAGAGGTTCCTGTCTTTAAGAAGGACGGAGGTAAGAAGCTAGCTGAGGAACTTGGTCTCGTGTTCTTGGGAAGTATTCCCTTGGAACCAGAGGTTGTTCTTCAGGGAGATGAGGGTGAACCCTCACTTCTCATAGATGGGAAGTTCAAGGAGTCCTTTCTGGGTATCGCGGAGAAGGTTACAAAACTTCTTCAGCTAAAATAGAAATTTGGCCACAGGCATCCCGTAATACGTTGGATGTAGGTTCTCAAGAAGGACCCTCTCCTTCACCTCTTTGTCCTCAAGGATTCCTTGGAGCATCATGATCCCTGTGAAACCACAACTTAGTGCAGTGTTTGTCAAACTAATCATCTCGAAGAAGGCATCGCTCTCTCCCTCTACCCATCGTGAGAAGCTGGCATCAAACTTCTCAGCATCTTCTGAATAACCATAAGGGCCAGTCTCCTGATGTGTATGAGCGAGGTCTCCACTTATGATAACCACGACTCTCTTCTCATTTTTCTCGAAGTAACGGTTGATGTTCTTTCCTAGTCTCTTCAATTCCGTTACCATTTGGGGCGCCTCTGTGTATCTACGGCTGGGTTGTGACAGTATGCATGTTGGAGGTAACTTCTCGTTGTACTCTTTGTAAAGGAACCAGAGGGGGATAACTTCCCCCCACCTGAGCTGGAATGGTGAACTCCCCCCAAAGCAGAGTATTCCACTTACAGAGTTGTTGACAGATAATGAGTCAATGAGGTCATTGGTAAGATCATCTGCTAACCTTAGACTGATCCTGAAGTCGGTGTACTTATCTTCCCATTCTGCAGATCCTGCAGCTTCATTTCCTTGGTAGAGACAAAAGTCATGGGTATTCGCAATACCATGGGGTGTCGACAGAAAAATATAGTCTGGGTTTAGAGACCTGATCTCTCTCGCAACTACTTTCATTGCCTGGGACAACCTTGAGGACTCTTCGTCTTTTGGATCGAGAACTAATGCTCCATGTGGAAGGACATAAGCAGATACTATGGTCATGAACCGATATTTTTCTGGTTGGAGATAACCTTTGTCTTGCTACCTAATTTGAGCATCAAATAGCAAGATGTCTCTACGAAATATAATTTTCGATAATCGAACCCTCAAGTGATATTATCGGGCATGACGGTACGTTTTGTCATGGATGTGTGTACTGATATTTCAGATTATTTTCAATTCAGTTCATACTTCTGATCGAATGCCCTGTCTTGGTTTGAAAGTCTTGCATTTGCTCATAGGGATTGCCGCGGGATTCGTAGGGCCATGAGAACTGCTGGACATTCTTCCAATTCCTGCATAAATTATATTATTTTGTCCATATTTCAGACGCAGGTGATTGCATGATAAATTTAGAAAACATTTGGCAAAAATACATCGAAGGGTATTAAATAGTGGATAGGTTCTATACTTTTGACCAATTTGGTGAAGATATATGTCAATTACTACAGAATCAAAGAGACCCCCGCGGAAGAAAAGAAGCAGAACTCGAATTGAGCCACATCATACCCCCGTCAGTGATAGAATCGACAACTTCATGGAGGTTAATCTGGGCTACCTCACTACTGAAGAGATAGTCCTTGAAGCAGAAAGATGCTACGAGTGTAGGAAGCCAAAGTGTGTGGAGGCATGCCCAGCCCATTTTGACGTGAGAAACATGCTTGTCCACGTCAGAGAGGGGGAGTTCGAGAAGGCCGCGGAGATGGTCGACTCCTTCTACTGCTTCCCCAGCTCTTTCAATCGGATCTGCCCTGCATTCTGTCAGGACTCATGCATTGCAGGAAAGAAGGGCGATCCAATAGAGATTCTCAATATCAAGAGATTCCTCGCTGATAATTTTGATAAGCCTGACTCATTCTATCAAACAGCTCCCAAGACGGGCAAGAAGATCGCAATAATCGGATCGGGACCTGCTGGTCTAACAGCAGGGTACGAACTAGCTAAGCTTGGAGACGAGGTGACAATCTTCGAGAAGAGGATGCTAGGGGGTATGCTAGCAGTCGGTATTCCCGAGTATAGATTAAGTAACAAACTCCTTCACAGGGAGATCAGGGATCTGGAGAATGTAGGAATTACCTTTGTTGAGAGAAAGGCATACGGGCGGGATTTCAACTATAAAGATCTTTACGAGGCAGGGTACGATGCAGTGTTCATCGCACATGGCGCTCACAAACCGAAATATATGGGTATTCCTGGAGAGGAGCTTGAGGGATCAATGCATGCTATCGACTTCCTGAGAAAGGTAGCCTACGGACAGAAGAACCTCATCGGTAACAAGGTCGTTGTTGTCGGAGGGGGTGACGTAGCAATTGACGCAGTACGTGTAGCTAGAAGGCTTGGGTCTGATGCACAGATTGTCTATAGGAGAACACTTGAGGAGATGCCAGCCACGAAGCAGGAAATCAAGGAGACCCTTGAAGAGGAAGTTCCAATCAACTTCCTCACAAACCCTGTGGAGATCATTGGCAAGGATGGGAAGGTGACTGGTGTAAAACTGATCAAGATGGAACTCGGAGAACCTGACGAGAGTGGCAGGAGAAGGCCTGTGCCAATAGAGGGGTCCGAGTACATCGAAGAGTGTGACACCATAATTCAGGCGATCTCGCAGGAGCCCGAGTACGAGGAACTTCAGAAAGATAATCTGGAGATTTCAAGGTGGCACACACTCGAGGTTGATCCCGAGACCTACATGACGAACATACCCGGTGTGTTCGCAGCGGGGGACAACGTCTCTGGACCTAAGACTGCTATTGAAGCGATCGCTGCTGCTAAGAAGGTGGCCCCAATTATCCACGACTACGTACTGAACAAGGGTCAAGAGCATATCCTCGAACACGGTGAACTCTTCTAAGTATCCAATTTTGGGGTTAATATATTCCATCCAGCTCCCGGTTGAATGGGATGTACTGGATCTCTGTTTCTGAACCCAGAATTCCCTTGAAATCAGGAATTAATAATGTGATAATGTCGTATGTCCTGTACTCCTGTCTGTACAATAGTTTCTTGATCGTGGGATTCATCTTTGGTTCCTTCTCACACAACCAGTAGATGTAGGTCATGAATTCCTCCTTGATATGTATGTGCGAATCCGCGAAGAAGACGTGTGAGGTGATGTCGTCAATCAACTCCTTCTCATCTATTTGATGTGTACCTGCTTTTGCAAGAATGATGAGAAGAACAAGTGTCATCAACTGTTCCCGAGGCTTGAGACCAAGGTAATCTTTGAGATCAAGAAGCTCGTCGATCGTCTCTTTGACATCAAGGATACCATTTGTTCTGCTGTAGACGTAGATCTTAGCTAAGATTTTCTTAAAGTGGAAGGTAGATCCATCTTCAAAACCAATGAAATTGATGATCTTCGAGTGTTTGTACAAATAGCTCTCATAATCTTTGATAGAATTTCTCTTCGCTGAAAGTACTGCATGGTAAGGGAGAAGATAGCTCAAGAATGAGACAATCTGGTCAATCAGGAAGTTCTCTCTGATTGATTCATAGCCCCCACCATACTCAATATATGAATTCAGGATTTCTTCGATGGTATCTAAGAAAAGCTGGAGCCTATCAATGGTGATGCTCTTTACCCCTTCCTGATGGAGTTGTACCTCCAGTATTAGGGAGTCAATCTCCTTTAGTGAGTCCGTGACAATAGAGAAGTTCGGATGATTTCGATGGAAATCATTTAGGTTTATCAACTTCTGTTTGTACGCGTCGTCAAGTATTTCGACTGTCTTTTGTATTGTTGTCTTCAGTGAATTGGAGAGCTCTATCAATCCTTCTGCATTCCGTACCCTTATGAGGTCGTAATCGTTGATCTCGTCGGGCCAGTTCCCACCAAACTTCACAAAAACCTCATGAACAGTGAACAGAGTCTCTATCAGTGGGACTGTCATGGTAAACAGGTTGTTATAGAAGTTATTCCAGTTTCGAATCAATCTCCTCTCCAGAATGTCACGAAGTGGGTATTGCTTATAGTGTTCAATAATCAATTTCCCGTGCCAAAGGACTTCATTGAACCACTTAACTGCAGAATCCCTTCTCAAGAGGTTCAGAGACTGGAGTAAAGAGTTGTAGAACGCCATCGTACTTTGAAGTGTATTGTATACCGAATAATAATTCTCCTTGAAGTGAGTGTACTCATCAAGGCTGGGTAGCTTCTCAAGTTTGTCAATATGGGGGATGTCCCCCACGAGGAGCTGACTGAGGAGACTTGCGGAGGAGATTACATTTGCTCTTCCTGAATCAGCGCTGTAGTTGGCCAAGCTCATCCGAACGAAATTTGAAAGGGTGATAAACTCATACCTAGCGTTGGAGAGTTCCGATGTGTTTGGAATAGCATTGATGATCTTTGTGAGGAGCGTGAGGGACTGGACGATAATCTCAATCTTCTCGTCTGATGTCTGATTGAGGTTACTAATAAAATCGTTGACACTTTCGGTCATGATCGCGAGCTGCTGGTTGAGCAGAATCTTCAGCTTAACAGGTGATGAGTTTCTCTCCACATTTTCTTTGATCAAGTCTAGGACGTCTTCTAGAGTCTGAACCAAGAGTGGAAGAGAATCGGTTGTCAATATAATCAGTCCAATCATGCAATGGATTTGAAGAATTTAAGACTTGTGAAGAACAGTTTTACTATTTTTACCGATGGGGGGCTCTTCCGAAGTCCTCATAAAATCCATGTTTCATTAGATAACTATGTCAAGAATTAACCTCGGAGCTCCATCCGAGGTCTACCGTTTCACCGCTTTCGTAAGACCACTTGCAAAAAAACGTGTTCGGGTGTATCGAACGAGTAGGGGTGTTAGAGGGGTGAATCCATCCAGCGAGGACGAGGAGGTGTTACGGCGGGTTTTTCGGGAGATTGACGGGATCCCAGAACAACCGATAGAGGTCGCCTGTCTCCTTGGGGTCCGTTTCTACAAATTACCGCCAAAAAGCACCCGTAAGAAGGACCTCTACTTTATCCCTGATGAACTCTACAGACCTGTTGTGAAGCCTGACCTCGACAACTATATCAAGCTCGTAAAGGATGCGGCCAACGGAGTTATATGGAAGGACGACAACCTCGTCATCGGGTACCTCCCTGGTACTGGAAAGTACTATACCCTGGAGAAAGAAAGGATCGAGTTCACGGTGCTAACAATTGGAAAGGACCTCCATCAGAGGTACATAGAATTACTACAGGAAGAGATTGAACGGACTAAACTCCAGAACCGGGGGATAGACGACTACTTCTAGAATCAAAGGGGGGACTTATCAAGGTCACAGAAGGTGGATGATTGTGCCCGCTGTGATCTTCGACCTAGATGGTACATTAATCGACAATTCGGATCTTCTCCTTGAGGGATTCAGGTATGCATACAGAAAGCACAATCTTTCCTATCCGGGCGACGAAAAGATCTTTAGCAAGTTCGGGCAACCCCTGAAGAAGTTTCTCCTTGACCTACCCCCGGCTATTAGGGAATCTTTCAGGGATGATTTCCGTTCAGTTGCTCACTCCTACAGTGATCTGAAATTTCACCATGGTGTGGAGTCTCTACTTAGAGACATCAGAATTCCCAAGGCAATTGTCACCGGGAAGGAAAGGCCTGGACTCGAGAAGGTGATAGAAACAGTCGGACTTGAGAGGTACTTTGAAGTAATGGTCTCGTCCTCTGACGTGGAGAGACCAAAACCCTCTCCCGACGGGATCCTTCATGCTCTTCATAGGCTTGGAGTAGAGGCCTCCCTTAATTCTTGCTACGTTGGAGATACTGTCATAGACATGGAGAGCGCACTTGCAGCTGGGCTTGTGGGGATTGGTGTCGGGTGGAGTATGGCCAAGGAAGACCTCGTTAAGCTTGCAATAACTGAGTCAAATATCTACTTTGCAGAAAGTATTGATGAATTGAGAGGGCTCATAGCTCGTATTTGCGGACAACCTCTTTCATATAGTTAATCACATCGCTTTCCTCTATTCTCTCTACAAGGGAGGAGTTCTGCTTGAGCAGGCGATCCCACATCTTTACTTCTTGGTGAAGGCTCGTGAGGTGGGCCTCCGCTTTCTCCCGGTAGAGGGGCAATGAGTTTTTGGTAGCGACATCAATTGCCTGATCTATCAGCTTCTTTGATTTTTCCAAGTTGTTGTCGATCATTGCCAGCTTCGATTTGAGGATAAGGACTTGGACAAGTAAGGAGTAGTTTGGATATTCGAAAGCAATGTCCTGCAGATTCTGCGTTAACTCATTAAGTTCCTCTAGAACCTCGGTCTGGTTATCAGTTGATCTCAACTCCTGTAGGAGCAGATCAGAGAGATGAATGTACGCTATGACAAGGATGTCACTCGGGACCTCCGGATTCTGGATAATCTCCTTGAAGCGGATCTGTGCTTCGGCTTGGGCTATAATACGATTGCTGAATCTCGACAGGAGCGCCTTCGCTAGATCTCTTCTAAACTTTACCAGACCATTCCTGCTCTTATGATTGATCTCATCTAGACGGTGGAAGTACTGTATGGCATGTTTCTGATCCTTCTTTTCAAGGTATAATGTTATAAGGATCATAAGGCTCTCCGATTCCAGAATGAAGTTTCCTTCGTCTGACAACATTGCTAAGATCTGGAAAAGCATCCCTTCACTCTCGTCAAAACTCCCCTTCTTGAGGTAGACCTTTGCGAGGTTGATGAGGTTATTACAGACCGAGAGGCTATTCCCGAGTGAGGAGTTGATAGAGACTGCGAGTTGGATATAGGTCTCCGCTTTGTCAAGCTCGTGCTTGGCCTCGTATACCAATCCCAGATTGTTGTAGATATTCGCCATTTTCACCTTCGCTCGGATAGACTTGTAGATCTCAAGACATTCTTGAAGATAGGTCTCGGCCGTGTGCAGGTCTCCGATCTTCAAGGCAAGTGTTGCCAGATTA
Organism: Candidatus Heimdallarchaeota archaeon; assembly: GCA_015522385.1. The sequence continues at coordinate 8,071 of WAMJ01000301.1, forward strand.
TTCATAGAATTCGCAGTTTCATACCGATTGTTGAGTTTCTCCCTAATCCGCAACGATTCCTTCCAGTACTCCTCTGCTTCTGTCATCTTTCCAAGGAAGTAGTAAATCGATCCTGTCTCGTTGAAAATACGGGCGACGAGAAGTGAGAGTTTGATGTAAGCATCATCGTCAATCAACCTGAGGACGACATTGAGGTACTCCAGTGCCTTGGACGGATTCCCCGATTTCCTGAGGTTGTATGCTTTCGCATAGTACCACTCCAAGAGCATGGATTTACGACCTATGGGGAGCTCCGAGAATTTTGGGATCTGTATTATTACCTGTTCCTCCGATCGAGCAAGAAGAGAATCTGCCTCCTCCAGTCTCTCGATATTTGAGTAATTGAATGCCTTAGCGATCATCCCGCGGGTGAAGTCAATCTCGTCCCATTCATTTGATTCATCCGAGAAGTAGTCATCGATAAATTTAGTGGATTCGGTGAATTTCCCAAGAATAACGAAAATTTTTGTCTTGAATATCGCAATATCAGGGGGAATCTTCTCCATCCCGTCGATCATCTCCATTGCCTCATTGATCTTGCCGTCATTGACCAGTTCATTGAGAACATGTAGAGGTGATCTATCTTTCACAGTAGTATAGGGGATCTCATGATTTTTAATGTTTTATAACTTGTGAGGGAATGTATTCAAAAACATTAAAGAACTTATTACACTAAATCTATAACTGATGAATAGAAGACTACTGTTATCACTGTTTGTTTTCGGACTTCTTTTTGCCGCGGTACTCCCTACTTCCACAGCAGTTGAGTCAGAGAAGGGAGGGATCTTCCCTACTGAGAAAGAGTCCACGGTCAAGCTCAATGTCACCCTTGAGCATGACGGTCTTGATGATCAGGAGGGTCTTCCTACCTTAAGTGTAAACAAGACATATACGCTTCGAGTCGATATTGGTGTGGTTGAACTGGGTAAGGATGCGGAGGATATCCACGACATCGCCATCCTAACTGAGATCACGAGGACAAACATTCTTGGGAGTAAAACATACTATCATTCTGGAATATATACCGACAAGGACACCAAGCTTGTCGCAGGAGAGAGCACAACAATATTCGTGAACATCATGCCATCGGGTACAGGTGAGCGTATTACAGATGCTGAGCTAACCGTAACGGTATCTGTGAAAGAGGCTGTATCGCTCAACACCGATCCCACTACCGAGTTTACACCCTTCAAGTATGGTATTGTGCTAAATCCTAAGGAGGAGAAGAACATCATCACCAGCTTCGACGACGGGGACACGATCAAAAGATCTGTTGTCTCATTCGCTGATAAGGAGTCACAGATCAACTTCACTTTGGTTGTCGGAGTAGACCGAGAGAACAATGAGACTGGTAAGCCCGATATCTCAACATACAAGACATACAGTCTTTATTTCTACCTTGAGGTTTTGAAGCTGGGTCCCGACGCGGACGATGTTCATGATGTAGACATCACGATCTTTCTCGAAGACGAGTCTCTGAAAGACTACTTCCCCGGTTCTGATACAAAGAAGTACTTTGCCATGAACCTTGCTACTGATAAGAGCATGGGTGAAGGTGACTCTATCGAGCTCTATTCTGTCTTTTACGTCAGTAGCAACTCCAATGATACCTTCGTCAAGTTCAGGACAACTGTGAAAGTAACCGAGGCAGTCAGCCTCCTTCCCGACCCCACTTCTACCATCGCAGATTTCAGCATCGAGATGAAACTCAATCCAGACAGCTCATCCAATATGTCTGATGTACCGCTTTCATTTGCCCCTGTCTTGTTAGCCGTTCTTGCACTTCCCGTCATTCTTAGAAGGAGAAAGAGACAAAGTTAGAACACAAATTGTAAATAGATTCTCAAATATTCAAATCCATGAGTCTTGAGATTAGTAATCTCTCGGGGTATTTCGATGGTTTCACCTTTCACGAAGGACCGATATCTGTCCAAGTACAGAACGGGGTGATCACGGAGATAACATCAGACCCGATCTCCGATCCACATATTGATGGGGAAGGTCAGTTTCTCTCAATTCCTTTCACAGACGGACATACCCATCTCATCTTTGAGGGCGATCGATCATTCGAACTTCCTCTCAAGATCAACGGCGCTAGCTACGCTGAAATTTTGGAACAGGGAGGGGGGATACTCAGCACTGTCAAGGCTACAAGGGTAGCTTCTGACGAGGTTCTTCTTGATTCCGTCCTCAGGAGGTTGGATATCATGATGATGTCTGGTACACTCGTTGTCGAGGCTAAAAGCGGATATGGTCTGAACAATGAAGAGGAGAGGCGCCAACTCAGAATCCTGAACAAAGCTGATGAAATCCATCCTGTGAAAGTCATCCCAACCTACTGTGGGGCTCATGCAATCCCATTTGACAAGGATAGAAAGGAGTACATTGAGGACATCAAAGAGCTCATCCCGGAGATCATTCGGGACAAACTCGCCACCTCCATTGATGTCTTCTGTGATCGAGGTGCCTATACAGTCGAGGAGACTTTGGAGATCTTCGATGTGGCACAAGATGCAGGTCTAGGGATCAGAGTACACGCGGATGAGCTTGAATACACCGGAATCGGGAAGAAGGCCGCAGAACGCTATGACATTCTATCTGCAGATCACCTACTACAGGCACGGAGTGAAGACTTCAATATTCTCGCAAACAGAAAAACCACCGCCATGTTCATGCCAGCTGCAACTATAGGGCTCTTCTCCAATAACTACCCCCAAGGGTGGAAGGGGAGTGGGGTGAATATTGGATTGGGCTCGGATTTCAACCCGAATAATGTGGTCACCTCGATGCAGACTGCGGTACGGCTTGCGGTATACCTTTACAGAATGAGCCCTGAGGATGCATTCAGGGCTGCTACGACGGGATCCCTGCAGGGGGTGACTGGGAAGGCGCCAGATATCATTGCAGAAGGAACTCCTGCAAATTTCGTCCTGTTCAACTCCCCGACCATACCAAATTTAGTAAGTCAGTTTGACAGGAACCTTGTGACAACTGTAGTCAAGGAAGGGGAGGTGCTCGTTAACCGCGATGTTAAAAGAATTTAACTCCAAACCGGGGAAAAACAGTCTTGTGTGTGGTGTACACCAACATGAATTGAGATATCACAAGGAGGATTGGTGTAACCGGTGCAAGAACTGAAGCAACAGCAGGTATGAGCAAGGAAACAATGCTCGTCGTGCAACAGACCGAAACTCCAGCAAGGGCAGATGTCGCTGCAGACGCTGTGGATATACCTGCCTCTACCTTAGAAGATTTTGATTCTATGGTCTCGGTCTCTACGGGGATTCTGGTACAGATCTTTGGAAGAGTTAGCATTGTCGAGTAAACCAGACCTGTGAGCATCGATATAACCATGAAGTTGAAGAATTGGAAGGTGGGGACGAGAACGAGGTATTTCTCCCCGAATCCGTATTGTACAGTGTCATAGGTGATGGCGAATGAGTTCTCTACAAAGAAGAACTTGTTTACTCCTCCAGTGAGAAACAATAGAATTCCGAAGAGAGTTGTGAAGATAAGTATCCAGACAATCATAAATCCTACAATCGTCTTTCTCTCCAAGTAGATGTCATACTTGATCGTGAATAGCTTGTAGGCCAAGAGTCCTATGCTGAGAATAAGTGACAATACGGGAACCACCGCTATTGAGGCTACCTGCACTATCGTCTCCAACATATAATCACCTTCTCCTTCGAACCATGATAATGGCTACTACCCCCAACCCTACAACTGCTGGAAGAACTGGGGCAGAAACGCCCACTCCTGGGACATTGCCTTGGTATACCGAGGAGGCGTTGATGATGGGGTCATTCGAGATGCTGACAAAATCATCAGTTACTCCCTCTGTGGGAATGGCAGTTGCAGATTCCTGAGGTAAGTATATCACTGCATTAGGGTTGAACACAATGGCCGCAAACCAGAACGCGAGGTATTGATCCTCAATTGCCGTTAGGGTCTCTCCTCGATTGGGCCCACTGGTGCTCTCTCCCTTTAGATTCCAGCTATTGCCGAGATTGTCGATGAACAGAGGAAGTCCAACAGTATTGAGTCTGGACACAATCTGGATCTCCTCCCCGTCTGATGTCCCTGCTCTGAACAACCTCATGATCCTCAGGTCACTATCTGAGATGATCACGTAGTTCTTTCCATTGACCTCAAAGTTAACAACTCCTCCTACCTTTGCGGTTGCCTCAAATGTTGCTAGGACTGTTGTGTTGTCTATATATGCTACAAGTGTCTTCTCTTTGGGATGAAAGAGATTGTAGGGTTCAGTTCCATCATCATAAGAGGTGGGGAAGAAGATAGATCTGTCAACCTCATAGCTACCGTAGGGGTATCTATCATAGTTCCTGTTATATCCGGTGTTTTCGTTGAGGACTAAGGTATCGGGATACATCTGAACCCAAGTCGACCACTTAGTCTCAATTGAGACAATCTGATCAAGTTGCAGACCAATGTTCTCACCTGTTATACCAATCCTGCCCATTTGGCTGAAGTAGGAGTCTGTTATCCGATCATACATTACCAAGTTGTTCTCATAGAGTTTACCCGAGACTCCAAATTCAGAGTTATTGACTGCAAGGCGGCTGTAGTGGATTGTGGAACCCGTAAGTGGACAGTATGTCAATGTACTGAGCTTACCATTAATCTGGAGGTTGGCAATCTCATGCCAATTCATGATATTGTATGGAAAAGCATATGCTTGTCCATCAACAACTATTCCCGCTACAAGCTCATTGTCATCGACTTCTGCGATGGATGCTGTATCAAATTGCGGATTGTCTATAGAAGGGATTCCGTCCTTCCCTGGTCCCCCGTCAACTATTTGATCGCAAGGCACTAAACATTCTGCCAGAGGCTTGAAGTCATCTGGGATGGATGAATAGTCAATACGCAGATCATCGAGAGCATGTACGCTTGGTACAAATAATGAGAGAAGTATTATGAGTAGAATCACCCTTATCAATAACTTCATGGTTCTTTAATGAACTAATTCGCTATAGATAGTTCACTTTGAAAAATGCTACTGTGATATATGATAATAGTGCCTGTTGAGGTCTAGAGTAGGTCATCTGGGTCGAAACCGTCGAAGTCCTCTTCCATATCATCCTCGTCGTCTGAGAAGATAGCCTCGATTGTCTCGTGGGAATGTGTGACCTCCCTCTGGATGGGTACAAACGAGTAATCGAACTTCTTCAGTGGACCGGTGATCTCCTCTCCGATTATGTCCTTGAACTCAGAGAGGATGAGGGTCGATGCCTCAGGATCCTCCTCGTAGTTGCAGTATGCCAACAATCCCATTACTGGGATATCAAGTGAAGTCCCGATGACGAGGAAGGAGGACAGTGGTCCAACCATGGCCAGGCGTTCTCCGAAGGTTCTATCGACCCCGAATGCCTTCATATATGGCGCGTTGGGTGCATAAGCTACCCAGTCCGTGTTTGTGGCCGTTCTTGTCTCCTCCCTGATACCTCCAACGATGATATACCGTTTACAGTTCCATGACAGAAGCTCCATTGCGAATTCATCCCAGTTGTACGGGTTGACCATCGTCACGGGTATGGGTACCCTAGACGCGACAAGAATGGTTTTGCTCTCATCGTGGGCGTAGATCGTGACGATGGATTCTAACCTGTTCCTGTAGAACCAGCTGGAATTACCCCACGCAGCAATTGTTCTGAGGGGGAGGATCTCAACAAGGTGATTAACGCTGTTGTACCCAACATTTCCCCATCCCGCAAAACCTATGAGGACATCGTAATCTTGAAAATCAAGATCTATATCTGGCAGTTTGAAAAATGAGCCTCTTATCTTATCTCGGGATTTCATCCTAATTATCTAAGTTAGATTAATGGTATAAAAGGACTATATTTCTTTCTTCTTTATCGAGTTAACTTGAAGCCAAAATGTGAATTAGGATGGTTCTTGTTGAGCTGAATAGCAAGGGCAGTCATCCTCTCCAAGGTCAAGGCATGGGTCTTCCCTCTAACTCTGATGACATCTAGTCCTAAGGCCCTTGAATTCTCTGCTGCAAACTCGAAAGCTTTATCACTTAAACTCATGATGAAGTCTGTTTCATCCAATGGAGTCTCGATCTTAGCCAGCTTGTATGCAGAGACTGTCTTGAGAGCAGATGCGACCTTACTCTTATCCAATATCTCCCTGACAAGTTCGTATGTACTCTTCCCTTCGTGATCCATGACTTTGATAAACTTTCCAAACTTCAAACTGACGCAGCACTCAACCACGATCTTATCCTCAAGGTATGGCTTGAGCTTCTCCAACGTTTCCTGAAGAGATGCAGATGGTAACGTTATGTAGATGTACTCACACTTCGCAGCTGTTGTGTTTGAGCCCCCTTTGATCCTGTCTGTGCCTATCGCCTCAGATACCTGTTCAGCTATCCTTGCTCCTTTATTCTCAACCCTTGATCCTATGAATACTGATCTTCCAGATAGGGCCAAACGTTTAGCTAACCCTCTTCCAAAATCTCCAGTTCCTCCGATTATCCCAATCATTGTTATATTACCTTTTCAATATTGGTGAGAAGTTCGTTGAACGAAAATGGTTTCTGGATCATCTCAATGTTGGAAAACTTGACCAGATCATCCCTGTACGAGTCAAAAAGACCCCCCGTGATGACAAAAACTGTGAGGTCAGGATGGTCCTCTTTCACCCTGCGGATCACGTCAACGGAGGTGTAGTTTCCGTCAATGGTTAGGTCAATTACGAGCGATTTGATAGAATCCTTGTTGTTACCATAGATCTCGATCGCATCGTCGCTGCTTATTGCGAAATGACCTGTAATGCTTCGAATTCTAAAGAATCTCTGGAACAGGTCCAAGACCTTGTCATCATCATCGACCACTAGTACGGTCATTATCTGACCGTGTTTATTACCCTTTATATAATATATACCACGGTCACAACCAAAAACAAATAATTCACTGATATTTTGCTTATAGTATGACTGAACTTTCTGAGCAAGAACAGGCGATGTTGAGAATGGCTAATACTGGTAATATAATGGCAGCGTTCAATATAGGTAAGGTATTTCAGACCCGTGGGGAGAATGAACAGGCAGAAAAGTACTTGAGAATCGCCGCAAATGGTGACCATCTCGGTGGAATATTCAAATTGGGAGAGCTTCTACATACACTTGGTAGAGATGAAGAGGCAAAATCATTCCTTAAGATCGCTGCCGACCGAGGGCATAAGAAAGCCGCAGAGATACTCTCATCACTGTAGTTTCCAAATCTCTTCTACTCCACCACCCAGTTCCCTTACCGAGAGTAATTCAAGGTTCTTGTAAATTGTGTCAGAGATTAAGGGGACTCCATTCCCCAATAGCATAGGCGCTCTGTACAGTCTTATTCGCTTGACAATATCGTTCTTGATGAACTGGTGGATTATCCTCGATCCCCCTTCGACCATGACAAATCCCGATTTTATCCACGGCGCTAGAGCTTGGTTCAAAATCTCCACAATACGACCAATGGTATCATGCTTAGAACAACTCAGGACAGTGACGTGTTCAGGAACCTCTGATATCTTGGAAGTCACCCAGAAAACTGGTGACTCAGCGGTTCGAAACACCTTGTAGGAAGTATCCAGCCTTCCAGATCTATCGAGGATGATCCGAATTGGGTGATTCACCTCTTCTCCATCTAAGTAATGTCTCTTTGTGAGTAAGCTTGGGTCGTCCACCATGACGGTATTACTACCCACAATAATTCCATCAACATGATTTCTCATCATCATCACAACTCTCCAGTCCTCATCAGATGATAATTCCGTTCTCTCTCCAACTCTGGCAATGTATCCATCTGCTGAGCAAGCACTGTTGATGAAATAGGTGATCTGATGGTTCGGATTAAGATGGAAAAACCCATTGAGTTCAGTCATTGAGTTGATTACTCGTAGAGTCTTATTTAGGTTACCTGTTTGACTGATTTCTAATTACAAATACTAGTATCGATATTGTATTGACAATGCGTGGTCCGAAAATCTTCCAGATATAATCTATAGGGAATTCTAATATGAGTTACTACTTAGCTATTCTTTTACATCGTTGACGTATATTTATGGCCATGACCATTTCCGAAGCCCTAAGGGGATATCCACAACTTCAAGCACGATATCTTTTTATGTGTAAGGTCATATTTCTTTCTATGAAACATAGTAGTAAACTACTCTTTTTCATAGTTTTTATGACCCTGATGGTCGGTGCGTTTGGAGGTGTCCAAACAACAGCCCGATCAGTAAGTGTCACAGATCAGGTAATTAATCCCAATCCTGTGGTTAAACAAGCTGAATCTGAGGAAAATACTGCTGGATCTGGAAACATTAGCCCAGACGCTGGTACTGATTTCTTTGATGCTATTGAAATCCCTATGTCGAAGAAGGGGGACATTCGTCGCGGAAGCATTGAATTCGAACTGAATGCTTCCACGAGTTTTGTCTTTTACAAATTCGACATTAATGAAACTTCACCGGTCAGGGTCACCGTGAATTCAGCAACTGGAACAACGGTGGACGAGAACACGTATGATATCTACTTCGATGTCTTCAAGTCTGATTCATTTGACGGATGGGTTGGTTATAGATCAACGTCTGAATTCGATCTACCCATGTCCATTGACTACCCCGCGGATACGGTCGGTTTCAACTACATGTCGGTTTCAGCCAACAACATCATCAACTTTGAGTTTGCTCCCGGAGAGAGTGTCAATCTAAATATTACAATTGAGCACTTCAAGGGTGGTGTCGCTAGGGAAAATGAGATTTCGAGTGTCTTCAAGTCCGATCCTATCAATACTATCCTTGCCATTCAGGACTATCTCAATTCAACCCAATACATCGATTACTCGAGCAATGGAACTAATCTAAAGGATCTCTCAACGAACGATCCCGACTATGCCAAAGCTGTTGGTCTATCGATCTATGGTCTTCTAAAATCCGCTGATATTCTTGGGAAGTCCAATAGTGACGATACCCAGTTCTATCAGAAGACTATTGCGAAATACCTAGAGATAGCGTACAATCTGTACAAAAGTGCAGAGGATGCGATGCTGGAGTCGTCGAGTGGGCTATTCTATTATAGCCCCTCAGAGTCCAATCCTGCAGGTAATGATTATGTCCTCTACCTTGCTGATAATGTTTACATGTTGATGGCTCTGGGTGAGATTACATGGTTTGCTGGACAGTTGGATCCATCTATCACTCTTAGTTTTGATGTAAACGTTTTGAGCTCCCGTCTCCAGGGTATCGCTCCAAGAATCGATGATATGTTCAGTCCAGCTAGTGGTGACTACAGGGAGCAGTTGAACATCACAGACTACGCGGAGGATGGCGATCCACTCTCTTTCACCGCTAGTGACTATGCTTCTATCGCTCGTTCAGTCGACAATCAGTTTGAATCTTATTCGATTTTGGCAGAGGTTTACTATTGGCAAACTCTTACTACCGAGATGGATGCTTTGGTTAACTATGTCAATAATAATATGAAGATCAATACTGTATCTGGTATCTCTCTTCTTCCAGGAGGAGTTTTCGCGAGTTCGTACAATACAAATACAGCAACTCGTTCGAATACCGTTGATCTTATCTCCAATGCATTCTATGTCTCCCACCTGAATACTTACGCAAAGGAGTCATATGACACGACGCAATCAATCAACCTAAATGGTCTGCAACTCCTAGCTATGGTCTCGAATGTGATGGACAATATACTCCGGTTATTTGCAGTTCCTGGTGAAAGTTCATTACTGTACTCAAGTGTAGATATCACAGATTTAACTGGTGGAGAAAAGGTGATATCCAATATCGCGAATGTTGCTGCAATCTTCGCTATGAACCGATTAGCAGTAAACTGGGAGGTCCTTAATGTAGGTGATGTTGGGAATGTCGCAGCCCGTACATGGAAGATGAGATCTATCTCTGGAATTGGTGGATTATTCCAGAATCTCTTTGACAGTAACAATGGGTTCTTCTTCGGTTACTGGGATGATTCAGCCAAGAAATATTCATTCAACGACAAAAATATTGACAAAAATCTCTTCTTGGCAAACACATACGTAGCATCGGTACTGGTCGACATGTTCCCACTCGAGATGACTGCCATAGAGCAGAGGGATCTAGCAGTTGGAGAGGAAGGACAAATAACACTGGTGTTCAATCTCCTTCAATCTTCTGGTACATGGATCTGGTGGGATCCATTCAAACCATTCTCATTTGATGTCAAGATCTCTATACCTGCTTTTGAATTTGAGGAGACTCAGACGATTCAGTCATACAATGCCTTCTCTCTGGATGGAAGTTTATTCACCTCAGTTACGTATCCAGTCATGAAAAGAGGTGAGTATGATATTTCTATCGAACTCTCTACAGAAGGCACTGTGCTTCTCTCTCAGACCATTCAATCACGTGCTCTGGGTAACGCACGTGCTGAATTCACGAGACAGTCATTCTCAGTCTCAGATAGTAGCTACGTGACTGACCTCTCAATAATAGACGAGACTGGTAATATTCTGAGTTCACTTCAGGTAGAGGCTGCATTGGGACTCAGTATTGAAGATTCTAAGGCTGCATACGGGCAGAAGTATATCAAGACTGGAAGAACTGATTCTTCAGGGAAACTCGGTCTGACATTTGATGTATCGGATCTGTCCAGTGACAATCTCTTGAATTTCACCGAGATATACTCTATGGATCCAATCCCTCAATTTGTGGAACTTCCATTATTCATAAACATCACCAACACGGAATCTTTTGATCTTGAGCAGCGTACGATAATTGTACCCGTTCTGGTTGAGCTCAACCGTATGAACTTGAGGGTGTCACCTACCAACCTTGAGATCACTCAGGGAACAACCGAGACCTTTACCTTCACCATTACTGCTCTTGATCAGGATCAGAACCCGATATCGAATGCAGAAGTGAAGTACAGCTTTGATGAGGTTCCAGTCATATCCAACACGGTGTTTACTGATGCTGATGGAGAGGCGACAATATCTCTCAGAGATAATGATCTCATCGCACTGAATAACCTCGCCATCCTTGCCAATGAGGGTAGCACAGGATTTGATCTGAGAACAATCAATACGACGATAACAATGACGGTAAAGTCTGCCCTCTATCCCGAGAAGGTGATAAAGAGAGATCTTACAATCTTGCCCAATTCACTGATTATCACTGCGAATCCAGTACAACTCAGTGTGAAGGAAGCCACAATTTTTGATAATGCAATTCCTCCAATTGAGGTAGAAGTCGCAGTCAACGATATCTTCTCTAAGGTCGTTAACGCATTCGCTTCAATCGAGTGGAGAGACCCTGCAATCAATAAGTACGCAGAATTGGATCCAACCGAGAAGCACATCACTCCATACACATTCAGCGTGGATGTGTCCAAGCTACCAGTTGGGAACTATTCTCTCCTCATCACTGCAGAGAAGGATGGTATCACCTCTACTGTGGATATCAAAGCGGAGAACAATGGTCTTGGATTGTCACAACAGTTCAAGGACGTAGTAAAACCTGTGGTGGCTGTAAGGAATATTGTGATTGAGGCTTCAACTACAGAAGATATAGCTTTGTCCATGATCTCTGTGCTCGGAGCTCTCCTTATTGCCAAGCTTCCTGGGATTCTCTCACCTTTGGCACTCAAACTCTTAGGTCTCAGGAGGAAGTGCCCACACTGTGATGAGTGGATATCTACTAAGAATGAAGTCTGTTCATTCTGTGGTAGGGATGTCAATACTGAAGGTGACAGTCCTGATGACGATTCTCCTAAGAACGGTGGAGGCTCTAGTGGAGGTTCTGGAGGATCTCCCGGGATAGATTCCGATCAATCCATTAAATCCATGGACTCTTTCAATACATCCAAGGTTGCAGATGTCTCCCCTATTGAGGACACCCATGCGAACTTCACTCCAGAAGATAATATGGGTAGCCCCAAGGGAGAGGATATATCCAACGAATAGAATTTAGAAATTCTGCATAATCTGCTTTAAACGGTTAAACTAACTTATTTTCACAAAATTTATTTTTCTAATGATTTAGGATTGACCAAGTGAATGGACTACTCGATTGAATTGTCTTCTTGGGGCTATCCAAGTATAAGGTGCCCTCAGGATCAATGGATTGAACAGATTTCTCATTACCTGTAGTGGTACCATGACTTCAAATGGAGTCAGCGTATGGATTATTATGCCATCTCTAACCTTTTTCATACTAACAGTACCGACAAGTGATTTGGTTGGTACCTTCACGTAGACTATTGCAGTGCGATTCCTCTTCATGAAAGAAGGTAGTAGGAACTGTCCATCATTCCTTAGAGAATCGTACTGGGCTCTACTAAGCACTACCACCATGACCGCATCCTCGATATACTTGGAGCTGCACAAAGGTGAGATTCTTCTCTTAGGAAATCCACAATGATTTTCTAAAGGGCATTTGTTACATTTCGGGTTGTTGGGTCTACAGAGGGATGCTGCGAGATCCAGTATTGCATAAAGAATTTCTATATGAATCCCTGGTGAATACAGTGAATTGTAGAATTTCAACGCGCTCTTGTTAAATTTAGGAATACCAAGAAGTCTGGAAATGACCCTTTCGATGTTGACATCGACAGGAGGATACTGCCACGATTTCTCCATCTGGATCGATACTGAACCCGCGATATACTGGCCAATTGAGGGGATGTTTAACAACTCTGTATAGTCCCGATGTTCGGCAAGTTCAAGGGCAATCCTCTTCAGCTCCCTTGACCTATTTCTCTGAAGTCCCAACGGGGCAATGACTGCCATAATCTTCTCAACTGTAGCCTCTGAGAGTGTATGTGGATTAGGGAACGTCTGAAAGAAGGAATTCCATATCTCCTCAACCTTCTGGGCATTCGTCCGTTTCAAGAGGATCTCGGTCACCACCAATCTGTAGAGGTCGGAGATACCTCTCCAAGGGAATTTTCTTCCCGATTCGTTATAGAATTTGAGCAGGGTCTCTCTTGTTTCCTCGATCATTCCAATACGTCTATCTCCATTTGCGATCCAGTAGCCTCAATAACAACCTCATTCCCCTTGTTTGAGATGGAGGTGACCTCCCCATCGAAAAAGATTTCGATCTTGGAACATTCTAACCTCGTTTTCTCATTCTGCTCTTTCTGCTCCTCATGTTTCCAATATAGGTAGGACTCTCCGCTCTTCTTCCTACTCTCGATGAGACCGATTCCCTCCAATAACAGTTTTATGTCATACACTCGCCGCTTCGGAACATTCAACTGGTGGACAAGTTCGGTGATAGAGATCCCCTCCGAATTCTGCTTCTTGAGCGTGGAAATCGCCTTTTTCGCAACCGAGTAGAGTCCATTTTTCTTCATTACAGTTTGATGTCACATCATGAGGTAAAGAATGTACCGCCAAATCGTCGACAAAATGTTTCTGGTTTTTCATTGTAAAGCTGGATTACAGAGAACGAAAACATTACATTTGGGAAAATCATGATTGGATGGTGAATTGGAAAAATCTAGGGGTGGGACTAATAGGCAATTTGCTCGGTCTGTCCCCCCTCCTCATCCAAATAATACTTGGGGTAGACCCATACAGGGCGGGGAGGAATATTGGGGAGTGGTTAGTTGGATTTGCGCAAAATCTTGAGAATTACAGGTTAATCCTCAGTATGGGATTCTTTCTTGGTCTGATATTAAGTATAATCGGTGGATATTTTCTCCAAAACCGTGTGGATGTCCTCGCACGCGTAATCCGAGGATTTAGCACGACCTCGATTCTATTGTACCTAGGACTAGACCTTCTATTCTTCCGAGGCGCTATGATCATCGTCCCATTTTTCATTGGAACCATACTGCTCTTCTCTGTTTTTATGGAGTACGGGTGTGTGATCGATACTGGGACGGAACCAAGAATTAAGAAATCTGAACTCAAGATCAAATTCTCAAGGACGAATATCAGGAGGGGAGTGGTGGCTATTCTCTCTATCCTTCTCATCTTCCCCTTCCTCCCCTCGATATTCCTCATCAGTGCTAATCTCCCTTCAGCTCCATTTGTCGACGATCTGTATGATGTGAAGAGAATTAGTTACGAACAGGCGGTCAACCCTGAATTCATGGAGTTCATCGTCCCTGAGTACAAGGGCAACAGCTGGAAGACGTATCTCTATATTCCCTTGGGAGTCGATGAGAGCGTCCCAATCTATGTGTTCATTCATGGACATTCTGGTTCCGACACGAAGTACTATGACAATATCCTGAGGACCGTGAGCAGTAGGGGTGTACTTACTATATTCGTGCAGTACTCATCGTACTATGACGAGGCTAAGTATTCCTCTTATTTACAGAAGAATGGAATCCAAATTCCTGCTGGTGAGGTATCTGCAAATTATTACAGATACGCCATGGAGATGGACGGGTTGGTCGAGTTCTTCAATAGATCCAACAGCACGGGTGACGATCTGAAGGGAGAGATTGACTCATATCTCCCCATGGGTTACGACACCTCCCGTCTCATGATCGGAGGTCACTCTCTCGGTGGTGGTATGACCCTGTATGTCATGGACAGATTGCTGGGATTGGGAATGGGTACTAGTAAACTCCTTGTGGACATCGAAGCAGGATGGGTCAGTAGCTTTGAGAGTAATATGAGTGCTCTTCCAGAACATACCATTGTAAGTGTGGTTGCATATCAAGACGATGTGGTAGTGCCTGCCTGTATCCCTGCTGGTCTATTCGAAAGGCTCTATTCCCGAGATGGCACCAACTTCTTACCAGATGATCAAGTGTCCTTCTTCGTGGTTCAGTCAGACTTCCATGGGTATCCCCGGGATCTAGCCAATCACTATTCTCCAACTGACCTCATCAAATTCAATATCTACAACCAGCTCTTGGTTAGATTATCCGCTATGGCAGATTTTCTATCGGGGCGATCCACTTCTACCGACTTCCTAACAAATCTGGATATGGGAGTCTGGAGTGATGGAACAACTTTCAATCCCATGATCCGAAGTACTGACCCACTGGGATTGCGTAGTGATGGAATCTACGATCTGGTCACATCTTATGACAGCGAATATTGCAATGGATGATTTTTTGATGCAAGATCTAATATTTCGAGCTGATGGACTGCATTCATGGGATTTCCTTATCCATATCCTCTAGGTTTACCTAAGGGAACGGTCCGAGCGACACTTACCCTCTCCTTGAGTATTAATCTCCTCTACCTCTCATATTTCGATCTTCCAGATGCTGAAACATTCTCCTCAGTTGTAGCAGTTGCACTCGCCTTCTACTTCGGGGGGAGAATTAGGGGTGGAGACCCTTCAGGTGAGAAGAGCGCAGGAGAAAGGGCTTTCGCTCTTCCTGCTGGAACAGTGAGATCCATACTTATCCTACTCTTTGCAGGGTACTCCTTCTACCTCATGTATCTCGATGTGACGATTCCCAAATACCTCCTTGAGGTGAACTATCTGATATCCGGATACATCCTCGGTGCGCTGTTCAGAAAAATCTTCCTCAAGGAGAAGAAAGATGGTGTGGGCTTGGTACAACATCTTAAATCTCTAATTGCTATTGCAATAACAGCCCTAGCAATCTTCATGTCAAATGTCTATCCGAGTGAGCAACTTACCCTCTATTCGATACAGGGCGCGAGTCTATTTCTGGGTTTTTACTTCGGATCCAGGGACTAATCGCGAGATGATTGTTAACTTTGTTTGCGTATTTGAAAATCTGACCATATGGATAAAACTTACATATTTATATGTCCGTACAACGTTCAATTTGTCACCGGATATATTCGGTGAATCGTTGTTGTTATTCTAGTTGTTCACTATACCCATTATTTTCAATCAATTGCGATAATGGCTTCTATCTCCACTCTTGCACCTTTGGCTAGGTCTTTGACAACAACCGTAGATCTTGCGGGTGGGGAGATCTGGAGGAATTTCTTATAAGTGTCGTTTACCGGTCTGAAATACTCTAGCTCGGTTATGAAAATTGTTGTCTTCAGGGTCTTGTCAAGTGATGTGCCAGCTGCCGCTGCGACCTCTGATAGGTTTCTCATGATCTGATCCACCTCCGATTCAATACTGTCCTGCTGCATCTCCCCTTCAAGGTTCTGGCCTATCTGCCCTGCAGTGTAGAGAACATTGTTGAACACTATACCCTGTGAAAAGTGGGCACCTGGTGTAGGGGCCCTGTCTGTCGAAATTACTTTTCGAATCATATATCGTTGAAGTCCTCCCTCAATTTGAACCTTTTGTGAAGAATTCATCGAATTATACTAGACAACTTCATTTCCATGTTCTGGTTTTGGCTTTC
Organism: Candidatus Heimdallarchaeota archaeon; assembly: GCA_015522385.1. Next base: position 24,434 of record WAMJ01000301.1, read on the forward strand.
TAACTCATGAATTCGTTTGATGAGTTCAAGGATGAGGTCATTCTTGAGATATTGTTTTATATGAGTGGATGAAAATATGAGATATATCTGCCCTAAAGATAAAATTCCATAAGGAGCAATCGCCACCAAGGTCGTTATGTTGAATTTGGATTGAACAAGGATGTATGTAACAACTGAAACCATTGCAAGGTTGACCAATGATATAATTACTGGGGGGATTCTCATGAAGAAGAGAAAGAATTGAATTTGAATGAAGAGTACAGTCACTATCATAAAAGTCCCTATGAAAAACAGTTCAAATTGTGAATAATTATCAATGAATTTTACACTATCAATGAACAAAGATATGACTAAAAATGCTAGCCATAAATTAGCTAAATTGATTGCAATTGTGAGCCTACGGAATGATTTTGGAGGACCAATATGAATCCTTGTATTCGAGGGGGCGATATGTTCAACAGAATTCCTTGCATTGGGGTAGAGTTCCGATTCCACAAGTAGATTCTAACAGTGTGTGATATAAAATTTGTCATTTTACAACACTAAGGTGTCATTAACATTTTCATCTCGAAATTCTTACTCCATAGTCATCTAGGATAGTTTCTGAAGTGTCTTTCCCTCATTGTATTAAAAACCAACAGATAATCCTGAAAGACTGTTACTGCAATGAACGGGATGATTGGTAGAGACCTTACTATATCTATATCCCATAAAAAGAGGATATGAACCATGTCGAGAATTTCGATGTAGTTGTGAGTAGCGTCGATCATTCCTGGAACTCCAGAGCACAATAACAGAACTTGCACGATAATATGGATGAATTGGAAACGTACAAATGACGCGGTATGTTTAGATTCTATTAGATTTAGCAAAAGAAAGATTCTTACTTCCTTATCATTTCCAAGTTTTCAATCCTCTCCTCCAGTTGTATAATTCTTCTGTATAGAGCTTCCATTGGGTCAAATTGGAGATACTCTCTGATAGGTGTTGGTCGGAGTAGGTAATACAGCTCCACGGAGGTAATCAGTAAATAGGGAGAGAACATCATAATGACATCCATTGGGTCATAGAATGAAATTAACATTATGACTATAGCGAGGATCAGAAATGAGATTGAAGTCGTAACCAGAGTGGGTGAAATTTTTCTGAAAAGGAGTAAGAATTGAACGACTGTGTGCAGTCCAATTGCCATAACCAATCCGATTGTCGCTAGTTGCAATTGATCTGATCTGGGGTATTGTATTATCTCTCTAGTTCCTTCTACAATGATAAAGAGCGAGAATATGTTCAGTAGATTTGAGATGACCAAGATATATTTGAATTTAGACGGGATAGTAGGAAGAGCCATGGAAATAGTCTTACTTGGATATAACTCTGACTCCATTAGTTATAGGTGTATCGAATAAGCTTTTAAATTTGTCCGTTTTATGGTACTCCTCCTAGTACAATATCATATTTTTCACAACTAGAATTTCATGAAAAACTTCAATACAGCGGTTACAGATCCCACAAATATCTCTATTTTCTAAACCTTCTCCCCGAAGCCCACCCTAATCTATGTCAACCCGGTTCTCGGTACTATTCATCGACCTCAGAACAGTGTCTATTTGTACGATTCCAGATTACCTTTCATTTCCAGATTCTCTATCCTCTCTTCAAGCTGAGTAATTCTCATTAAGAGTGACTCTATCGGATTGTACCTGAGATAGTTCCTGACCGCAGATGATCGGAAAAGCAAATACATTTCAGTCATGGGGATTAAGAGAAGAGCTGAAGTTACTAATAAAAGGAGGATCGACGTACTATCTGATATAAAATTTAGTAGAAGAAAAGAGAGTGAGATGAGAAAGTTTGAGATATGTATAAGGATGGCTGGTAACCTCCTAAAGGTGAGTAGAAATTGGACAATTACAAAGATGGTGCTGGAAATCACAAAGAATATAGTCGCTAAGTCAAAAAAATCCTGCTCTGCGTAATTGTACAGATAATAGGTCGCAGAATATATCATAAAAACTAATCCGATGTTTAATACATTGGATATCCCAAGGACAATTTTGAATGATCTTGGCATCGTCACTTTATCCATGGTAATTGTTTTTCTGGGATACAGCTGAGATTCCATAATAGATAGAAAATTAACCTACTTCTTATAGATTCCTATTTTATAGTACATGTTCCCAATCTGTTGGAAAATACTAATCTGTACCTAGGGAAGCCACTTTATGTCCTTGAAATTAGGTTTTCTCTTCTCCAAGAAGGCATTCCTACCTTCTTTTGCCTCTTCAGTCATGTACGCCAATCGGGTGGCTTCCCCTGCGAAGACCTGCTGTCCGACCATTCCGTCATCCGTCAAGTTGAACGCGAATTTTAGCATCTTGATTGAGGTCGGGGACTTGGCAAGGATCTCCTGTGCCCACTGGAAGGCTACGTCTTCCAGCTCCTCATGAGGTACGACCGCGTTGACCATCCCCATCTCATAGGCTTCTTGGGCAGAGTAGTTTCTCCCGAGGAAGAATATTTCCCTCGCTCTTTTCTGGCCGACCATCTTGGCAAGATATGCAGAACCGTACCCACCATCGAAACTGGTAACGTCTGCATCAGTCTGTTTGAAGATTGCATGCTCCTTTGAGGCGAGTGTGAGGTCACAGACCACATGCAAGCTGTGTCCACCGCCAACTGCCCACCCTGGCACTACAGCGATAACCACCTTGGGCATGAACCTGATCAATCTCTGGACCTCGAGGATGTTCAACCTCGGCATTCCGTCCTCGTCAACGTACCCTTGCTTACCCCTGGCCCTTTGGTCACCTCCACTGCAGAATGCATAGACTCCGTCTTTTGGAGAAGGTCCTTCACCAGAGAAGAGGACTACTCCGATCGAGGTATCCTCCCTTGCATCTACGAAGGCATCGTAGAGCTCTCCCACAGTCTTGGGCCTGAACGCATTCCTGACCTCGGGTCGGTTGAAAGCTATTCGAGCTACTCCGTCACACTTCTTATAGGTTATATCTTCGTATTCCTTTACAGTTATCCAGTCCGGACTCATTATGAGAGAACAGAAACTCCTCGCTTAAAACTTCTCTCACTATTACAGTTGTGAGTCTGCCCTACGGGAAGAGCAAGTACTCGCCGGCCAGCCACGGTTCTATAAGATGGATGTAAAATTCTGAGGCGACATGACCCGATTGTCCAGGAGCAATTATCCCGTAGTACCTATCTGGTTCTCCATAGTCAATGACGTACCGGTAGCTAAGGGACCACGCTTTGTTATCAAATGGATCATTAGAGAACATCCCAGTCTGTTTAGGGGTGTCCGTGTTTCCTCCGATCTCAACTGGCTTTGGATTGAATACATGTTTCATCAATGGATTGATGTCAAATGCATGGGGGAAGTAGATTTTGTGGATGTCTCCGTACCTCCAGCTACTGGGTTTCCCACAATTCTTCTTCAGGAACTTGAAGGCGTCCGAGATCGCATCAGAAATGAGTTTATCCTTCCCTCCGTAATCCTCCAACCACGTAGATCCCGTCTTCAGCATCCTGAACAGCGTGGTTGTGTCATGTCCGTAGAACTCATTGGCGTACAGCAGGACGGGGTTGGGACCCACACCTAGAAGGTGGTGCATAATCTCGTCAGGAAGAGCAGATTTGAAGAGATTCAGAACCATAAAGTACCTTACCGTCTCATAGACTGCAGCGCCTTTACTATCAACATTCATAATAAAGTCCCAGTTCTCAAGGATCTCCTTTGCCATTCTCTCATCCTGTGTCTCAGGTTCAAAGTTCGAGATTACATCGGTCACGAACTCCTTACCTGGGATACAGAACTCATCAAGCATCATGGAGTTGATATGTTCCTTCGTGATTTTTTCCCCTTTATCGATCAGTGTATTTAATCTGCTCTCAATCCTCTGCGCCCTGTACCCATTCATGAAGATCTTTCCTAGGTAGTGTGGGTAGTCATCGGGCACTATCTTATGATTGCACGTGACGATGTACCCTCTGCTCGGATTGAGTGCATGAGGTGCTTCCTCGAACGGTACGAATCCCTTCCACTCATACTCATCTGTCCAACCTTGGACAGGAAGAAGGCTGTCGTGGTTCCTGATTGGGATCTTTCCAGTGCACCAGTAACCAATGTTCCCCTCAACGTCTGCATAAGAGAAATTAAGTTGAGTGGAGTCAATGCACTCCATGGCTACTACAAATTCGTTCCACGTCCTCCCCGTATTCAACCGAACCCACCCCTCCAAGTACTTTGATGGTTGCAAAGACACATCGCATGAGGAGAGGACGACATTGACGCCCGGTGTGGTATCGGAGATGATAGGGCCATGGTGGGTGCTGAAGACCTCGAAGGTATGGACTTTTCCACCCTTGATCGGGATCTGCTCTTCACGAACCTTCAAGGGTCGCTTCTCCCCATTAAACTCGTAAGTCTTGTCATCGAGGTTCACCTTCTCTATGAAAAGGTCTGCCCCATCGACATAGGCCAGTGTCACACCCCATGAGTATCCCTCGGTGGCACCAATAAGTATAAGTGGAATACTCGGGAGAGATATCCCCTTTACTGAGAATTCTCCTTTTACTTCCAATTTCATTTGATGCCACAACGAGGGAGTGGATATAGGGAGGTGGACATCGTTCGAGTTGATGGGTTTCCCTGATTCGGTCAGATGACCTGCAACGGTGATCGAGTTTGACCCTCCGGTCTGTTTCAAGAAGATGCCATTGACTTTCCTTAGTATCCCGTCCACGTCGATTGTATTCATCTCATTTGCAATCTTCAAAATAGAGGGTTTGAACTCATCGTAGTCAAATTCTAACTCTGCTGCTTTTTCCTCCCCAACTTCTTGAATCAGCCTCCATCGAGAGAGCACTCCGTGCCATGCATGCGATAACTGCCATACCATTAATCTTCCAAACGCTACGACATCGACCCATGTCCACGGTTCGGGCTTAAGCTTTACCAGTCCGAATTCAACAGGGTGCTTACCCATGCCAATAAAGTGGTTTACCCCCTCGACATAAGCTTCGATGAGGGCTTTATCATCATCCCTCATTGTTGTGTCCCAGTCTTTCCTGGCCAGTTCCTCGAAACCAAAGGTAAGGGCCATCTTGTCTGTTTCCAGCGCAACATCCCCGAAGGTCTCGGACAGCCTTCCCCTCGCGGTTCTTCTGTTCAACTCCATCGAGAATAACCTCTCTGCAGCGTGGACGAATCCCTGCATGATGACGACATCCCTGAAGTTCTGTCCAGAAATCGTCGGGATTCCAGCTGAATCTGTGGTGACAGTTACTTCGTTCTGCATAGAGCCAAACTTGTGAATGCCATTGTAATCAACAATATTCTTTCTGCTTGATCGTTTGATTGAACCTTTGAGTATCCCTGCTAAGAGTTTGTACAATCCGGACATAATTTCTGATAGGGGGACGATATATGAATATCTCGGGGTAAAATCAGACCTCGGAACCCTTACGATCGAACGGGATGGCATTATCCTTCTCCCGAAGATAGAAGCGGTAGTTTTTGAGGATGCCTCCTATGAATACTGTGGAAGCCAGTAGGTGGAGAAGCCCCCCTATCCCGAACACTATTGAATTGCCCATGATTACTCCGACAATCAGGACTAGCTGAGAGATGACGAGAGTTATGGCTAGCACCATGTATCCCTTATCCATCAGTAAGAAAGAAATCGGTGGAGCCTCTGTCTTCCTCCCAGAGTATATGATTGAATGTATCTGGAAAGAAGTGATACGATGGCTCGCTCCCAGCATTATCATGGAAAGACCCGCTAGGAGAGTGAGGTGAATGTGCAATCGTCTAATAACGGTGATATTGCCATAACCCGTGAGGTATGCCATACCGAAGAGAAGACCTATGCTAAAGGATACAATTCCTGGAACAAAGTAGAAAAGGGTCACCTTATTGAGAGTCTTCCTTTTAGAGCTCAAACTTACGAACAGTATCACGAGTGTAAATATCCACATCAGGCCCCAGAGTGTCGCCCCGATCCATAGAATTGGAGTTACAATGAAATAAGAACTGTACATTAGGAGACCTGCCATTAGGAGAATGGAAGAAGTGATCGCTAGCAGGAGATGTAACCAGAGGTAATTTTTCATCCCTCGGTTGATCACCTTGCCTAAAAACATAGGGAGTATTCTAATCATTGTTCCCGTCAGCACCAAACCAATCCAACCGATAGTGAATACTATCGCAACATTTGTTCGTTCCTGAATTATTCCGTAGAACCCGATGAGTGAGTTCAGGAGTAAGACGAGTAGTCCAACAATATAAAAGAACTGGGCCAAAAGGTGGTATCCCAATGGAAATTTAAACAGGGGTGATCTTCTCTGCTGCACTACCCAGTAGGTATGGATCAGCACCCCAATTAGGTAAATTACAAGGCCTAGGATCACCAAGATCTGCATTCTGAGAGCAGTTCCAATCAATGCTATGATCAATCCTGAATTTAGAAAAATGGGAAGAAGCCATCTTAGGATCTCTGGCTCAAATCGCCTAAGCGCAGTAAATGCTCTGCTCATCTGGAGTTCTGCTCCCAGAATCACAAAACCTATCCAGCCTAGAAACACTGCTAAGAAGTGTAGTTGTGCAACATTGTTAACAACTGTACCGAATACTCCAGTATAGAGGACTCCGAAGATCTGTACTACGAGAAACCATAACAGACCATTGATAATTAACCCAAGTGTAAGGGGTTCACCTTTCATCATTCTTAGCTACTCTTCATTCCTCATTCTGATAAACATTGCAATCTGACCTCGATGAGTAGCAAGGTGTTCTAAGAAATGCCAAAGGAGAAACTTATAGCTGTATGAATTGCCTGAGGCTTTCGAGACCCAAACTTTGCTCAGATCTTCCTCTGTCAGATTCCTTAAGGTCTCTATATGCCTCTTCTTGGATTTCTCAAACGCTTCCCTGATTACTTCTATATCTGCGTCTTCGGGGATTGAAAAATCTTGGTTCGGAAGTTCATAGAGGTAGTTGGCCATTCTATACTCTGCACCACTCATGTGGATTAGCCTTCCTCTCACGGTGTGGGTATCAGATATTTCTCTGTCAAGGTCTTCGGGTTTGATCTTATCGAGAAGTTTGTTTATCTCGTCGTGTTCAAAGTTAACAGATTCTTGCAGGAAATCCAAGACATTCATGAGTTCCATGGGTTCCTGTACCTTATAATTCCTGTCCTCTGGATGAATTATAAATCCTCTAAAACTTATTTTACAAGAATCAGATGTAAGGTGGTTTAAAATCGATTCTGGACATGTCAGTAATTGAAAACTATATATGGTTACTTTCCAAAGAGAAAGTATGGCTATACAAGATGCGTCATGGCTAGCAATTCTGGGTTTTATCATCGTCGCAATAAGTCTTCTCTTCGTACAGATCGGATTTATCTTCGCGAGAAAGAAGAATTACAAAAATCATTACAAGGTCATGGGAGGCGCACTTTTCCTTAACACAATATTTCTTATTACCTATGTGACCCGTTTTCTTACTAACGATGAGACTTCATTCCCAGGTCCAGAAAATATCAAAATCTTCTTCTACTATCCCTTCCTACTTGTCCACATCATTCTTGCATTGGTTGTAATAGGGTGGATATTTACATTTGTACCTCAAACGGTCAAGAAAAAGAAAATGACTTCTGACGGTGCTCCTTATTTTGAAGATAAAGACCTCCGGGAAATGCATAGGAAGAGGGGTTTCATCGCTTATGTGATGTGGACAATATCTTTTGCTATGGGGATTGTCATCTTCATCATGCTTTACATCATAAATTGGTCATAGATTTGATCAATACCTAATTACTTAATACAACAATATTTCTCCCTGAACTATGAGTAATCCCTATCTAGAGCAGTCCTTAGGACTTCTTGGGAGATTAAATTGGGAGATGACTCCTGATCAAATTAAATCCAAAACTAATGAGATAATCCAGAAGATGCAATGCTCAATTGATAAGGTTCTGTCGTTGTCAGAGGATCAGAGGTCATTTGATAATGTCGTGAAATATCTGGAATTAGAGAACAGCAAGCTTGGCGCTGATCTTGCCTCTCTCTATTTTCCAGCTTATGTCTCAACAGATTCCGAGGTACGTGCAGCATCAAGTGAGAGTAGTAAGAAACTTTCCGAATTCCAGATTGAAGTAGTTATGAACAAGGAACTCTTCGAGGTTTATCTCAGCGTTGAAGATAGGGAGGAGAACTTGATTGACGTAGACAAACTTCTGTTAGAGCGGTCACTCAGAGACTTCCGGAGAATGGGGTTAGAGCTCTCTGAGAAAAAGCAGACTCGATTGAAGGAGATAGAACAGGAACTGTCAAAGCTAGCAATTGAATTCCAGCAGACCTTGAATGAGGTGGATGACACCATCGTGTTCACAACTGAGGAACTTAGTGGCATACCTGATCACATGCTTAACTCCCTAAAACGAATAGATGACGGTAATTTCGAAGTAGGTGTAACCTATCCTGAAGCTGATGTGGTTTTAGGTTACTGTAGCAATCCGAAGACAAGGGAGAGGTACTCGAAGATGTTTGGGAACAGGGCTAGGGAAGAGAATACTCCACGTCTAAAGCGGGCTCTTGAACTAAGGGACGAGAAGGCTAAGCTGATGGGTTATCATTCTCATGCGGAGTTTGCCCTTGCTATAAAAATGGCAGAGTCTCCCGAAAGAGTTGTCAGCTTCCTCGATGATCTGGAGATGAAACTTCACCCCCTCGGTTTGGAAGAATTAGAGGAGCTTGTATCACTCAAGCAAGAAGATTTTGGTGGTGAACAGAAAATCCTCTCTTCTGATTTCCGGTACTATTCAAACATCCTCAAAGATAAGAAATACAGTGTGGACAAACAGGAGATCAAACAGTATTTCCCGACACTTTTCGTCGTGGACAAGATGCTGGAGTTCTACCAAGAGATATTCAGCTTGAAGTTCTACGAGATCGCCAATCCTCCTACATGGCACGAAGATGTCAGGGCGTTTAGTATAGTGGATAATCAAAGCTCTGAGTTCATCGGAGTCTTCTTCCTTGACCTCTACCCTAGGAAAGGAAAATTCAGTCATGCGGCAGCATTTCCTCTTATCGGTGGATATATGAAGGAAGACGGGACATATCAAAACACAGTCGCTGCTATGGTCTGTAACTTTCCCAAGGACACAGAGGAGCAACCATCTCTCCTCAGCCATGACGAGGTGGAAACCCTCTACCATGAGTTTGGACATATTATTCACCAGACTACTACTCGGGCAAAGTATCGCAAATTCTCTGGATCTTCAGTCTCCCGGGACTTTGTAGAAGCTCCAAGCCAAATGTTGGAAAATTGGGTCTGGGAGCCATCAATCCTCAAGGGGATATCCAAGCACTACAAGACTGGCGACCCTCTTCCAGACGAACTTATGGATAAAATGGTCAAAGCGAAAACTGCCATTGTGGGTCTTCGATACCTAAGGCAGATATTTTTTGCTACCTATGATATGACCGTTCATAACAGATGGAGTCCAGATCTTGATATAGAGACTCTCTGGGGTGAATTGCAGGAGAAAATCTCGCTTATTCCCTCCACCGAGGGTACCTTCCCCGGAGCATCCTTCGGACATATTATTGGTGGATATGATGCCGGATACTATGGTTACCTCTGGTCGGAGGTCATAGCTCAAGACCTTTATACCAGATTTGAGAAGGAGGGTGCCACCTCTAAGAAAGCGGGTCTAGATTACAGGAAATTCATTCTTGAACCCGGAAACGAGACCCCCGAAGAGAAGCTCGTTGAGAATTTCCTCGGAAGAAATTACAACAATGAAGCCTTTCTCCGCAGCCTTGGACTTTAAACTATTCAACTAAGGAAGGAGATTTTAACATAATTTCGTACTGGCCTTAATGCCTGATAAATTTGAGCTGGCTAAATCAAATCGATCAACCTGTAAGAAGTGTAAGGAAAAGATCATGAAGGATGTGGTAAGATTCGGTGAAGAATCAGTCTTTGTCAGGGACGGAAACGAGATTAGGAGCTTCAGGTGGTACCACTTTGACTGTGCACTGGATAAGTTCAAGGAGAGAGTCCTGGAGGTAGAGGAGGGAAATGAACTACTCAATGAGGAACAGACGAAAGAGCTCACCGATATGCGGAACAAACTCGGAGCATCCGAATTCGATTTTAAGAGCATCGCTGATCTCAGCGGTGATGAAGGAATTGCTAATATCAAAGGATCAATTCTCCGTGTGATGAATCCCAGGGATCTAACAAACACTAAAGGGGAGGTGCAGACTGGAAGAATCGTGTATGTGGAGGACGAACACGGGAATCGAGGGAAGGCGGTTGTTTTCAGTGATCTTGACCTAAAGAAGGGTAGTCCGATACTCATGGTCAACTGTCACGTCCGACTCGGAGGCGACGATAAAGCTGAGGTGGTGGAAGGACCGAAGACCAAGATCTACTTTGACAAGTCTAAGGTGAATGTCACCGTCACTACAAAATATATCTCACAAGCGTGGGAAAGACCAAAAAATATTTTCTGTGTCTTCGAGATTGCACCCACATCCAGAGCATCTTGTGTAATATGCGAGGAGAGAATAACTAAAGGAGACCTCAAACTGATCAAAGCCGTCTGGGGTGAGAACGAAAAGACCAAGGCGAAGTATCCTCGGAAAAATAGCTACCATCCGATATGTGCACTCGAAGATGATGATGCCGAAGAATTCATCTACGAGGCTGTAACCCGTCTTTCTCCAGATTTCATCTCTGAAAATTTAGATGAATTGAATATTTTCAAATCCAAGATTAAAAATCTCACGAGAGAATACGAACTCCTCTCAAACCTCATTGAATAGACTGGTTAACCTTAACAGAAATCAGCATATTCTTAAAAAGGTATATAATATCCATTAACACTTTTTCATTAGATGGTAAACCCATTTGGTGAAAAGACATCCGGTTCTAAGTACGAGTGGATGGCTAAGTATGAGTCCGAGAAGAACCGAGCTGAAGCATTACAATCTCGTTTGGGTGAATTTCAGCAATTGATTCAACAGTATGAAGATGCTTTGAATCAACTTCTCAAAGCGAAAGAGGATCTAGAGACAGACAACGGATATCTAAGGAATATGATCGCCGAGAGGGATGAGACAATTGAACAGCTCCAAGGGATGAATTCACCCATGAGGTCCTCTCCCGTAGTTGCCCCAGTTGCTGACTCCTCTACACCTCAACACGTAACTTCATCTGAAGGTATACCCATAGAGCTCGCAAATACCATTATCCCGATGATGTGTCACTTCTTCAATCAAGAGGACGAGAGATTCACAGATGGCTACCGTGACTTCGTTGAAGCAGTGATACAAACTGGAGATACCGAGATGAAGATTATTGGACTGCTCATTAAGCACGGTGGCTCTGGACCTTACGAGAAGCTTCAACAGTCAGTGGGGTCATCCGACTTTGAATACGCTATTGACCAACTGGTAAGAAAACGCCTGATCAAACGTGTTGGAAACTTGGTAAACCTTGGGATTTCCTCAGAGGACGCTGAAATTGAAGAGTCAAAATGGAGAACCGCACCTATACCAGAGCTGATTGACATGCTGGGTAAACTAAGTACCTCACTTTCTGATGCTGAGTTGATTGAAGCAATTGAGAAATTTAGGGACTCTATCCAGAACCGTGAAATTCCCGCCACCACTATTTTCTTCTCAATTAGGAAGACGATCGAGGGAATCAAGAAGGGTGCGATCTCCCGGAAGGATTTTGGAGAGATCCTCAAAGAGTGGAGAACAAAACTTACCTGACCTAACTAGGGCTCGAATTTCAAAATATCCCAGACCATATCGTAAACCTCCTTCGGGAGAATCTCCTCTCTCTTGTGATGTTTGACGATCATGTCATCGCATATCGCTTGGGCCTTTCTTACATGCTCCAGACTTGATATCTTGTTGTTCATCAGATCTTGATGAATCAACCTCAGAGCAGTAATTAACTTATAATCTAATCCTTTTGTCACCTAAACCACCTAAACCAATGCATCTTGGTGAGAGACGCATATTTCCCTGATTAGCGCCAAATATAAAATTAAGGGTAAATTTTTCGTGAATACAGGTGCATAACCCAAGACGCTAAGTAATATTTGAAATTAATCTCGGGACTTGTAGTAATATCTGAGCATTCCAAGTATGATTCTATATCAACGTGAAAGTCGGTTAACCTCCCCAGAAAATCGTAATAAAAATATTGCATTTGTACGATTATGCATAGTTGTGGTAGTATGAATCAACTATCCCTGGTGGAACACCCAGATCTTTCAACTTATCTTTGATGACGATCTGGTTATTTGTATCTCCCATTTTCTCAATTATCTCATCAATAAATTCATAGTACTCCCACGGGAAGACTATCCAGTCTGTTGTCTCCTTGAAATAATAATCGGGTAATACTATCGAATGCGGCTTGTAGTGTAGTGTGACTACTTTGAATTCGAGCCCATCAATGGAGGCTAAGTAGTCGATAACCACCTTCAAACTTTTACCTGTATCTGCGACATCATCAACAACAAGAATCTTCTTCCCCTTTATTTCATCCCCAGGATACTGCACAATGAGGGGTTTCTCATATGTCTCCCCAATTTTTCCGTAAAACTCCACCTTGATGTTGGA
>WAMJ01000302.1 GCA_015522385.1 Candidatus Heimdallarchaeota archaeon
AATCTGGGAGTTCAGTACGCTGGAGAGTTAAGCCCGGTATCGCATTTCCCTGTAGTGTTGTGCGCGAGCCTACGCGAACGGTATGACGTTGTAACACGATTACGATCATAGAACCGGTGTGCACCTGGAACCATCCCGAACCCAGATATGTGCTGAGCTGCCCAATAATCCTTCTAATTATCCATCACACGACAGAATCAGAGAAATAGGAAGTTGTCTTCCTCTGGTGGGAAGACTGCACCTGCGAGAGCCAGCACTCCCGAGACAAGAAGGGCGTACTCCGACCTTGTATGTCGGAAGGAAGAGATATCCGCTACCAGTGTGAGCAGGCCTGAGGGCTTGAAGCCAAAGAGTAGAACATTGCTGTACTCGATTAACAGGAGGATTCCTCCGATAATCGGTATCCACCTCACTTGATTTCGCCAGTAGGCCTTGATCGTAGCGACACAGACCATAAGGAACCCGATTGAGATCACGACCACCTCTCCAGTGGATATGAAGAGAGGGATAGGAAATACCGTGTATCCCGTACCAACTCCGGGTATCGTGAAGGTATCCATCGGGTAAAACAGGATTATAGCACCTGCAAGAGCAGAGAGAAGATAAAGGTAGAAGTATACAGGGGGTCTGTCCTCTGAGGTCGATAGTGACTCCATGTTTGAGGTCTGATTCTGTCTGATAAAAATAAGTGGAACAGATGGTGAATTCTGACTAAATTATCCGCTTGAACTTCGCGAGTGCGAGCGTCGCCATACCAATGGATCCGATCTTACCCACAGGGAGCTGCACGCTCCTACCAAGATCGAGATCCATGCGGGAGAGCCCGGAGTCGTTGCCCCCCACAGCAATGATGATCTTCTTGCCCTCGACTGAATCGACGAGGTCATTGTCAAGAGCCTCCTTCCCATACGGAGGGGGGGCTATGACGAAGAACTCATCAGCACTGAAGAGCTCCTTTACTGTCTCGAGGTTCTCAAGCACCATGAAGTTGGCCTTCTCCTTGTATGCAGCTTTCTGGGCCGTGGGAATACCACGCTGAGCCGCGGATCCCTGAGGGTTGGTAATGATAACGGTCTTGTAGCCTAGACCGAGGGCGATGTTGGTAAACTCCTGCACCCTACTCGCGGCGGAGACGTTGTGTAGAACAACTATTGGAAACTGATTGGACATACTCTACAGAAGTGTGACTTCTATTTAGCTTTGGTCTTCGTGGCCTCATGCGAGCGGAGCAATGTTGAGGAGATCTTCTGTCCGTCCTCGGTGTAAACCCATGGGATGACGACGATGTCCAAGAGGGGAAGCTGCTTCTCCGCTCTCATCTGGTTGATACGTTTCGCGGACCCTACCGTCTCCCGTGATACCACGATAACGTCCGCTAATGGGTCGTGCGGAGCGGGACCCCACAGATCGCTGAGCTCTCCCACAGTGAAACTGTTACTGTGACGGCTCATGAAATCCTCAAGGGTGGCCTTCCTCAGCTCGAAAGGCTGGATCAGGGAGGCGTGTTTCTTCTTGGCGAAGAGCTTCTTCCCCAGCTTGTCACCGACGATTCCCACGAAGACCTCCTCAGCCACCTCGATTGCAGTCTTGAGCAGGAGCTCGTGTGCCTTATGGAGCCGGTCGAAACTCCCCCCTAGAACTGCCTTCCGATACTTCTTGACCACATGTTGAGAAGGGAGGGGCTCTTGATAAAGACATCGGTGCGCAATACTCCCCAGCATTCGTGAAATATGGTGCAGTCATCCCGACATCTGAGCACCAATGACAATATTTGCGCAATAATGTGTCAAAATCATGCAACGGTTCAAATAGCCCCTGATTCATTTATATTTGCCCTTGATCCATATCTAGGTAATGATGGCTGAGAACTCACTGTCGTGCAAGCTCTGCGATGAGAAGGGAGCTCACGTCCTCGAATGCGACTGGTGCGGAGAGGGCGTCTGCCCTGACCACGTGAAGCACGTTGCGATTCGTGAGCGGGGTGTAGACGGGATCAGGACAAAGAGCATCCGCCTGTGTCCCGATTGCAAACCTAAAAAATGACCATCATGCATCGTCGTCATATTTTTCAATACATTTACGCACAGGGAATTTGAAATCTTTAATTACCCGTTGTTTCTAGGTTGAAGTAATGCTATTCACGATTCTCTCACTCATCGCAGGATTTGCCATCCTCTACCTTGGGGATCAGATCCCGACGAACTACCTCTACCTGATCATGGGTTCGAGCTTCATCTTAATCTCCTTCTCGATCTTCCACCCCCTCCTGAAGAGCAGGAAGGACATGGTAGGGAAGACGTCTATGATGATTAATATCCTCCTCCTTGGTGGAGGGTTCGGTCTTCTGATCGCGGCTGTCGTTTACTACTTTGCCCTGCCCCGGTGGAGCTGGCCGCTGATCTTCTCCGCAGTTGTCCTCCTGAGGAAGGTGCTCCGCACAGGTGTCAGGATCACCGTGAAGGAGCCCCGGTCATACGGTATACAGTCTGAAACCGAGCGGGGAGAGGTCGTTGCCAGCAAGTCCGAGAAGAGAGTCGCAGACTGGCTTTTCGAGAATGGTTACAACTACATCTATGAGGAGACGATCGAGTTCCCCGACGGTGAGAGGATCAAGTACGACTTCTACCTCCCCGACACGGACATCTACATTGAATACTGGGGGATGGCAGGTGTGAAGAACAAAGATGGAGACCGATACCGAGAGAGAAAAGCCGAGAAGATTGAGACATACAACAAGTACAAGATCAGACTGATGTCGCTCTACCCCACGGATCTCGAAGAGCTGGACAAGGTGATCCCAGAGAGTATAGCAAGGCTCACAGGGGAGGGAGGAGGGTTCTCCATGTGGCTAAGGAGGCTCTTCTTCGGCAAGCCGGACTACGTGAACTCCAGCGAGGTGGTCGAGAGGATCGGTAAGAGCAAGAGAGAGTTAGATGGGAATAAAACCAGTGAGGACAGTGTTCAGACATTCTGTCCCCACTGCGGACACAAAATGGAGGGGGACGCGGTGTTCTGCGATAACTGTGGAAAGTCAACTGCAGAAGACTGATATGTAAAACTCTTTGAATACACACGTCTTCTATCATATATGAAGAAGGCCGTCCTCGCGAGATGGATCAAGCATGGAGAGCTCCAGACTGACGAGATGATTGACCTAGCAAGAGCAGCTGGATACCGCATCGAGAAATTGATCGAGTTCAAGACGGACAAGCCACACCGAGATCACTTCATCCCGCAACAGAAGTTTGAGGGACTCAAGGAGTTTCTGGAAGAACGTCAAGCCGAGGAGTACACAATCCTGATCGATGGATACATCTACCCACACCAGATGATCGAGATCAAGAACCAGACCGAGTGCGAAGTTGTGGACAAGGTGATGTTGGTGCTGGAGATCTTCGAGTCCAAGGCAAGCACCAAGGACGTGATGCTGCAGATCGAGATGGCCAAGATGATCTACACCTCACCGCAGGTCACCACCATGATCTCTCAGAACGTGCAGACAGAGAGGCAGGCACGGGAGAGGGGTGCAGGAGAGCAGATCACCGACGTGGCGAAGACCAACATCTCCAACAGGATCGCCCGGATTAGGAAACAGCTCAACGGGATGAAGTCCAGAACCGACCTCAGCTTGTCTAATGACAATGTCTACCGGGTACCCATAATAGGCTTCTACAGCGCAGGCAAGTCCACGCTTTTCAACATACTTACGGGTTCGGAACAGGAGGTTCACGAAGAGGCATTCACCACCATGTTCTCCAAGATCCAGAGGTCCGATAAGTTCGGATACCCACTTGACTTCATCGACACCGTGGGATTGGTCGATCTCCCGAACAACGTACTCAACGCCTTCAACCTCTTGCTCGAACCGCTGTTTTCAGTCCCTGTCATAACTATTGCCCTCGACTCGACACTCTTGCTCAATGAGTGGGAGAGGCAGCTGGAGCACATCAATGAGATCATCTTCAGGTTCACGAGGGACCGGGAGGACGAGGTGAAATTCATCATCGTGCACACCAAGATCGATGAAGCGGACAAGGGGATGCTCCGCGGGAGGTCCGATATCCTGAAGGTCTCATATCCCGAGGGGAGCTACATAGAGATCGCCTCACGAAAGGACAGACCCGAGAATGTTGTCGAGGAATTCAAGAAGGCCTTCGAGTTCCTCGCTGGGGAACTCATCGTGAACTTCAGACTCGAGTCAGTGACCCCGAGCGCCCTCAGTGCCATCTACGACCGTGCGAGGGTTGATTCCCAGGAGTGGAGCACCGACGGTACATGCCAAGTTGAGGGAGTCACCCTGAAGCCCCTGTACTCCGAGATCCAGCAACATGCATCGCGATAGGTCGTGCAGTTCACTAACACCAGTTACAGTTGTTGCTCAAGATAGAAAGTTCATATTCAAGACATCTACAAGAAATTCTTCATCTCATTCGATAGCTTGGAATAGGCCACGGGATCACGGGAAGCAACTATCTTGTACCCAGTCTTGAAGTCACCAAGGAGAATATCGTCGGGTGAGGTGTCATCGAACGAGTCGAATATACCCCCTGCCTCCTCGATGATGAGCTTGGAAGCGGCAAAGTCATGTGCCTTGATCTTACCCCGCGTATCCACGAAGATGTCCCGTGTGTTGCTGGCAACCATGGCGAGCTCCCATGCGACACTTCCCAGAGACTTGGTGGCAATTGCGCCATCGAACTCTTGAAGCATCTTCTTCTCGTCCTCTGCGTACGAGTAGTACCTGAGACTGGGGACACTTGATCCATTGTTTAATTCACCAATCGCTTTGCCATTGAACCATGCCCCCTCACCTTTCACCGCGAAGTACTCCTCCTCAGCGTATAGGTTGATGATCATAGCCCGAGTAAGGTTAGAGAGTTTGGGGTTGGGAGTGTATTCACCATAGGCAACAGAGACACAGCCAACTGGGAATCCAGCTTTAAAGTTCTTCGACCCATCGAGAGGATCTAATAGGATGTTGACCCTGTTATCACAATTAAGACTACCGAACTCGATCCTCCCCGATTCTTCAGAGTACAGTACTCCACAGACTCCCTCCTCCTCCAATGTCTTGAGGAAGATCTTCTCCGCAATTATGTCGGCATGGATGGCTTTCTGTCCAGCTGCATTTATTATCCCCTCTTCCTGTCGAAGTTTGTGGTTGATGACGGGATTCATGATCACATTCTTCACCCTCGTAATAGCCCGCTTAATTGCTCTGTCAACACCATCCATTTCAAGGTGTACTAGGTTTCTGGAGTCTAATTGCTGTCTGACCATGATTTTCCCCTCGGAACTATTTTCTCAGGATAAAATACTTCCAAAGCAAATTTGGTATTCTATAATAAAAATGTTACCTAAACCATCCCACTATATGCGATAAAAGATGTATATAATCAATTATCAGACCAATGCACACAGTGGGTTATATCAATAAAGCATTTGTTCGAACTAGTTCATCACTGACAAGCACTATATGTAAAAATAATGATTCTCGAAGAATTGTTCAACAAAATGACCTGATTTCTGCATTCCTGAAGGAAAGCAATATAGAAAAATGAAAATCTATTGGTTCTAGATAGTCCCTAATGAGGTAGGCGCTTTTTAAACCTACACGTCCTGTGCTACGTGATTTTTATCGTAAAGTAGGAATTTGGCGGGAAAATAAGTACCGCGCAGAAAATTTCTAAAACTTTGGAAGATATAAGTCGTTGCGATGTGTGAGCAACCGATTGAGTTCAGGCCCCTCAACTACCAAAAGGACGTCAAGCGAATCGTCCAACTGGAGCAGGAATTATTCAATGATCCTTTCCTACGGGGTCAGCTTTACTTCTATTATAGGAAGTACGACACAAGAGGGAGTTTTGTCGCGACTATCGATAATATCGTTAATGGGTACATCTTCTGCATACGAGAAGAAGACAAAATCCACATCTACACCATCGGGGTCGCCAATGAGTTCCAGCGAAGAGGGATCGGAAGGAAGCTTATCCGGTTGCTAAAGAAAATAGCGATAGAAGAGAACTTACAGATCGTCCTCGAGGTCAACGTGAACAATTTACCAGCGATTAAACTCTACCTCTCGGAAGAGTTCGGAACAACTGGTTCCGAAGAGAGTTACTATCCTGACGGATCAACCGCCCTGTATATGAGCTATAGTCCAGAATCAATGAGACATATCGATAATATCGATACCACAAATCTACATGAGTAACATTAGCTTTGAGAAAAACAGAAATCGAGAAGCTACGTCCGAATAATTATCGACAATATCGATATAATAGAACAGCCATTTAAGCCCCACAAACCCATAATTTCAAACATATCAACAAAATTACCCCGAGTGACTAATGTAAATATCGATAATATCGACTTTAATTCCACCATTAATATCGACATTATCGATAATATCAAAAAAAGCGATCAAGACCATTTCACAACTGGAAAACACCACTAAGACACAGCACAATACATGATCAACACTTAGATCTAACATGAACAACAGAACAGTTCGCATAATATAATCAATATTATCGATATTAACGACAATGTGTCACATCATTCTTTTAATTTCTGAAAACCATCTACGAGCTTGTCAATAAGGGGTTCGAATCCACCAACTGGTAATTGGAAATATCTTTCGAAGTAGACGGAGAGAGAGATCCCCCTTCCTAATTTCCGCGAGAGTACTCTCCCCAGCGCGTCGGCCTCAGCTTCGTGCCTACCCGCAAAGAGAGTAAGTGTTGACTGCCCATCCTCAGTCGCCAGCACGTGACTTCCTGTCCTTGGTACCCCTTGATAGATGTAAACTGCAACAACATTGGAGAAGTCTATTGCCACTGCTTGAATTAGTTGTCCCTCACCGAATACGTGGGAGACCTCAACTGATTGGGGAAAACGAGGGGTCATCTCTTCAACTGCCATATGAATCCACCTTTTGACACCTTCTTCACTATGTGCCCCTTCCGCTCGAGCTTCCGTCCTGCTATGATCAGATAGCTACCGGATCGGCATCCAGAGCACAGCTCGGGAAACTCATCCACGTGGGACAGGATCTCCTCGGTGCTCTGCGCCCCGTACTTTGTCAGTATAAGATAGATGCACTTTTCATTGGCCCGAAGACCTTCAGGGAAATCCATAGGTACAGAGGAGTTATTCCGTTTATATCTCACTGCATACTTCATCGGATGAATCAGTAGTTGGGGATGGGCTCGATCCATACCCACGAACGTCCGTCCTTTGCAATGAACTCATCCGCGGCCTTGGGACCCTGCGTACCAGCGTGGTAGTTAGGGAAGGGATCTGGGAGCTTCCCCGCACGGATCAGCTCGTCCTCCTTCTTGAAGTGGTTGAGGAAGGGCTCGACCACCTTGAACATCTCTCGAACCTCGTCATGCCGGATGAACAGTGTGCTGTCACCCCTGATAACATCGACGAGAAGACGCTCATAAGCCTTGGGCTCCTTCGCTCTCATCTGACCTTCGATCGACAGGTCGGCTTGTTTCACACTCTCAAGGAGACCAGACGGTCTCCAACCCAGCTGAAGCTTGACTCCACCCTTGGGCTGGATCTCGATAGTGATTGAGTTCTTCATCGGTTGCTGACCCTTCTGCAGCATCATCGGGATATCCTGCGAGTCGGGTCTCTTGAGCTGGATGTAGATGAATGACCTCCTCTCGGGCATTCGCTTCCCAGTCCTCAGATAAATCGGGACACCTCTCCATCTGGGATTATCGATCTGGAGCTTGAGGACCGCATAGGTCTCGACAAGAGAATTTTCGGTTCTCGTGTCCTCCTCCCTGTAACCCACGACGTGCTTGGACTTCACCACACCATGACCGTACTGTCCACGGACGACGTACTTCTCGATTTCCGATTCATCGTACCGTCTGATTGACCTGAAGAGGATGACCTTCTCATCCCTGATCGCCTCAGGTGAGAAAGAGGTCGGGGGCTCCATTGTGACGAAGGCCAAGATCTGGAGGATGTGTGATTGAAGCATATCCAGCACCGCACCTGTCTGCTCGAAGAAGTCCACCCTTCCCTCTACACCTATAGTCTCAGACGTTGTGATCTGGATGTGGTCGATGTACTTATTGTTCCATAGGGGCTGAAACATCAGATTGGACAGCCTGAAGATGAGGATATTCTGCACAGACTCCTTTCCCAAGAAGTGGTCGATACGGTACACCTGGTCCTCGCGGAAGCCCTCCATTAGCAGGTTGTTCAGATTGTCTGCATCCCTGAGGTTGAGACCAAACGGTTTCTCAATGATTACCCGTGTCCAGCAATTGCTATCAGAAGATGTGTTGAGACCCGTCTTGGTCAACTGGCAGACGATTGTCTTGAAGTGGCTGGGAGAAGTAGCGAAGAAGAAGACCTTGTTCGCACCCCTTCCCCACTCCTCCTCGATCTCGCGGATGCGGTCTTTCAGGTGGGTGAAGGTTGATTCCTCGTTGATGTCTGCACCAGCGATCGACTCCATACGTTCGCTCAGTGGCTTCCAGAATCTCTCCTCCATTGCATGTGAGCAGTACTGCTCCACCCTTGCCTTCATCTCAAGGACATACTTGTCGGTGGAGGAGATCCGCCTACCCAACCCTAATATCCTGAACTTGTCAGGTAGTAGGTCCTCCCGTGAGAGGTGGTAGAGCGCGGGCATCAGTTTCCTCCGGGTCAGATCACCCGAGGCACCGAAGATGATGAGAATTGTAGCTTCTGCAATTTCGTCACGGAATGTTCGATCTTGGCGTAAGGTCTCGCTCAAAATATATCTATGATGCGATTCCTCTTTGAGTATAAAAGAGATTTCACTAGGTCAACATGACGAGGGGATCAATGAAGAGACATAAATGGTCGTGAGCCTTGTTTGGGTAATGAGCACCGAATTTGTCATTGCTAGCACAGAGGATGAATTTGTCCAGAAGTCCACACAGCTGATTGCACAGAGGATCAACACTGCAATTGACACAACAGGGTCGTGTATCATTGCACTCTCAGGGGGATCTACACCACGGCCGATCTACCGAATGTTGGCGAAGATACCAATAGAATGGGACATGGTAGAAGTCCTCTTGGTTGATGAGAGGGTAGTTCCGTACAAGAGCGAGAAGAGCAATGCACGAATGATCGAGGAAAGCCTCGGGTTGCCTGTCCATAGGATGGGGGTGAAGAGTGATCCCGATGAATCTGCCCTCTCGTACGAACAGCTACTCAAGGATCTGTTCGAGAAGTACGGAAAGGACAGGCTTGACGTGGTTGTCCTCGGTATGGGGGCAGACGGGCACTCAGCATCGATCTTTCCTGATATCCCCAACTTTGAGAGCTACATCGAGAGCATTGAGGGAAGGTTGGTGGTATCGCACCACGTACCCTCCCAGGATATGGTCAGACTGACGATGACACCATCCGTCCTGTCGGACGCGGCCGAGAGTATCCTCCTAATCACGGGGGAGGACAAGGGGAGAACTTTTGCCAATGCTCTGAATTCGTGGGATACCAACAGGTTCCCAGTGTTGCTTTGCACACCTGAGAGATTTACTGCAGTCTTGGATAGGGCAGCTTACGCACAGTTGAAATTTTAGCCGTCGACTGCTACCATGGTAGTAGTGCTCACGATGTCATCCACCTTCCGAATGGACTCGGTAATCAACTCTCGTAGCTTCTTGGCAGTCTCGGCATGAATCTCCACGACTATGTCGTAATTGCCAAAGACGACGTAGGCGTTACTGACGCCCTCGATAGATTTAAATTGTTCAGCTACCGCTTGTGAGGTATCTGCTTTTGCATTGATGAAGACATAC
Source organism: Candidatus Heimdallarchaeota archaeon (assembly GCA_015522385.1). The sequence goes on from WAMJ01000302.1 coordinate 9,804, forward strand.
GCTTTGACCATGGGAATTCCTTCAGACTAATGTGTGCATAGAATCTGCATATTTAACTGCTTCGGATTACCTATTCTCCCTCGCTCCATTTTGTGTGGTAGCTTCGGCCGCTCGGGTCGTCCAGTCTCTGGTAGGTATGAGCACCGAAGTAGTCACGTTGTGCCTGCAGGAGATTCGCCGGCAGAAACTCGGAGGTATATCCATCAAAGAAATTCAGGGCAGAACTCATCCCAGGCAGGGGAATACCGGCCTTTATACCCTCGACCACGACGTCTCTCCACGAGTCAATGCAGGACAGCACCTCCTTCCTGAAGTAGTCAGCAAGGAGGATGGATCTCAGATCTCCCTCCCGGTCAAAAGCGGCCTTGATCTCACCGAGGAAAACCGAGCGGATTATGCAGCCACCCCTCCACATCAAGGCTATGCTCCCGTAGTCAAGATCCCAGCCATACTCTTTTGCCGCCTCTCGCATGAGCGAGAATCCTTGGCTATAGGAGATGATCTTCGAGGCGTAGAGTGCTTTTTCAAGTTTATCGATAAACACCTCTTGATCCAACTGTGACCGGACCTTCGGGAGTGCATATGTCCTCGAAGCGACCACCCGCTCCTCCTTGAGAGCGGATAGGCATCGCTGGAAGACAGCCTCACCTATGAGAGTGACCGGTATCCCGAGGTCGAGGGCAGATATCGCTGTCCACTTACCAGTGCCCTTCTGCCCGGCCGTGTCGAGGATCTTCTCCACCAGTGGTTTCCCGTCGGTGTCCTTAACTCTGAGTATCTGTGCAGTGATCTCGATGAGGTAGGAGTCCAACCTCCCGGAATTCCAGCGATCGAAGACATCTGCGATCTCGTCACTGTCCATACCGAGCATGTCCCTCATCATCTGGTAGCTCTCAATAATCAGCTCCATGTCACCGTACTCGATGCCATTGTGAACCATCTTGACGTAGTGCCCAGCACCGTCAGAGCCGACCCATTCGCAGCAGGGACTGCCATCCTCTACCTTCGCTGCAATGTCTTGGAAGATGTTCTTGACCATCGGCCATGCCTCGGGATGACCACCGGGCATGATCGACGGACCGTACCTCGCACCTTCCTCTCCCCCAGATACTCCAGCCCCGATGAATCTGATTCCCCGATCACGCAGGTGCTTGGACCTTCTGATCGTGTCATTGAAGTTTGAGTTTCCACCATCTATGAGGAGGTCACCCTCGTCGAGATGGGGGAGGATCTGATCGATGAAGGAGTCAACAGGTCTGCCCGCTTTGACCATGAATAGGACTTTTCTAGGGGTACTCAGTGCCTTGACGAATTCCTCGACACTGTGGGTTCCGACTATCATGTCCGAATCCACTCCATTGATGAACTCGTCGACCTTTGAGGTCGTTCGATTGTAGACCGCTACGGAGTAGCCGTGGTCAACCATGTTCAGCACGAGATTCTGCCCCATGACAGCCAGACCAACCAGACCGATATCTGCTTTCAACTTAATTGCTGATTCTCACCTCGGTATTATTTATTTTGGATCAGGACAGGAACATCACGGAGCGAACACTTTATTTCTCCAGCTGGAATAGGGAAACTATGGACACAGTCGTTATCGATGGGGTCGAGCTTCACCTCTCACCCCCGACGGAGTTCGAGGCAAGGTGGATTGGACAGCGAGGAGTGCAGGAGCAGTTGATCGCTGCATGGCTCAAGTTGCAGCAGGACGATCTCCCTCTCACCCCGAGGGTGATAGGTCCTCCTGGTGTGGGGAAGACCACCATGGCCTACGCCACCGCCAAGCAACTGGGGAAGCAGACCTACTTTATGCAGGCGACGATGGACACAAGACCAGAGGATCTGATCGTCACCCCCGTGATCTCCGACGACCAGAAGATCAAGTATGTCGCCTCGCCCATCGTGAGCGCGATGCTCAGGGGTGGTGTGGTGATCCTGGACGAGGGGAACAGGATGGCGGAGAAGTCATGGGCTTCTCTCGCACCACTACTTGATCAACGGAGGTACGTCGAGAGCCAGATCGCGGGGATTACCATCCGTGCCCACGAGGACTTCAGGTTGGTGACCACGATGAACAACGACGCGTCCACTTTCGAGCTCCCCGAGTACATTATCTCACGGCTGCAGCCAGTCATCGAGCTGGACTACCCCACCGCAGAGGAGGAGCGGTCGATCCTCAAGTACAATGTGCCCTTTGCCCCCGATGAGATCATTGACCAAGTTGTGGCATTCCTGCAGTCCGCTCATCTTGACGACAAGCCCTACACCGTAAGAGGAGGTATTCAGATGTTGAGCTACACGCTCAAGCTGAAGGAGGTGACCAAGGCACCGATCGAGAACTGTTTGATGAACGCGGTGCTACAGGTCTTCGGTGACGATGCCATGAACTACATCTAGGTGAGACTATGAATCTACCGGAGGAGATCCCAAGAGTCGAGCTGATCAGGATGAAGCTGGGGGAGTCCACGCTTAGGATCCTCCCGAGTGTCCATAATTCCCTCCACTTCTGCAGGCTCGACGAGTTGCTCGAGGGCTCACCCCACCTATTGCTGGAGTTCCCAGAGCAGCTTGAGAGGGAATTCTTCCAAGCTGTTGAGCGCCTGCCCATCCCCACGTTGATCTACAGCCCCCTCTTCACGGGGAAGATGTCGCCTGTCGCAAACATCGTCTATGCCGTCCACCCAGGTGACAGTGTGTACTGGTCGGCCTACCACGCGCTCAAGTCAGATCTGCAGGTCACGCTCATCGACACATACGTAGAGGGCAGAGCAGACCTGATGCTCGATCCCGCATCCATACCCTTCGTTTCGTGGGAGGAATTCTACGGTCAGTGGAAGGGAGAGGGGCACTTCGGGACGATTCACGCACGAAGGTCGTACCGAATGGCAAGGAGGGTGGAGGAGGTGTTGAGGCAGGAAGGTGATTATGCCCTTGTTTGTGGGATAGCCCATGTACCGGTAATCATGCGTCATCTCGAGCGGAGTTTCGGGACGGCACACACGTTGGAGTTCAGCCCTACCTTGGAGCGTGACGTCAAGAGACTCCTTGACTCATCTGTTGACGAGTCTTATCTTGGGGAGGCGGTGACTGGATGGGAGTTAGCAGACGTCGACCCGAAGTCGATCTTTGTCGTCATGGGTGATATTCCATACCTAGTCCAGAGGTCAGTTGACACCCCAGGTTTCTCATACCTCGAGGGACTGAGGGATCTCTACTTCGAAGCGCACAAAGCATACCGTACAAAGTTCGACGACTCGGTATCTCCAGCGACCTTCCGCAGGTTGTTCCAGTTCCTGAGAAACCTTTCGAGAATACGGGGCTACCTCGTGCCCTCGATGATAGACATGCTCACCGCAGCCAACGCCATGGTGGACGGTGACTACGCCTTCGAGGTCTACAGGGTGATGGTGTCCTTCGCCTACTTGCCAAGCAGGTGGAACAGGCTTGAGCGAACCTTCAAGGTCATCCCGGATGAGTCACTGAGCCAGTCGATCAGGTTCACTTTCAGAGTGAGGATGCCGCGCCCAGTTCTGAAGAAGAGAACCGAGGACGATGATCCCTTCGAGGACCCCATCCCCGACGAACTCTATCCCGGCCACTGGCAGGAAATCTGGGAGAAGCACTCACCCTACTCCACCGTCTCCTATCCACCGGAGGACGTGTACATCGAGAACTACTTTAACTTCCTACGCAGGCGTGCGCAGGAGATCCTCGCCGAGGAGAAGGCAGTGGTTGAGAAGTTCTCCACGAGTCTCGAAGACGGGATTGCGTGGCACGAGACGCTAAGGAACTGGCACGAGAAAAAGATCTATGTGAAGCGGGTACCAAGAACCGTCCCTGACATCGGAGCACTTATCGTGCAATTTCAGGAGGAACACGACAAGGAGTACGAACACCACTCGACACTCTACGCCGAGCACGAGAAGGAGTCTGACATCTCCATCGTCTCCACCAGTCCCGGAGACGAGATCATTGGACCTGGGATCACCCGGATAAAGATTGCCGCGATTGTCTCCGTCTTCCCTCCGCAGCACTACGCAGTCCCAGTTCCCTACGGTACGGACGACCTGAAGACCAAGCTCCTCTACACAGCCATGAACATGGCAACCTCCGATGTGATCGTGCTCGTGGCCCCTCGTCCCCCAACAGCGGCTCACCGCTACTTCGTCCGGAGCTACGGGTACAAGCTCCTCTATATCCCCATGCAGCAACTCACCAAAGCATCACTCCACCGCCTCAGGACCATGCACCTCCTTGCTCACCCTGACCTCCGGGAAATTGCCCGTCAGTACATTGGATTCTGAATAGTACGCTTGGGCAAGGTTGAAAAGGATTCATCGCAAACTTCCCTCGATGAGTGAATTGAAGAAAACTATTCTCTACTCTTGGCACAAAGAACACGGCCAGATCGTAGACTTCGCGGGCTGGGCCATGCCTGTGCGGTACTCGGACATCACCACGGAGCACATGGCGGTCCGCGAGAACTGTGGGATCTTTGATGTCAGCCACATGGGTAGAATCTGGATACGGGGTCCTGGAGCTTTCGACCTCCTTGACACTCTGGTGGTAAGAGACCTCTCCAAGGTGAAGGAGAATCAGGCGGCATACAGCTTCATGCTCAACGAGAGGGCAGGGTTTAGGGACGACGTCATAGTCACCAAGTTCACCGACGAGGAGTGGCTCCTAGTTTGCAACGCAGGTAATCTCGACAAGATCTGGAAATGGGTGCAGCTCCATGGGAAGAACTTCGACGTCCAACTGGAGAACAAGTCGGCCCAGAGCGCGATGTTCGCCGTGCAGGGACCGAAGGCCCGAGAGATCATGTCCAGCATGACAGATGATGAGCTCCCCGGTAGATTCAGAGCTGGTTGGATCACACTTGACGGGCAGAAGGTGCTCTTCTCGGGGACGGGATACACTGGAGAGGACGGTGGGGAGATCGCGCTCTTCGACGACAGCGAGGAACTGGAGAGCAAAGCCCTGAAGCTCTGGCAGGCATTCATCGACAAAGGAGCAGAACCCTGTGCGCTCGGTGCGAGGGACACCCTAAGGCTCGAAGCGGGCTACTCTCTCTACGGGAACGACATGGACGAGGACACGCATGTGCTGGAGTCCAGCTTGGCCTTCGTTCCATTCGCACATATCCACAAGGACAGGGACTACATCGGGAAGGAAGCAACTCTGGCTAAGGAGGGCAAAGAGGAGCAGTTTAGGGTGTTCTTCAAGCTCGTTGAGAAGGGGGTTGCAAGGCATGGATACCCAGTGATCGTCAATGGAGAGGAGGCGGGAGTTGTCACCTCAGGAACTCGATCTCCACTTACCAAGGAGTTTATCGGGATGGCCTATATCCCCTATACCCTCAAGGATGTTGGTTCGAGATTCCAAGTGAAAGTAAAACGGAAAGTACTGGAGGCGGAGGTCATCCCCTTCCCCATCTATGACACCAAGAAGTATGGTTACACCCGTGAAAATTAATTTTTCACTAAAGTTGAACTCAGGAGTAAAATCTTCAGGATTCGACTAGTATTCTGTCACTGCTTTTAGAGAACTTTATAACATATTACAATTCAGTATCTTCAGTACTGGACAGTGGTTGAACCCATAGTTCAACATAACCGGGAAGAGAGGTTGTATTCAATGGTGAGTCATGCGCACAAAGTTTCGAATAAGGGACAGATAGTCGTTCCTGCAAAGTACAGGAAAAGGCTGAACATTCAGCCTGCCGACAGGATGAATTTCCGGATCAGAGGCAATGTCCTCATAGTTGAGAAGGCGCAGGATACCGCATCCAACATCGAGTACCTCATGAACAAGAAGAACCAGTTCGGTGAAGAACATCTCATGAGATCGGATTTAGAGGATATCATCCGTGACCTCCTGCACCAGCAATTCTACCTCGGTGACAATGTCCTGACAGACAGGGTCGGTAGGCAGACAGTCAAGGTTAGGGGGGCTGATTCCATACTTGAGGAAGTTGTGAACGTGCTCACTGACGATGCCGAGAAGTGGCTTGAGGGTGACTACACCTCTGTCCTCATGGGGTTTGCTGATGATCTGGACATCGACTTCCCCACACTCTTGGGAGAGTTCACTTCCAAGATGCGGAACATGGAAGTCATGGGGAGACCCACCGATCGGGATACTGCGTCCATCCCCTTCGCACTAGCCGTTGGCGAGACATTGAGTGAGTTCAGAACACGGGTGGGAGATATCGTAACGGAGAGACTGATCAAGGAGGCAGAAGTGGTCAAGGAGTTCATAAAGGACGATCCTGACTTCATTGGGGGAAACTTCCCACTTGATCTGCTCGAGGACATAATCACAGACGAATTGGCGCAGAACTTCAGCATCCTGATGAACTTGAGAGTCCTGAAAGAACTTGCCCGGGTGTCCATCAAGAGCGTGGGTGAGAGACCATTCAAAGAATACAGCACAAAGCTCTTTGACCTGATCTTCAAGAAGAAAGCGATCCTTCCCGAGAAGGACAAGAAGGTGGAAGCAAGCAAACCATCTCTTCCAAATTTTGATTTCTAGATGAACTAACTTACGTATTCTTGGGCTGGATGACAACAGTATTGGGGGATCTATCTGGTACATAGTCTGCGTTCTTAATTCTCCTCCCTATCTCGCCAACTGCATCAACAGCATGCTCCCTCCCATTTTCGATGAATACAGCATTTGTGTATCTCCCAAAAGCCGCGGAACCAATGATGAATAGCCCATTGCGCTCAGTCTCGAAATACTTTGTAATCTTGATCTTCAGGTCTTTATCAGGTTGCAGACCGATGTTCGAGAAGAATCGGACATCGGGCGTGAAGCCCGTAAAGACGAAGACAGCGTCGGCGGGGATACTAATCCGCTCTCCTTTGAAGTCCACAATAACATGCTCTCTCGTGATCTCCTGAACAATAGCAGGCATGACAGGCCTTATCTCGCCCGCCCTCAGGCGGTTCCTGAGGTCAGTCGCAATCCAGTACTTCACGGTGGCCTTGGGAGAAATTCCTATGTGGACAAGGGTGACGTCAGCACCAAACCTGTAGAGATCGAGCGATGCCTCTGCCCCCGAGTTTCCTGCTCCGATTACCACGACCTTTTGCTTGAAGAATGGGTGGGGTTCTTTGAAGTATGTGTGCACATGAGGGAGGTCGATACCCGGGACATCTAACTTGTTGGGGTTGTCGTAGTACCCTGTGGCGATGAGGACATATTTGGCTTTGAACTGGAAGGGCACATCATCCCGACCAGAGGGGAAGGTCTGTACTCCACGAACGGTGTAGTCGCCCTCTTCACCATCTACTGAGGTAACCTTGTGGAAGGTCCTGACATCAAGATCCTCACGATCTGCAACGAGCCTGTAGTAGTCTAGTGCCATCTCCCTTGTCGGCTTTCTTGCAGTGGACGGGAAAGGGTGTCCTCCGATCTCGAGGAGGTTAGCTGTTGTGAAGAAAGTCATGTTGATGGGGAAGTTGTAGATTGAGTTGACTATGATCCCTTTGTCCAGAATTACTGTCTTTAGACCCTCCCGTTTTGCTGCAATACCAGCTGCTAGTCCCACCGGGCCAGCCCCGACTATCAGCAGATCTAAATGACTCATAAGTAGACATGTGAGACAACACACTTATTCTTTTTCATCCGTCAATTTCTCCAGTAGCGAAGGTTTATCTTCTCTGCTCGAATCTGTTAGTGTGAAGAAGAGATTACAGTACAAATCCAACGACGATCTGGAGATAACGGCGGACCTCTATACGTGCGAGAGCCCCCGGGCTGTCCTCATTCTCTGCCACATGGCGAACTCGAGCAGAGGGGAGTACATAGAGAGCTCAAAGAGGTTGGTTTCTGAGGGTTACCACTGCCTTGTCCCTGACCTAAGGTCGGGAAATGAGATCAACGGTGTGGTGAATGAGACGGCCAAGCGAGCGAGGAACAAGGGATTGCCCACAAGTTATCTCGACGCAAAGCCCGATGTACTCGCCTCTATAGAGAATGTGATGGGTTATGACCTCCCCGTAATTCTCGTCGGGAGTTCATACTCTGCATCCCTCGCACCCTTGGTGGCAATAGAAGACGGACGGTTGGGGGCGATAGCCATGTTCAGCCCTGGGGAGTACTTGCAAGGGGTGAAACTGGCAGAATCGATAGCACCCTTGGATATTCCGACGTTCGTCACTTCTGCAAGGAACGAGTGCGAGAACGCCATGGAAGTGATCCGCAATGTTGATCAAAAGCTAGTCACCAAACACTGTCCCGACGGGAGTAGTGCACACGGGTCTCGCGCCCTGTGGTCTGAGGTTGATGGTAACAGGGGAGTATGGAAGGCCTTTCTTGACTTCCTTTCAACGATTTAGAAAATAAACTCCGCGGACTTCAGTGCACCTGATGCAGAGAGGTTTGCCCAATGCTCGACTACTGCGGACTTCCCCATATTCTTCTCCAGCCACATGCTGACTAGATCCTCTCTGATCTTGCATATCTGTATGAGCACCTGCTCACTCATCTGACGGACGTCCCGTGATTGATCGTCGATGAACTTGTCGACGAATTCCAAGGCGATCGGGGCCAGATCAGGCTCTATATTCTGTGCAAAGGACTGCAGTACGCTGTTGTGCACAAGAGTGTCATCGTTATGGCTCAACTTTTCAAGCCACTCGATCGTGAGGTCGGGGTACCACTTCAAGAATCGATCTCCTATTGTCACCCGCGAGAGAACCGAGGAGACGTGAGATGCAGGATCCTTCATGAGGGGCTCGAGGATTTTGAGGACCTCCTCGAATCGCTCACGCTTCCCACGCGTAAGTGACCGGGCGGCAAGAGCCGCAAGCCTCCTCAGTAAAACCTGATCGCTATTGACATAGGAACGCAACTGGTCAACGTGGATTTGGGCATCAAGAATCGCCTCACCAAGTAGTTCTGCAGCGATCTCCCGAGGATACCATTCGTCCTCCAGCGCGAGACTCTCCACTAGGTCGTAAAAATCCTCAGTCTTTGTTTGCCACATTTTTAGAGATTTGGTCAACATGCCTAGAACCTGCACATTTCCCGGCTCGACATTCTCGCGGAAGTACGTCAGGAGCTCGATTTTCACCTCCCGCGGGAGCCTGTTAATCCCCTTCTGCACCTGTTGTTTGGAGCTTGTACCGAGGACCCCTCCAATATTCAGAAGATCCTTCAGGGAAGTGACGTCAACATTCATGACGGCGTTAGAGACGAGGTCCAACTCGTCCGTTGAGAGAATGATTCTCTTCAAGCGGGGGGAATCATAGTCATCGATTATCTCAATCCCCTCTTCTACCGTCTGGTCACTCTTCATCAGAATAATCTATCTATTTGGGAGAATATAAGCTAATCGATGATCACATTCCACAAGTATTCTAAAGAAATACGGGTATGGGAGGATATGAAGAAGCACATAGTAGTCGTTGGAGGTGGGGTAATGGGGAGAGGAATTGTTCTCGTACTGATCAAGGGTGGATACAGAACAACTCTTGTCGAGGTCTCGGAGGATGTACGAAGAGAGGTTGGTATATACCTGACGAAGCGATTGGATCGGGACATCCAGAAGGACAGGATCTCGATGGTTGATAAAGATGAAATTCTAGCACGGTATCGATCAGTGTCTAGCATCGAGGAGATTGAAAATGAGCCAGCAGTGGTGATCGAAGCGGTCCCAGAGGTCCTCGAGCTCAAGCAGCGTATCCTCCGCAGGTGCAACGAGCTATTCCCGCAGAGCATCTTTGCCTCAAACACCTCTTCGCTCCCGATATCGAGGATTGCTGAGGTGGCGATCTTCAAGGACAAGGTCATCGGAATGCATTGGTTCAACCCACCACCAGTACGACCGCTTATTGAGATCGTTATCGGAGAGCAGACGGCCGAGGGAGTGCTGGCAGAGATCGACATGCTTGCCCGGGACTTAGGAAAGGAGGTAATCGTGGTCAAGGACTTCCCCGGATTCGCCACGTCACGGCTTGGAGTAGTCATTGGATTAGAGGCGATCCGTATGCTTGAGCAGGGAGTGGCGAGCGCAGAGGACATTGACAAGGCCATGGTCCTCGGGTACGGCTTCCCCATGGGACCGCTCGAGCTCACGGACTTGGTCGGATTGGATACACGACTCCACATCGCTGAGGTGATCAAGGGCTCGGGTGTCTCACCCTCGTTCGAGATTCCCGAGCTACTCTACACTATGGTCAAGGAAGGGAATCTGGGAAAGAAGACCGGCCAAGGCTTTTACACTTGGCTCGATGGAAAGAAAGTCTAAAATCGGAAAAATATCCATGGGTTTGGCTACTTATATCTGTCCCACCAGATAACACAACGGTGGAAAATACATCGATCAGAAAATGGGCATTCTCACAACCCAAGGTTGTTCATTGAACACAGACTAGGTTTTGAACTTGGTACCACACGATGCACAGAAGAGGTTTCCAGAGTTCCTTTTTCCACCACAATTCGAGCAGAATATTGCCTCTTTCTGCTCATCTCCTTTCTTTGTAATCTCCTTTCTGTAGGAGTAGAGATAGATCAAGAAGCTCAGGGGTGAGAGGATCGATGCGTAGATCAGAGCTATGTCATTGCCATTGTAGGTAGTGTAGGGTGAGGAGGAAATATAGATCCCCATGAGCGTACTGCTAAATATAATGAGGAGATTAGGGTAGGCATTGACCTTCAGAACCTTTCGTATCTTAAGCTGAATTCCGCGATGTCCAGATACATCAATAAGAACCTGTTCCACTGCTCCTTTAATCAACCAGATAATACCCAAGGCGACAGTCACAATCTTGATGCCATTGAAAGTCTGAGCTGAATCAAGACTGGGAGTCAAGCTTCCGAGGTACGAGAAAATCATAGCGGTGTTGTAGAGGTACACACCAACCATAATAATCGGAAGGTGTGACCGGAGCTTTTTGATAGACTCCGATCTCCTGAAAAATGTCAGAAGGTAGATCAGGAGGTTCATTCCGACTGTCAGGAGGAAGACGTACACCAGCATTCCGTCATAGGTACTCACTGTGACACTGTCGATAGCCTCAGGGTAGATGGATAGGCCAATGAAATAGATCGAATTGAGGGCAATTCTGAGAAGTATGACCATAACCACCATGATCAACAGATGGAACCTCTTCAGGATGAATTCTAGCTTCTCCGAGACAAATTTAACGATGGGTACAATACCCAATAGTCCAAACATCGGAGTGAGGAAATCCCAAAAGTACAGAATAAGGAACCATACTACGAGGGAGACAGCGAGTACGAGTAGAATACCCACAATGGACACGGACTCCCTCTCCTTGGAGAAGTTCCTGAAATATATCCAGATACTTGATACGACAAGGATCAGGGAGTAGTTTATCAGGAGATCTAGGAATAGAGAGGTATTCGGAGGTACGAAATTGGATGCAAGATAGAGGATCATCCAGATAGTAAATAACACCTTCTGAATAGATGAGTCATGCATCTCACGGAATGCTTTGAAGGCAGTGTTGGATTTCTTGACTTGCTCCCTGTATACCTTGATTACACCAGACAATGACTGATCCAAATCGGAGTAGTATAAAACATTTTGGGACGACAGATACCGAGATAACCACAGGACAGACCAGACAGTGTGATGAAATGAACACGGGCAGATCTTAGAGATTGCGAGAGAATTTCTTGAGACTGAATTTTGTGGAAATTATTCTAAATTGAGTGATAGATTGGAAGGAATTACAATACTTTTTTATGGATCACCTTATCCATTCTAGATGTGCTTGAAAGAGAGGAAGAGCTCCGCAATATGCTGAATGATGGGAGAGAGGAATCCTTTCTTCAAGCGTTGGAGGGGACGGAAGGAGCGTTTAGGCACATCATGCTCAGTTTCTACAAGCACTGCCAGAACGATTTTGAGAAGTCACTGGATCATGCTAGGCAAGGATATGAACTGGCGATTGAGGAGGGTGATGCGCGACTGATCCTGAGATCGATGACGAGGTTCAGTGAATGTCTCCACAGGGTAGGTAGGTATTCAGAAGCCCACGACCTCCTCGAATCAAGAATTGGATTCGTCGAGAACCTTACAGCTGACGATCCCTACATCCATCAGTGGACCTCCCACTTCTACTACCAACTCGGGATAAATCACAATCTCTACACCAAGGAGTACGAGCGCTCACTTCCGTACTTCATGAGATCCGCAGACATGCGTAAGGACAATCCGAATCTCCTAGCCCACTCGTACAACGGAATAGCCATCACCCTCGAACGGCTTGGTCGTCTCGAAGAGGCGTTGGAATACTACAACTACAGTCTCTCCCTGAAGGAGAAGGGCACTGTCGCTTATGCATTGACACTAGCTAACATCGGGGCCCTGAACAGCAATCTCGGTAACCTCGACCTTGCCTTCGAAAACTACCTTATAGCCAAGGAGATATACGAGAGGCATGAATACTATCAAGGCCTGATCTCCGTCGAAGAACTCATGGGTTTTGTTGCCAAGGAGAGGGGGGATTTGAGCTCCGCATCTATCCACTACAACAACGCCAACAACATGGCGAAGGACCTTGGGCTGGATGTCGAGGAGGTCAACACCCTCAAGAAGCTGATCCCCCTGAACATCGCTCTGGGAAGGAAAGAACTGGCAGAAAACCAGTTCGAGAAATTGAAGGCACTTGTGGAGAAGAACGGGTTCGACCAGTTCCACTATGACATGAAGTTCCTTGAGGCAATAATACTCAGGGACAAACCTCGGGTCTCCCAGAAGTTAAAAGCCCTGGAGCTGTTCAAGGACGTTGCAAAGGCCAACAGAAATTACGAGGTTATATTTGGGACCATGTTGTCAATCATTGACCTCCTCATCATAGAGTACAAGAAGTACGCGGACAACGAGGACAGAAAGTACGTCCTCGAAGAGATCATCGAGTCCCTCGAAACGTTCGAAGCTGAGGTGAAGAGGCTGAATTCTCCGAGTTTCAACATCTCATTGATGAGGGTCAAGGCCGTCATTCATCATCTGCAAGGGGAGACCGATCGCGCGCTCGAACTCCTCGAAAATGCACTATCCGAGGCGAGGGGAATGGGACTGGAGTTGAAGACCACACGCATCTCCCAAATAATAGAGGACATCAACCAGGATCTGATACCAGATATCCATCCTGAAATCGGTAGTATCAGAAACGAGTATAGAGCACTCATACTCAGTAATGAGATCTCTGAGAAAGATGCTTCGGATTTCTACGAATTGTTGAATGACAAGTATATTAGATAGGTGATATTAGAACTTACCCTGCTTCTTGAGGTAGAAGAGAACCCCTCCTATCGCGCCCAGTCCCACCAGTGTGAGCACGATGGCCAGTACTGGTGATGATCCCTCTGATGTCTCATCAGTTGGGTTCTCGGTCGTCGTGGACGAGACCGCATTGAGGGTAATTGAGACTGTTGACTCAAGAGTCATACCCTTGCCGTCGTCCGCTACCACCTTAACAGAGTAAGTTCCATTCAAGAGCCCAGTTGTGCTCCACGTGTAGGGGCTGCTCACGTCGGAAGCAATGAGTGTCCAGGTGCTCCCATCTGTAGAGTAATAGAGGGAGTAACTTATTTCATGCTTCAGGGAGTCGGCCACAGAGTTCCATGTGAGGACGATGTCGTCACCGACCTCAGCTGTCTGGACACTACTCTCAAGAGTGATAACGGTGATCCTGTGGATGTTCTCAATGGTGAAGGCCTTGGATATCGCCTCACGAGACGAGCCAGAGGCTCTTGCAACTACCTTGACTCTGTAGCTCGTTCCGTTGGACAGATCGTACGTCTCCCAGTTATAGGAGGTTGTACCAAGCCCTGAGACGATCAATGTCCATGTGCTTCCGTCATCGTCCGAGTAGTACAGGTCGTAGGAGATGATCTTGGACTGGCTGGCAAAGGCATCAGACCAAGTTACCTCGACGGTGGCGTTCAGCTTGCCCGTGGTGTCCATGAGAATATCGGGGGCGAGCATCACGACCTCCGAGAAACCGTCGATGTAGCTGCTGGGGAGTGCAAGGGGCTTGGAGTCCTCCTCATTGGCGGAGCCATTCACCGAGTACGCAACGTCCACGAAGCCGTCCCCGTCGGCATCGGGTGAGGTGAGGTCCGACCAGAAGTTCCCAGAGAAACTCAGGGGCTGTTCTGCAATTGCCTGATCTACCATGGTGTTGTTGACGAAGTTGTTAGAGATCACGGAACTGTTGACTGCGAGGGAGATCGACTTCAGTCCATAGTTCTCGTTCCTCACGATGTTGTTGCCCTCGATCATACTGCTGTTGACATTGTTAAGCTGAATCCCGTTGGTGTTGTCGAACACATTGTTCCCAATCAATGTTGTGAAATTCACTACAGTAAGCTCGATCCCCAGTGAGAACCCAGAGATGTTGTTCATCTCAGCGGTGTTGTTGTAACCGTTGAAAAGAACGATCCCTGTCATCCCAGAGCTCCGGATGGTATTGTCCTTGATGGAGGAGAGCGTCAACGCAGAGGTATAGATTCCATGGTCCCTGTTGTCGTAGACGGAGTTCCCTGAGATAATGACATCACTGGATGCCAGCACGTCAATCCCTGACAGGTTGTTCCCGTAGACAGTGTTCCCCGTGATGTTGAGGGCGGTCATTAAGGTGATGAGTATCCCAGACAGACGACTTCCAGTAGCGACGTTGTCCTCAATTGAGTACTTGCTCCCAGTCCTTGCCACGATGGGATAGTCCCCGCTACCATCTACATAGTTCCCGGAGATCAGGGCAGAGGTGGTGTCGTCCACCACGATTCCCGATTGGACGATCGTGTTGGAGACCATGTTGTCGGTTATTTCCACCTTGGAATTATTCATTCGCGAGTAGATCGCATTATTCGTAGAGTTGGTGATCGTGTTAGACCTGATCTTGACCATGGTCGATCGGTCTATGACGATTCCAGAGCTCGGGTTGTTGGTGAAGGTCGATCCAACAACGGTGATGTTCGAGCCCTCGTCAATGAAGCCTGCGAACTTAGAGCCGTTGTTCACCATCCCGTCAATCGTACCGTTTGCGGACTTGAGCATCCTGAACGCGTAGGTCCCGGTGCTGCTGGTCTCTGTCACGTCCTTGATGAGAAACTCTCTGGCCTGCGACATGTCCAGCGTATTTCCGTTGGTCACCGCTGACGAGGTTATGTTCGTCATCCACGTTCCATTGGTTGACGAGAGGTAAAGCGAGCTGAACGTTGCACCCTTAACGGAGGAGTCTGTGACTCTTACACCCAAAGAAGTAGATACCGATACGCCATAGTTGGTGCTGTTCTCTATGTCGAGGGAATCCAATGAGACTTCCATACTGGTGTCGACTGAGACTCCTTGCTGCCCTGCGTTGGTGACGGTGACATTCGTTGCCTGAATACTCGAGGAGTTTGAAATCCGTACACCTTGTGATGCAGGAGATGCTATATCGACATCCTCAATGACCACATTGGAAGAGTTGAGAAGGTAGATCCCAGCATTCGAATTTTTAATCTGGACGTTCTTTATGACGACAAAAGAACGGATGTTCTGGAGGTAGATCGCATCGTCGGGTGTACCCAAATCAAGAATCAGGTCCTCAATCATGTACGGTGCTGCCGCCGATCCGTTCCCAGTCCATGACATGAAGGTTGCAAGACCTGCAAGATCCGCATCGGAGATGGCATCAATCGGAGAGGTCAGTACCGTTGCACTGGGCTTCAGCCCGATTTCTGGCTGACTTCCCAAGATTGCGCTTCCCTGAGCCATCATCGACATGATGAGGATCAGGGTGATAAACTGTGGTTTGAGTTTATACATGGAACAAATTGTTCGATTCGCGTATAAAAGGCTGATGGGAGGCTCTACACGGGAATTTAATACCTACTTCAGAAAAAGGGTAGGTACTCATTTATTGAGTAATAACAAGGAGTGACAAAATCTTTTTATCAGAAAGCGGGAGGGTGAATTGTGATCGTCAGCGTCGTGAGCTACAGAGGGGGGAGTGGAAAGTCACTCTTCTCCCTCAACTTGGCGAAGATGCTCGATAGGAAGGTGCTCCTTGTCGATGCGGACTTCCTCGCTCCTTCGTTGCACTTCATCCCCGACAAGGTGGAGTACTACTGGAATGACTACCTGTCAGGAAAGGTGACCAGAGTGGAGGACATGGTGTACAAGATGTCTGGTATCGACCTTGTCTGCACACAGCCCAATGACACCAAGATCATCCCCCAACTGATGGACAAGAACCTGTGGAGCACGACCTACTCTGACAACCTCAGCCGATTCGCCAGTAAGTACGACGCAGTCTATGACTACATCATCCTCGATAACCAGAGCGGCACGTTCTACTCGACACTCCTGCACTGCTTCTTCTCGGATCTCCTGATCGTTGTGGTCAGACCAGACAAGCGCGATGTCGTCTCAACAGCCGAGTACCTCAAGCTGTTGAAAAAACCCTTCTACGTGGTCTGGAACCACATGATAAGTCCTGACAAGATGGGGAAGTACATCGACTCGTGGCTGGAGATGTACTACAGGAACATTCCCGGGTTCAGGGGAGAGCTCGGCCGAATCCCGTTCGACGAGGAGAGCGCGTTCCAGGTCTGGTCCCAGCAGAGCCTCTTTCCACAAGGAGAGGTCTATCTCCAAGCCATGGAGGATATAGTCAGAAGATTCGTCGGTCTGACATCGGAGAGATAGAACTAAGAGGAGCTAGAAATTCAGGTATTTGATGGGCAGGTAGGTACCTCTTCCGCTCAAACCGACCCAGCCATTTTCGATGAAGTCGTCGAGAATACGCTTTACGTACTTAGATCCCAGTTGGGTGTGCTCAGCCAGTTCGTCTAGTGTGATCCCTCCGTAGTTCTCGATGGTCTCGCTCCGCCTGAGCAGGACGCGGGCTACCTCCAGCTCGTCCTCGTCGAGCATCAACTGGACCGAGGGGTCCCGCAAATCCTTTAGCTCCCTTTGGAAGTCAAGGAGTATTCTACTGAGCGCGTACTCCGCGAATGCCTCTGTGGAGTCCAAGCCGAACTGCTTCTTGACCAGCGGGTTCCGGAGTAGTAGCTCGATCCTGTTCTTCAGCTCCGCGTTTAAGCGGACGACACCACCCGTTATGAACTCGTTGAGGAAGATCCGTAGGGCATTGGGCTTGGTCGTGTGGTATCTCTCTGTGAGCTCGTTGATGAACTGGGCGTGATCTCCCGTGAATGTCGTGCTGATCGTCACGTACTCCTCCTTCTTTGGCATATAGTGGAACGATGGATATGAGCTATTTATATGTTTCAGGTCAGGAAATCGGAATGTTTGTCAGATTCAACTAGATTGTGTTTTCTCATCAATTGTAATGACAGTACTGATGTGATGTTCCGGGGAGAATACATGATACTCACAAAGAAGTATTAATAGATGGCAC
This sequence comes from Candidatus Heimdallarchaeota archaeon, assembly GCA_015522385.1. Next base: position 27,200 of record WAMJ01000302.1, read on the forward strand.
AGGACGCTTTGCTCTTCACAAGTATGGAATCGCGGCTGAGATGAAATAGCCAAATGGCTAGATTAGGTGGAAATAATACCGCCCGTTCAGGGAGGATTCGAATAGCTCTTATTTTGATTTTAATCGAATTATCCAAATGGTAAAAACCAGATTTATCGTACAAACCATTGTGCTATTGTTGATTTTCGGATCAATAGTACATATTTCAGCACAAACAGAATCTGTGACGGGGGTCTCGCACGCAGCTATCGACCAAGACGATTTTGTCTCAGTATGGACCACTGATTACACAAGTTCTGGATCTAGTGCCAGTAGCCAGATAAGGCTTCCCCTTGTACCAAGTGGCTCGTACAACTTCCACGTTGACTGGGGCGATAACTCAACCAACCTGATAACTAGCTACAACCAAGCCGAGACCACCCATACGTACGCCACCAGCGGGACGTACACCGTGGTCATAAACGGGACAATCACCGGATGGCAGTTCAATAATGGAGGTGACAAGCTCAAGATTATCGAGATCAAGCAGTGGGGCTCCTTGGGATTTGGAGACGTTGACTCCAACTTCTACGGATGCGCAAATCTTGTCCTTACAGCTACTGATGCACCTGACCTGTCCCAGACCACATCATTGGACAACTCGTTCCGGAATTGTGCAGCCCTTGGGAACTCAGGAGACATGAGCATGTGGAACACCGGGACGGTGACCTCGATGGACCACATGTTCAGCGGGGCCAGCAACTTCAACCAGCCTATTGGATCGTGGAATGTAAGCTCGGTTACGAGTATACGATACCTATTCGACGGAGCATTCGTCTTCGACCAGCCCCTCGACAGCTGGGATACAGGTAGTGTTAATGACATGTCCTACACGTTCTACAGGGCCTATGCCTTCAACCAGTCGATTGAGAGTTGGGATGTTAGCAGTGTGGTGACGATGCAAGGAACATTCGCCTCCGCTTTCAGTTTCAATCAGCCCTTGGACAGCTGGGATGTCAGCAATGTGACGAGCATGTCTGCCACCTTTGGAAACGCGTACGCGTTCAACCAGAGCCTAGGAAGCTGGAATGTCAGTGCAGTCACGTCGATGTATATGATGTTCTACAAGGCTCATTCATATAACCAGGACATGAGTAGTTGGGATGTGAGCAACGTGGTGAGCATGTATGCCATGTTCGAGGACGCGTACACCTTCAACCAACCTCTCGACAGCTGGAGTCTGAAGAACCTGCAGGATGTATCGACAATGTTTGCAGGAGCTCACTCCTTCAACCAACCGTTGGGCAACTGGGATGTCAGTCGGGTTAAGACCATGACCTACATGTTCTCCCAAGCATACTCCTTCAACGGAAGTATTGGAGCATGGAACGTGAGTGGAGTGACGGATATGGCCAGTATGTTCCGCGACGCGACCTCCTTCAACCAAGACATTAGCGATTGGAATGTATCCAGTGTCGTCAACATGATGTACATGTTCTACAACGCCTCCAGCTTCAACAGACCACTGGAGAATTGGAGTGTAAACCATGTTGAAAACATGATGGGGATGTTCTCCTATGCATCCTCCTTCGACCAGCCACTTGGAGCTTGGAATGTCAGCTCGGTGACCTCTATGGCTTCCATGTTCTCGTTTGCCTCGGATTTCAACCAGACTTTGAGTTCGTGGAATGTCTGCCAAGTATCGAACATGCAGTCAATGTTCGCATTCGCAACCGGATTCGATCGGCCGCTTGGAGCTTGGAATGTCAGTAAGGTCAGAAATATGGAGTACATGTTCGACGGTGTCGAGCTCTCGGTCAACAACTACGACGATCTTCTGATAGGCTGGAGTAACAGGACACTGCAGCATAACGTAGTGTTCAATGGCGGGTACAGCAAGTACTCGGCGGAGGCCCTTACCGCACGGGATGTCATGATCAACAACTACAGTTGGACGATCACGGACAGGGGACTAATCAGTACCCCAGGAGCACCCCTGTTTCCCGATGGTATTTGGAATGGAGAGGCGGTCGTCCTGACTTGGAACCCTCCTTCATCGGACGGTAACACGGAGATTAAGGAGTACATGATCTACAGAGCATCCGGTGTCGACGACAGCTATGTCCTTCTCGGAAGCAGCGTCTACCTGAACTACACAGATGCCAACGTCAGCCTTGGGTCGGTCTACTACTATAGGATCAGCGCGGTCAATGCCATGGGCGAGAGTGCGCTGTCGGAGGAGGTGGTCGTCACAGTGGTGGCTCTGCCAGGAGCACCCTTCGACCTCCAGTCGCAGGTCGATGGGGAGGTCGTCACGCTCTACTGGTCACCTCCTGAATCGGATGGTGGGAGTCCAATCAGTGAGTACAGGGTCTACAGATCAGATGGTAACTCTGACAATTTCCAGCTCCTGTCCACTACCACATCCCTGAACTACACTGACTCACCCGTGAGTCCAGGCACAGACTATTTCTACAGGGTCAGCGCAGTCAACGGACTGGGTGAGGGAAGGCCGTCAAACGAGGTTCATGTGCACGTAGCACAGGTATCATCCTCCACGAGCACCTCGAAGTCCTCTACCACTTCAACCACCGGACAGGACACAGTGACGACTGTCACTCCGTCCGAGACATCCACACCTCCTACCTTTGAAGCTGTTCCAGCACCCGCAATTTTCCTGCTCCTCCCGCTTCTTTCTCTCGTGAGGAAGAAGAAGAGGAACATCACATAATCCCACATGAACCAGTCGCAATGCTATTTGGAATTATACGTAACCATCACTAGAGTATCAGAAGATTCCATAGAAAGATCGAGATAAATTTGCAAATAGTATGGTGTGGAATCTACAGGCAACTCAGTCACCAATGTTGTCAGAAAAATTGGAAATAAATGGGCATATGGGCGAATATTGAAGAAGAACCACGACATCTATAAAACCGGAGATAGGGGACCGCCATATTTCGAAAATTTTAAAATTATTAAATGAAATCTCTGCACATGCTTATCACGGACGAGATCGTCAACTACGGATTTGAGCTACACGGACACAAGTGCCCGGCGATGCCGCTGGGATTGAAGACCACTAGGTACGCCATGGATCTGCTCGGGGTGGAGAAGTCGAAAGCTGGAGAGCTGTTCTCAATCCTCGAACTGGGTACGCACCACTGTGCAGGGTGCTACGCAGATGGGGTGCAGATGATGGCTGGAACCACCATGGGCAAGGGGAATATCGTCAAGTCGCACAAGGGGAAGTTCGGGCTAATCCTTGTGGACAGGAAGAACAAGAGGGCTGCGAGGGTGGTGCCAAAAGGGGAGATTCTGATCAAGGCACTTGACGGCGAGTTCATGAAGCTGAGAGCTGAAGGTACACTTCCTCAGGATGTCCCGTGGGAGATCACAAGACCGCTGATCGAGCGGGTGCTCGGTATGCCATTCGAGGATCAGTTTGACTTTGAGATCATGGAGAACGTGAGCGTGAAAACCCCGAAGCACCAGTACAGAAAGGGACTGTGCGACTCCTGCGGTGAGGTCGTGGTGGGGAAGTACACCTACGAAGTCGACGGGAAGAAGCTGTGCACAGACTGCAAGGAGGGAGTCCCGGATCTGATGTACGAAGACGACGGGGTCATCGTCTACAAGGACTAATTCGCTCGATTCTGGGTAGCGAAAGAACAAAGTTTCCGCACCAATTAGATAATTTTAATATTGTTGAATTCACATCCGACCTGATGTACGAGACAAAAAGAACACAACTGTCCACACTCGACCGCTTTCTCCCAGTGTGGATTCTGCTTGCTATGATCATCGGGCTCCTCTTGGGATTCATCGAGGGTATTCAGGATCTCTTCGACGCAGTACAGATTGGCTCCACCTCACTCCCTATTGCCATCGGGCTTCTGTGGATGATGTATCCCGTTCTGGCCAAGGTCAAGTACGAGGAGCTTGGCAAGCTGAGGAACGAGGGGCGGATGCTCTTCACCTCACTCTTCCTCAATTGGGTAGTGGGCCCCCTCCTGATGTTCTTCTTGGCATGGAGCATTTTAGCAGATGAACCCGAGTTCATGCAGGGATTGATCCTCATAGGGCTGGCGAGGTGCATAGCCATGGTGCTTATCTGGAATATGCTCGCGGGTGGTGACAACGAGGACGCGGCGGCGATCGTAGCTCTCAACTCACTCTTCCAGATTGTTGCCTACTCTTTCTACGCCTACTTCTTCCTGAATGTGGCGGTAGAATGGGTGGGCGGAGTCGCCACAGACGTGAGCATCACCGTGGAGGAGATCGCCACGAGTGTCTTCATCTTCCTAGGGATCCCACTGATCGCAGGGATGGTCACGAGGTACGTCGGGATCAAGCAGATGGGCAAGGAGAGGTACGACGGAGAGTTCGTTAAGAAGCTGGGACCGACAGCGCTCATAGGGTTGCTCTTCACCATCGTCATCATGTTCTCGATGCAGGGGAGGAACATCTTCGACCTCGGATGGAAACTGGTACTCGTCTCTTCCCCGCTGATCCTGTACTTCATCCTGATGTTCCTGCTCGCTTTCGTCATCGCGTGGATGCTAAAGTTCTCGTACCAAAAAACAGTCACACTGTCCTTCACGGCCGCATCGAACAACTTCGAGCTTGCAATCGCGGTAGCTATCGCTACGTTCGGCATCGGGAGCAACCAGGCTCTCGCTACCGTGATCGGACCACTCATCGAGGTCCCCATCCTTCTGGCACTGGTCTACCTGTCACTCTGGCTGAAGTCAAGGATGTTCAGCGAACAAGCAGTGGTGAAAACCATCGAAACATGAAAACATGCCCTCCTCGGTATTAAAGACTGTAGAAGTCCAAGTCGTGTAGTGTCCTCTAGAACATGATCCGAACGCGTTCTGCAAGATTATAGAACAATGTAGAACAGCACCAGTCCACTGTTCGTCAGATTTTTCTTTTATACCACCGTATCGGATATAGTCTCATGAAATTCACTACGATGAACGTATTCTCTGGGAAGAACACGCTGTTGAAGGTGATCCTTCTCCAAGCTCTAATCATCGGAGCAACCGTCGGGACAGTTCAGGTACTGGACAATCCAGACATATCGGTGTACAAGAGCAAGGATCTCAGGGTGGTGTCGGAAATCGTCTCAGCCGGGGGGAGCTCCTACTGGGTCAGCCAGTCCACCACCTACGAGGAGATAAAGAACGGAAGTCAGACAAGGGGTGAATTCATCATCCGGAACTACTACCTCTCGAAGTTCAGCGGAGAGGATGTCGTCAACGTCCCGATGTTCTCGGACAACATGACGAACTACTTCTTCGAGGAGACAGCCCTTGACTTCAACCAGTCGTCCATTTACGTCTTCGAGATCGTGCCATCCATTGGGGTACTGACCGTCGTCGTCTACGAGACCTTCTACCAGATGTACCCTCCTGGAACCGAGGTAGGGGGTAATCGCACCCTCAACGGTCTACCTACCGTGACGACCAAGAACACGATAGCAATCCAGTTCGGATTGAACCCCCTAGAACTTAGGGGGATCTACCTCCTGAACAAGGGGGAGTTCCTCGACTACACCGACCTCATGATCACCGGGTACAACACCAGCACACAGCTCGTCCTCGCACATTCGGGGAATTACACCGAGCTCTACCTCATCGACGCTCTCGGAGACCTCGGGAAGCTCATGGCGGAGTTGCCCCTCGACATGAGGACGAACAGCTCCGTGGTTGCCAACCGCGGTGTTGACCTCGTGAACCTGATCCAGAGGTTCGAACCAGACGTCAAGGTACCCTTCAAGACATCCGACGTGAAACTCGTTGACTCTCGGGGAAGGATATTCCTCTCGGGGAAGACAGATGTCTCCACGGAGAACGGATGGACTGACCCCGACTACGCGGACATGGTGATGGTCGACCCCAGCACGAACCGGAGCTATTTCTGGCAGCTGGATGTATCAGGCCAGAATCGGCAGGTGGAGCTCATCGACCTCGGGGAGAGGACCATGGTCTTCGTGGACACCCTCGACCTGAACAGCCTCTTCAAGAAGCCCGAGTACTGGGACAAGTCGCCCTTTTTCAATGACACCGGGTACTTCCAGTTCAGGAGGACAACCTATGTGCAGTACGCTGTCGTGGACTTCGCCTCACCCTCACTGGAGAACTACGTGCAGTTCGACCAGAGCGTCAGCCAGACCGAGTCGCACACGAGCCTCTACCCCAGGCTCGTGGATCTCACCGTCCTGAACTACACGCGCTCGACCGTCGCGGGATCCATCCCCCCGAGGTTCTCGGTCGTGAAGCAGGGTGACACGATCTACTTGGGAACCATGCTGTACAGGACCAGCTCCGGGTACATAGGCGATCTCCAAGGATGCGCCTCCTCCTACGGATGGGACCTCGTGGGGCAGCGGTTTACCGTCATGGAGGATGGATTCCATCGGGGGGACTTCAGCGGTACATTGACCACCATCACCCGCTCCGAGAGCTGTGACGACAAGGAGACCTACGACGAGCCGGGGTGGGTGACCTACTTCGACCACGCCCTCTTCGTCCAGGACGGAGTGGTCTACGCCAGCGTCGCGGCCGGTCGCCAGTATTCCCTCGGGCAGCGCACATTGTACCGGACGTACATCTACAGATTTATGGAGGAGGAGCAGTGACCAGCACTATTGTGGTGGACGACCTGTACCCAGACACCGAGAAGTCCCGGACAGACAACATCAAGGGCAAGACCCTAGAGGTCTACTACTTCCTGGCAAAGAACCGTTCGGAGAGATACGGAGTCCGGCAGATCCAGCGGGAACTCGGCTACTCCTCGCCCTCCGTCGCCTCCTACCACCTGAGCCGATTGGTCTCGCAGGGACTCATCCAGAAGACCTCCAGCGGCCTCTACTACATCGAGGGAGAGCCCGTGAAGCTCGGCAGGTTGGAAGACCACATCCTCGTCGCGGGGAAGTACATCCCGAGGATCGTCTTCTACCTCTACCACGGACTGCTCTCGATACTGGTGGCGGTGGCCTTCTTCCTGCTGGACGTGCGGACGATATACTGGTTCGTCTATGTGGTGCTGAGCAACGTGGTCTTCGTCGTCATACTACTGCGTGACGGCAGACGGATCCTCGAGAGGATCGAGGTGGGGGAGAATCCGGGAGACTAGTACATTGGACGAGGTATTCGGGAGATTATTCCATAGACTGATAGTCAATACCTTGAAAAATGCGACACAGAAGGAGTCAACTTGTAGGAAATGTAGATATACAGACGTATTTTTTTTATATTTCATATACCTATGGTAGCAGCAATTAAGGTGAGTGATAAAGATAAGATAAGACTGGATGAATTGTAGACGAGGTTATTGCTATATGGGATTGATTTAAGACAAGAAGAGCTGTTGTCTCGGTTAATAGATCTAGGTGAAAAATAAACAAATTGATTCTAAAATAATAAATGAAATATCATTATAAAAACTTCTATGTCAATATATTTTAATAATTTACTACTCTATTTTCATTGATCATGATATCTTCAATGTTGGATCTCAGCAAAGTAAATTACGATGAAGACTTTAAAGTCTATTTTACTTATGATGATATTAAACATCTTCCTGAATATCCTGAAGGTCCATTGATTGAATTATACAGAGGAGATTTATTTATGGTTCCATCTCCAGGTACAAAACATCAAAGAGTATCATTAAATTTATCTGTTGCAATATTAAATCTTATCGAAAATAAAAATCTAGGATCTTTGTTTACAGTTCCCATTGATGTCATACTTTCAGAAAAAAATGTATTTATTCCTGATCTTGTTTTTGTCAAAACTGAAAATAACTATATGATCTCGGAGAAAAACATTTCAGGAAGTCCTGATTTTATTATAGAAATATTATCAACAAATAAAACAAATGATTTGGTGAGGAAGAAAGACATATATCAAGAATTTGGAATTAGAGAATATTGGATTGTGGATCCAAATGAAGAAATAATTTTAAAATATGTGTTAGAGGATAAAAAATATAAATTATTTGGAAAATTTGATAAGTCATCTAAATTTATCAAAATAGATACAATCAATATTGAAATCCCTATGGAGAAAATATTTAAATAAAAACTCATTCATGAAAATAAATAATATAAATCAAATAAGTCCGTCATCAATTAATCATTTATCAATTTACCATCTTCAATATTAACGGTATTATACAATGTCCTTACTTACTTCCACCCCAGATCCCGATGGGCACGAACATCTCCTCCACACAGGAGTTCACATGTTGAACTATAATTCCTAACGACTCTGGGGAGAAAATACGCAGGGTAGTTGAAGTGTGTGATGTCAGCATTAAAACAAGGACATAAATCAATTGATTAGGGGGATATAATGATACCAGACAATACACCTAATACTTTATTAAAAGATACTTACGTAGAATAACGATATTATGATTACAATACTGTATTATGCAAAATCTACAGAAAGAAAATATCGATGGGACGCAAATATTGATGGGACTCCATTCGAAATTTACATTCCAATAGACGTTTTTCAAGGCTGTCGACCAGAATCTATTAGAGTTCAATTCTCTAAATCTTCGGACGAAATTACCGAATGTGATATCAGAGCCGTAGTCTCTTACAAAGAAGAGATGTCGAGAACTGTTCGATATGATCCAATAGGAGATTCTGCTCAACTAATAGGCTCCCCCTATATTCCTATTAGTACTGTCTCTTAT
>WAMJ01000303.1 GCA_015522385.1 Candidatus Heimdallarchaeota archaeon
CATTGAGATACTCCGTCCAGAAGTGGTGATTAATAATAAGTAACTCTGGATGTGTCATGAGCTCTCTTTTTTCCACCATATCTTCTGGTTGAATAGCACTGATTATATTATAGGGTTCAATTAAACTCTTTGGTCTCCTGTTTTGCTGAGGTGCATATCCATCCGATATATTCTTTTGGAAAAATAAGAAATCCGCACCATCATCTTCAAATGGCCTTTTTCTTCTTCTGGGTCCAATGCTAATATAATCTGACAAACGTCTCTTTTTCCTTCCATCATTGTTCTTTCTCAAATAAACTGATTGATACTTATTCATAAAACGGTTGAATTCAATAAAGATGTTAAAACCAAGCTCATCGTTCACATTAAGATATTTTGAAATAGCTTTGACATATATATTCGTTACATCAACTGATCGTTCTGTGAATAGTTTCAAATGTTTATTCCTTATGGATGATCCCAAGGCCTTCTTAATCCCTCTTCCATTCCCCTTTTTGACAAAAGCTTCATACTTATCCAGCAACGTTCTCTTATAATATAATCTCTCATCTGTAACCCAATATCTCCATGGACCATTGGGTCTTTTTCTCACCCCCATTTTCAGTACGAAATCCTGTCGATGGTATCGTTCTGGATATCTGACTCGGAGATTTTTTTTCCTAAAGACTGCCCAATCTCTCCTCCTTCGAATATACAGAAAATGTCTTGGTGTTGTCGTTCTCCAAATCATCGTATTCCTATCCAATTCTGGGGTTTAAATAATATTTTCCTATTAAAATTCCATGCTTGAATTTCTGAAGATTTTTGTGGAAAAGTATCCATTCCCAGTCACAAATCGGTTTTTACAATTTCGGATGATACTATATACTATTTTAATAGTGATTCTCTTACTTCTTACTTATTTCTTTCTGGATAAATCCAAAAAGGAGGAAGAAACAAATGGGTTAAAGAATCCTCTCCTTAAATACTACATCGCTTCTTATTTCGGTATTCTTCTGATCTCGTTAAATGTATTCCTCAGCTCACTTTCTCTCTATCTCTCCGGAGGAAAATTGATAATGTTTGGAGCTTATAAAGCTATTCTGTATAACCTTGGAACACTAATTCTCATTATTGGTCTGGTCAATCTGTCATTTTCTATTATATACTTTAACGAATACCTTCTTCTCCTCCTAAAGTCTTCATATTATGCCGCAGTTCTCCTAGCTACTACTGGACAATTTATTGTACTTGCAGAGGCTCTCGGCTTTACTCATGGACTATTAACTCCTAAACTGCCCCTAATTCTCTCTGTGGGGGGACTCCTCTATCTCGTTGTTCTTACCGTCTCAATTCTAGGACTCGTTCAACAGTTAAAGTACAATGCGAGTCCAATTGAAAGACTTAGGATAAAGTTAGTTGCTATCACGTTTATCATTCAAATCATACAATTGATTGCACGAGTTGGGGCTTTACTGTCTGCTTCTAATCAGTTCATATTTAACATATTTTCATTTATTATCTACCCGATAATTGATTTTGTGGGGTATCCAATATCCCTTGTATTATTGTTATCTTCAATATACACACCACAATGGCTTCAAATTAGGACGAATATAATTCCAAAAGAATATGCAAATATCGTGTAATGTATCTACATTCTCCTTCCACGACGGCCACCCTTTCTTCTGGATCCATCGTGGGGTAAGGGTGTGACCTCGTATATGTCTCCGATTTTCAAGTCCGCTCGGGTAAGTGCTCTTAGGGCTGCTTGAACTCCAGGGCCAGGTGTTCTACTTTTATGTCCTCCTGGTGCCCTAATCCATACATGTACTCCGATGAAACCCTTACTTTTTGCTTCGTCTGCAGCTGCATAAGCGGCTCTCATTGCAGCAAATGGAGATGGCTCTTGTCTATCTGCCTTGACAAATTGTCCTCCACTCTTTAGAGAAATGGTTTCAGATCCGGTTATATCTGTTATATGGACAAATGTGTCATTATAGCTCGCAAAAATATGAGCAACTCCAAAGAGACCACTTGGTACTTTGGACTTAACAGCTGTTTTGTCTGTTTCGACAGGTGTCTCTTGTGTGGGCTTATCTACTTCTTCACTCATTAGTTATCACCTTCTTTTCTTCCTCGTGCTTTCCCCCTCTGCTTTCCTTTCTCTGCCTGAGCTTTACTGACGTTTTGAGGAAGCATAGGATGGTCTGTTTTGCTGAATGGAGACTTCTCCGAGATTTTAATTTTCTCTTCATCCTTGATCGGCACAAGAAAAGATGGTACATTGATTATATGGTCACCAAACTTAATGTGTCGATGAACGATCATTTGTCTAGCTTGATGGATAGTATTTGCGTAGCCCAGTTCGTATACTCTTGTCTGTAGTCTTCTACTGAGGATATCCTCCACTTGTAATGCAAGGACGTCATCGGTTGTAGCACCCTCTGGTAGAATCCCCAATCGAGTGAGCTTATTCACAAGTATTCTTCCTAATCTCTCTCTCTCTTCTGGTTCGTGAGCAAGGAGTTTTCTTGCTTGTTGTCTATATGCACCTAGTTGAGTTCTGGCCTTCCAAAGCTCTCTTTTGTTTCTTAGACCATATTTTCCAACGGTGACGAGCTCGGCCTCTAGCCTGTTTTGTTCATATGGATGACCTGGGGTGTTATACTTCTTCCTACGTCTTTTTGGATCTCCCATTTAACTCACTCCTTCTTCCTCGAAACTCCCAAAGAGCCTGACTTCCTGCCAGTGGACTTTGTTCTTTGTCCTCTTACTTTCAATGCTCTTGAGTGTCTAATGCCTCTCCAAGACCGTTTTCTGATCATCCGATCTATGTCCGTTCTGTGTTGGAGAAGTAAATCGGACTCTAATAATTGTGTACTTTCTCCAGTTTCGGGATCCTTTTGTCGATTCAACATCCACTCAGGAACACCGGTAGCGACCAAATCGGCCATCGCTTCTTCAATTTTCTCAACCATCTCACTTGTTAGGTATCCAACACGCAGGTCCTCGTCA
>WAMJ01000304.1 GCA_015522385.1 Candidatus Heimdallarchaeota archaeon
CTCATTTCCTATCCTCTTGGCAGTGGGCTGGGTCTCAGATCTCACCGTCACCGTTAGCTCGGTGGTGGTCTCTTCCTCTGCGATGAGGTACATCCGATTCTCCGAGGTCAACCACTTGGCAATGTTCTGGGCTAGAACCTTGGAGGTTGAGGTGTCCCCCATGATGGCCTTGTTGCTCAGGACATCTGCTGACGAGGTGACGATCACCCTGCCACCGTCTATCTTGTCGTAGGATGCAAGGAAAGTCCTTGAGCTGTCACCAACAAGTGGGCTGAGGATAGCATTGTTCGATGCAGCTTTGGAAACGTCGAGTGATAGGAAATTCCCCGCTATCCCTGCTTGAGTCGCACTACCAACGATAGATGAGATATTGTTCAGAGGTACACCTGAACCAGAAGCGTCTGATTCGTTTATCATGGTGTAAGGTGAGATACCCCATTGACTGGTCAAATCGTTGATTGCAACGGGGTCAGGACCGAATACACCGCCGTGTCCATCATCAAGCAGACCCTGATAGCTGACGAGAACTGATCCGCCGCTATCAACGAAGTTCCCGATTGCAGTGATTTCAGAATTGAGTAGTGGTTGTCCAGTATAATCAAATGGTCCCAGAACTTCTGGCATCCATACAAGAGCGTAGTTTGCGAGAAGGCTCGAGGTAATCTCTTGATTCTCTCGGACAACCTGATATCCTAGGTTCTTGAAATTTCTTGACATTAGCCTTGTCTGATAGGCTACAAGGTCAGTCAGTCCATAGAGATCTCCTTGTGTATGTCTTTCATCGAAGAGAATCTTCCCTACAGGGTTGGCAAGAACCGTGATGGAGAGACTGACCGTTCTCTCTATTCCACCTAGGGATATAACAATTGATCCCGAATATACCCCCTGTGCTACACCAGTTGTATCGATATCAAGTGGTAGGTACTGCGAGAATGAGTTGTTATCCCATCTGCTCATGTCGAGGCTCAGGATCTGTAATAGATCCCCAGTCATCCTGATATTTAGCTTAGAGGCATTGGACGTAACTACAGTGAAGCCGTCAATGTTAGTAGTTACATCAGGGAAATAGCTCATGTCGAAGAGACCTCCGGTGTTCGGGGTCACCGCAAGTGCCTCTGCAAATCCTCCAGAGGGGTTCTCGCTCTTGATCGAGGTGTATGAGTTGTAGATGTTTACGTCTCCTGCACCCTTGAGGTAATCCATCTTGCCGTAGTCCATGAAGGCACCTTGGAGAACTGCGGCCTTAAGTGTACCCACATTCCATGTGTAGTTCTCCGCATTGAGGGCAGAGATGAGGGTTGCTACTGCTCCAGCTGTCAGTGGTGAGGAGAATGAGGTTCCAGATACTCGACCATAGCCTCCTCCCAGTTCAGTTGAGTATACATCGGCCCCTGGTGCGGCAACATCAGGCTTCATCCCGAAAAGGGCACCTGGGCCCCTAGAGGAGAATGAGGTCAGGGACGACCTCTGGTCTCGATTCGTCGCTCCAACTGCCAATGTCTCGATATAACAAGCAGGGCATCCGACTGTCTCACGACCTGACCCTCCATTCCCAGCCGATGTGATCAGGAGCATACCCGCTTCCTCGATTCTCTTGAAAATATCTGCAAACGGTGCATAGTACCCACCGCCACCAGAATAATTGATGATCTTCATCGTCTGGTTCTTTGAGATCATATAGTCAAATGCCTCAAAATAGTGGATGTTATCCGGCCCTGTTTCAAAGCTCCTGCCGTTATCTTGCATTCTCCATGCCGCAGATATCACGGTTGCATTGAAGGCGTTGCCCTTAGCCAGTGGATCGTCGTCACCAGTCCCGACGATCGTGCCAGATACAGGCGTTCCATGGAAAGGATCCCTCGTACCGAGACCACTGGTCTCGAACCAAGTCTGCTCGATGATCCTGTCCTTCAGACCAGGGTGATCCACTTCGACACCGTTGTCCACAACTCCTACCGTGACGTTCTGCCCCGAGTATCCTAAGTCCCAGAGTTTGTCAACACCCATGTACGGTGCGTCCTCTAAAGAGTCAAGGGTCATCCTTGTCTCAACAACAGGAGGAATTTCGAGGTTGAGCTTGTGAACGGAAGTGTCATAAGCTGGTCCCACTTCTGCCCTGATCTTCTCAATAGCTCCAATGGTGCTCTCGATCAGTGCAGCCCGTAGGTTAGGGAATGCCTTAATAACATTAGTTGTGTCCAAGAGATATTTATAGTCCTCTTTGGTATCTGGGAAGACAATAAATCTTCTTGTGATCTCCGAGTTGAACTGGTAATAACTCGGTAATGAATTCGCGATATATTCTTCATTCTCCACTGCCTGAATGTCTTGCGGTACAGCCGAAGCTATCAGGAGTGTAGTAATGAACAGAAGTAGTACCCTGTTCTTGTACATGGTGCGTCAAAGTCTCGTACATTATTAATTTTTACGGTATTTAATCTGCAAGAAAATCTTGGGTTATATCCATTTATGGTCTTTATCTACCGTTTTTTCATTCTCAAAAAGTACTATTGTACCTACTCTTTTCTTCGTGCAGATCTTTTGATTACTGGAATCAAGAGTAGAACGACCGTGACGAATAGGAATACGGGGTAGAAACTGCTTTCCTCTGTTGTGGTATTGGAGATAGTCGTCTCACTGGTCGTCGTATTTGTCGAAGTGGTTGGGATCTCCTCACCCTCCGCTAGCCTGTAGATCACGAGGTTGTTCACTGAGACATGACCTTTGGAGTCCGTAGCACGTACGGTGAGTACATGTTCTCCCGTGCTTATCTCCGAGAGGGGTATCCTCACTTTCAATAGATTGTTAGTATAGAACTGCTTGAAGAGAACGGGATCGACGGATGCACCGTCGAAGAGGACCTCGATCTGGTCGAATTTAATCTCCTCAGAGGCATCGACA
>WAMJ01000305.1 GCA_015522385.1 Candidatus Heimdallarchaeota archaeon
GGAAGAGGTCCCCCACTGCACCTTGATTTATTTCCTCGACCTTTATGAAATAACTGTAGAGGATCATTCTCAGGATATGGATATCCTCTTGAGTGGGAAGATGATCGTTCAAAGTAACAATGTACCTCAATCCTTCTATGAGCAGTCCGAGCAGGGAGGGCTTGGTTCCATCAAGGAGGTCGATGAAGATCTGTAGCCAAACTTTGAGATTGTCGTAGTTCGGGAGATTGGAACCACAGATGTACAAATCTATATCCTGATTCGACGATTGTAGCTTGTCGATCACGGGATCATGTAGCGGATCGACATTGTCAAAATTCACCCTGACCTCAATGCTTTTGATGCTCATAATGAGCTTCAACCTCATATCCCCGACACATTGGTCAACAAGTATCTCTGGGAAGTCAGATTTGGGCTTTGCCTTAGCCATAGGTATTCCGAGACTAGACTCCTGAACCGTAATAGAAGGTAGTTTGACGTAGTCCATCCCCCTAACATTGAGGTCGTTGTCTACCCGGATATTACAGACTCCCAGAATGCCATTCTCACATCTATGGATATCTGAGTATAGAACTAGTCCGTTGGATAATCTGCTCACACGTTTTCGATGCTTCTCAACGTCGAAGACATATCTTCTCTGTTGATTGCAGGTTGGACAGATGTAGTTCGAGTAGCCTTTCGACACTGTATGATATTTTACTTTCTAGCTCTTAAATTCTTTGAGGAAAGGGGGAAAAACCTGTCAACTAATTAATTCTTGAATGGAGTAACGAATGATAAAAATAGTTGGCGAATTCCATCAGGTTACACATGGGTAGATTATCCACTATTGTCGAGTATGTAACCGAGGTTCCTCCCGATGTAAAACCGAAGAAGGACATGAGACAAGATCTGTTGACCGACTTCATCTTTGCTCTGGCTCTCTTCGGTATTGGTTTCTGGTTTCGATTCGTCGTCTACGACTGGTTCTTCCAGAACTTCTCGGATCAGTTCTACATCACAGTCAGTCAATCCAATTGGCTAACAGACCTTCTTGGATGGCAGGAGGGGAAGACCTATCCCACTGAAGGGTACTTTGATCTTCGCGCATATTACTACCCATACGTGGAGAATTATGTCGATGGTTGGAACCCATATACCGGGAGCAGAGTACAGGGAGACAGTATCGGGGGTTACGTCTACGGTCCCTTTTACATCATGTTGATCTCGTGGGGCACTATGTTCTGGGGGATCAGCTCCCACGACTCGGTTATGATCTCAAACCTTGCATTCGACGCATTGTCTGGCGTCATGATCTACATCTTGGCCAAGAGGTCCACGGGGAATATCAACGCTTTCATCATCGCAAGCATGTACTCGTTCTCACCCGTTGTACTGTACTATTTTGACATAAAGTTGCTCAATACCCCCCACATGACCTTCTTTACTCTGGTGTTCATCTGGTGCTACCTTGAGCACCATGATACCTCCGCGATATTCTTCCTCACTTTCGGAGCCCTCATCAAGCAGTTCCCGCTGATATATGCTATGCCAGTTCTCATGCTCTATGTTAGACGGTATGGATGGATCAAGGCGATTAGGTTCTTCTTCCTCCTGATCTTCTTCTTTCTCTTGCTCTCATTCCCGTATATAGTCCTCACACCTGATGAGTACATAGCCAAGTTCCTCGTGGGTGGAAGAGCCAAGACCGAACTGCTAACCTTGGAAGAGGCAAATGATCCAGCGCGAGCGGGATCTACCGCCAACCTAGTATTTGGCTCGTACTTTACTCCAGAGGACACTGTTCTAGACAAGATTATGTTTGATCTCGTTAACAGCCACATCCTGTTTATAGTCACTCTGTTCACGATCTCGTGGTTCGCCTTCAGCTCGTACCGAATCCTCGAGACCCGTACAGTACTCTACTACAGGTTTTTCGCAGCGTTCCAGTTCCTCGCTCATGGGACCATCGCAAGAGGGATCTTCAAATACTACGATGCATATCTAATGTCGCTACTGCTCCTCGCGTTCGTCCCTGATCGGAGACCAAGCTCACTAAACATCAGGCTCGGGCAGGTGATTAAACGGGCATTTCATACTGTGGTCTCTCCGAAGTATCGCGCCAAGGACGTCTCATGGCAGTATTGGCTAATTGTACTCCTTACTGTAGTTTCCACGTTTGGACTATTCTACACGACATACTGGGGGCTCTCTCTCTTTCTCGATCAGAGCAACATCAGGTTGTTCTGGACGATCATCATATCTTTCGCCTTTGGGATGATCGTAGTAAAATCCTCCAAGGATCCGTACATAGAGGAGGACACATCCACCGTCCTTTCTAGTGATGAGACAAGGAAGGAGGTAACCTCTATGATATCTAGGCTCTCCTCAAAGCAGGTAGATGACCCAACGAAGGAGTCCTATCCGTTGTTCCTCTTTCACCTCCTCTCTGGTATTATCGCGATAGGTCTTATTGTCTACGTCTTCAATTCCATATACTCAATATTCTTCTCATCCCCTGATGTCCTTCTGGGAAGCATGGCTACGATCTTCTTCGCTGTATTTCTAGGCATAGGTGCCAGTGTCTCAATGGTCAAGGACAAATGGACGAATATTGAGCTTGGAGTCTTCGTTCTTTCGTTCATGGCGCTAAGATTCAGGGTGTTTGTAAGCTACCTATATTCGGAATACTTTATCTTTGGGCTACCCGTGGAAACCATCGTATCCACAATTGTAAGCTTGGGTTATTCTCTTACACTGGGTTATATAGCCCTTATCCTACGGAAACTCTACCGTGAGAACCTTGAGATGCAAACCACTTTCAGCACGGATTACAGGGAATTCCTCACTCTACAGGATAAATACAACAAGAAGGTCAAACGATATGTTGACAACATCGTACTATACATCTTCATGTACCCTATGCTTTTCGTGCTTGACAGAGCCGCTGTGTTATTCTTCCAACCTGCTCCTGAGAAATATCCCCGATTCGTCGTCTCTATCATCATCATCCTGAACTCAGTATGGTATCTGTCCAGAGCTGTCACGTGGTTTAGAAAAGAGGAGAGGAACAACCTCATCACCTTCGAGCTCTACACCTTCCTACTGGATACAACCTTCTTACTTGTCGGTTTCTGGTTCTTCTTCAAGATCAATTGGATGATTCTAAATATCCATCGGCTCTTGGGACCAACTCTAATCTTTGCAGTAGGAATCATCCTCTTGGGGATGATGGGGATGGAGTATTGGTCATCTGTATACAGATTCCCAAAACGAATTCTGAATACATTGTGGAACAGCGAGAAGTCGGGTCACACTTTGCCCCAGAAAGCTCTACCCAATAAGTTTGAATCTAAGTAATTTTAAGTGTTGGAATATTAACAGGCATAATGAAAATAGCTCTCGATAAAGGTTGGCTGTTTATAATCGGTGGAATCATCATTTTTATTATAATCGGGACCTCTCAGGTTTTGACTGTTCAACAACAGATTAGTGATGAGTGGATCTATGACGAAAAAATATCTTCATACGTAATTGTCGATGGTCTAACGTATCGATCACAGACTGAACTAGAATACGTGATCTCGAATTACAACTCTATCCAAACCAATGAATTGCTTAATAGTCTATACAATCAGACCTTTGTGAACTACACACGATTGGATCTAAAGACAGGTTCGGAAGTTCAAATCAGTCAGGAGCTAAAGTACAGCAATATCGATTTTAAACTCAACGATCTGGAGAATGGTACTCTGGGTACTGTCGATATAGACATTAGTCTATTTAGATTACCAAAGAAGATTGGATATCCTTGGGTAACTCCAGACGAGAGAGAACTAGTTGATCAGCATCTCTTTGACAGATGGAATGTGATCTCAAATGCAACTTTCTTCCGGTCAAACCTTGGCTACTATGAAGTCATTAGTCTTGGTGGAAAGCTACAGAAGGTTAGAACAAATCTGGAAATCGTCACCAACACAGATCCAAGCACAGGACGGGTACTGAGAACATCAGTTCACATCGTGAGAAGGACACTCGACCAGATAATTGTCTCAGAGTACAACCGGCAGATCTATGAAAAGACCTTCTACGGACGTGTACTTCTATCCCTAGACAAACCAGGGTTGGAGACACCGCTTCTAATCTTTGGTCTCTTGTCTGCAGCTATTCTTATGGGCAAGTCCATCAATGCATACAGGGCAGATAAATTTAGGTTCGCGGCAATCATCTTCGGTCGACAGTTCGGGACCCTTGAACTCAATGAAGTGGAAGAGGAGTCTCCATCTGTAGAAGAGGAAGAATCACAATAATTGCGCTGCGAGGGAGAATGTGGCATAGTTTACCAATCCCTCATCACTTCCGAATCCAACAATAAGTGTGCCCTCTGCTCTGACATCGTCCTCGATCCGTTCTGGTAGATCGAAGAGAATCTTGTCCTCTGGGAAGACGAATGAGTCAGAGGCATTGTCCCACACCACAATAACGGCGCCTTTTGCCCCATTTCTGACCATCTCGTCCCTCATCTCAAGGGTCGATTTGCTCAATTCGGAGACATCGTGGAGGTGAGCGATACAGAAAGAGTCAAAATCTCCGATTCTCACCTTGAGCTCGTCATCGGTCAGAGAGAACAAGAAAGAAACCTTCTTCCTCATACGTTTGATCTTGGATCTCCCCTTTTCTGTGAGAGATGTTCCCTTTCTCCCGGAAGATTTACCTTCTGTATACACCAATTTCTTGGCCCTCAAGCCATCGAGTATTGATCTGACTCTTGATTCGGACAGACCTGTTCGCTCACTTATGGTGTACCTTCCCATGGAACCGTCGTAGAGGATATTCAAGATGAGGAGATCGCAGATGTCACTACCCGTATTCACTAGTTCGACCTCCGGTGTACATACACCCATTTCTGAACAGGGATATATTGAGGTTTTTGCTGAATTTCACTAAAGTGATTAGAACAGACCTGTTATCTTCCCACTCTCATCGATGTCAATGTTCTCTGCCGCAGGGACTACTGGTAGACCAGGCATTGTTAGCATCTTCCCAACTATTGGGTAGATGAATCCGGCTCCAGCACTGATCCTGACGTCTGCTAGTGTTATGGAGAATCCCTTGGGAGCACCAAGTAGTTTGGGATTGTCAGAGAGACTGAGGTGGGTCTTGGCCATGCAGATTGGGAGATCATTGTAACCATCTTTTTTCAGCAGGTCAAGTTTAGCCTGTACCTTGGGAGGAATTATTACACCATCTGCACCGTATATTATTCGAGCTATCTTATTGATTTTCTCCTCAATTGGCTCGTTGGTGTCGTAGATAAAGTGAGGCTCCTTCTTTTCACGGTTCTCCACAATCTCCACGAGCTTCTTCGCAACGTCAATAGTTCCTTCTCCTCCCTTGGCCACTCCCTCTGAAACTGCGAAGCCACTTGCCCCGGTGTAAGGAACGGTCTTTCTTACGAGATCAATCTCCGCCTCAGTATCCGTCTCAAATTTATTCAGGACAACCAGAACAGGTGTGTCGAAAGCGAGGATATTCGAGACGTGCTTCTCAAGGTTTCTCAACCCCTCTTTAACCGCTTGGAGATTTTCCTCCTTCAATTTCTCCTTATCGTAGGGCATACCTCCGTGCATCTTCAGAGCCTTGATTGTAGTGACAAGTATTGCTGCATCGGGGAACATACCAGATTGTCTACACTTGATATCAAAGAACTTCTCAGCTCCAAGGTCTGATCCGAACCCAGCTTCAGTCACGACGTAGTCAGCGAGGTGTATAGCGAGGTTGTCACCTATGATCGAGCTGCACCCATGAGCGATGTTACCAAATGGTCCTGTGTGCATAATGCATGCTTGGCCCTCGGTGGTCTGAACCAGATTAGGCTTTAGAGCATACTTGAGAAGAGCTGCCATGGCTCCGTTTGCCTTGATGTCCTTGGCAGTCACGATATTTCCCTTGATATCGCGTCCGAGGACAATCCTTCCAAGTCTCTCCTTTAGATCAGGTAGGTCCTTCGCCAGTGCCATAATTGCCATGATCTCGGATGCTGCTGTGATGTCGAAACCCGAAGAACGGGTCACCCCGTTAAGCGACGAGTCACCGAGACCCACTACGATTTCACGGAGAGCCCTGTCGTTCATGTCCATCACCCTTCGCCACTGGATTGTTGAGATGTCAAAGAGTGGCTCCTTCCTCCTGAAGATGTGGTTGTCAAGCATTGCCGCGAGCAGATTATGAGCGGATTCAATTCTCGAGAAGTCACCAGATAGACCGAGGTTGATCTCCTCCATTGGAAGTACCTGAGAGTACCCCGCCCCAGCAGCACCTCCTTTGATCCCAAAGACGGGACCAAGTGAAGGTTGCCTCAGAGTGACGACAACGCTCTTTCCTATCTTGGACAGACCTTGGGTCACACCGATGGAGGTTGTGGTCTTCCCCTCACCCGCAGGTGTGGGAGATGTAGCAGTGACGAGGATGTATTTCCCCTTCGGTCTCTGCCTAATCTCCTTCTCTCGTTCAGGTGTAAGGCTGATCTTGCCAATATATTTCCCGTACATCTCAATGTCGTCTTCGGTCAGACCAATCGTGGCAGCTATCTCCTTTACTGGGCGTAGTTCTGCCTCCTGCGCAATCTCCAAACTAGATTTCATATCGCGTTATTACAGCTAGCGAGATAATAAAGGATAACGGATGATTACAAGAATAGATTCTATATTTGTTATGTAATGTCGCTCTATTCCACTATGGTGCCAGTCTATCTACAGTCCTCGGAAAAGCGACGACCTCCTGTACGTCAGGAGCATCTAACAGGGTGACTAACAATCGCTCAATACCCATTCCAAATCCAGCGTGGGGAGCACAACCATAGCGGAAGAAGTCGAGGTATGACTTGAAGTTTTCGGGCTCAAGACCTTTGTCCTTCAAGTTCTCCACCAGCATGTCGTAGCGATTCTCCCTCCAAGCACCAGATGTGAGCTCAATCTTGTAGATGAGGTCGAATGCATGAGCCTTCTTTGGCTCTCCGTCGACTCCACGAACGTAGAACTTGGCGACGGTCTTGGGGAACTGGTAGACGAAGAACGGTTCGCCCACAAGTTTGGCAAGAGTTCTCTCCTGCTCGGTGCTGAAGTCTTCTCCCCACTCCATCTCCGTGCCAGCATCGTTCAGTATCTTAACTGCCTCGTCATATGAGATCCTCCGAAACGGAACCTTAATCTCCTCGACCTCGGTCTCCAGCAATTCTAGTTCCTTCTTGTGCTTACGCAGCGTGTCAGCTGCAACCTTGACTATTCCCTCCGCTATAGGCCAAACATCCTCTTCTGTGGCAAACGGGATCTCGACATCGAGCCCGGTGAATTCTGCAAGGTGCCTCCTGGTCCTGCTCTTCTCCGCTCTGAAATAAGGTGTGATCTCAAAGTACTTCGTACCGGTATTCCCGGCTATGGCCTGCTTGTGGAGTTGTGGGGACATGGCAAGGAAAGCATTCTTCCCGTACCAGTCAACAGCGAAAACCTCTGCTCCTCCCTCCGAAGATTGTCCCAAAACCTTGGGTGTGTGCCAGTAGGTGAATCCCTGTTCGTGCATGTAGTTGGTGATTGCAAAGATCACCTCCGACCTTAGCTTGTGGTAAGCAAGACTCTTCGGGTTCCTGAGATCCAAAATTCTCCAGTCAAATCGGGTGTCCTTCTTGGTGTCGATGAAATCTGCAAAGGGATCAAATGGTAGAGGGGTTTCGGAAGGAGAGAGGATCTCAACCTCGGTGGGATTGATCTCTGCTCCTCCGGGTGCTTCCTTGTGCGCCTTGACCAGACCCTTCACAGCAATGCACGACTCCCGTGTTACATGTGAAAGAATTTCGAATATTTCCGGTGCCTTGGGTTTAAAGCAGGTAATCTGTACGGTTCCGTAGGAGTCACGGAGAACGAGGAAGAGTAACTTCCCCTTGACACGCACCGCTTGAACCCATCCTCCGATACAGACCTCTTTACCATCTATATTAGGAGATATCATTACAGTCGTATGACTGAGCTTCATCACAGACTCAACTCAAAGAGGGATTATTTTAACTTAATCTATCATATTCTCCAAAATTGTGGCATTAACTATCTGGACACTCGATTTGAAGCATGCCTGAAGATTTAAGAATTTAAACACTACATCTTCTCTATGAGCGAGGACTCAAGACTCCGGGACTCCCCAACATTTGTTCTCATCGCTATAAACGTAGGGCTTTACATCGTGACTTCTATTGTCTCTGGATCAATCTTTCTCATGAGCCCTCAAATGATCGTGCTCTTGGGTTTCAGCAAGTTTGCATTCCTCTCTGGAAGATTCTATGTCCTGATCACTTCCATATTCTTCCACGCATCGGTAGCGCATGTAGGAAGTAACATGCTCTTCCTCCTTATCTACGGCTCCAGTCTCGAAGAAAGTGGATTCAGGAAGAATGACATCTTCACTATCTATCTCGTTACAGGGCTTCTGGCCACTCTCTTCTCCCTTCCCTTTCTCGGTGACAGTACCGTGACACTCGGTGCTTCAGGAGCAGTATTTGGAATGCTTGGAGCTATAATTGGATACGAATGGAACCAAGGTGGCGAGAACAAGAAGAGGGTACTGTTTGTCGGTATAATTAATTTCATCTTCTCATCCACCAGCGCGAATACAAACATCTTCGCTCATCTATTCGGTCTTGCAGCTGGAATATTGATCACAAAGTATCCCTTCATCCTAGACAGTGAATATGCAATAGAGTTCAGGGAGAAACGAAATAAGATCTAGTTCTTCTTCTTCTTCTGCTTAATCTTGTATTTGTACAACTTCCTTCCACCCTCGTTTCTTACCCAGATGAACCACGATGCGATGATGGTGAGGAAGATTATCCTCGCAGTGAGGTTGAAAATATCCTGATCGTTGAAAAACTGGAGATTCACGAACAGCGAAATCTTTAGGAAGATCGGTCCCTCATCAGAGTCCATTTTCAGGAGAAGGACGTAATCCCCGTAGTCATTGAACTGGACATCTACAAGGTACCTCGCAGGATTGTTCGGATCACGGGTAAACTGTACCCTCTTGTCACCAAAAGCACTTGGAAGGTAGTAGATGAGGGCATCACCCGTATCTGCAAGACCTTGAATCTCCGATCCATCCCACTTT
Organism: Candidatus Heimdallarchaeota archaeon; assembly: GCA_015522385.1. The sequence goes on from WAMJ01000305.1 coordinate 9,130, forward strand.
GTCGGTGTGTTCAGGACGAGAGTGACCGTATCGTACAGGTTAATCTCGATAGGTTCAAGTCGGGAATACCTTATCCCGTCAACCTCAACGCTAACCTTGAAGTCATTTTTCTCGACCAGCCAGTTAAAGGAGCCTATCGCCACCTCTTGGCTCTCCTCCGGATCTGAACTTGAGTACCTCCCTATGTCAAGGGCAAATGAGTCAAAACCGAGGTTGGACGAGAACACGAGTATCCGACCATTCCCGACTTCCGATGCAGCTATGACGGGTGCACCATTGTAGTCTGCAACCAACGTGGCAGTACTGTAGTCAAGGGTGAGCTTGGGGCCGTAGAACTCGAAGGCGAGGTTCTTCGGTAGAATGCTCTGATCCTTACGAGTCCTGATGACATTTCCTCCCGCTACCAGCCTGAAATCTGATGGTTCCATGCTACTTGGATCCGCTGACAGATCGAATTGAATACCACTTTTGTATTCACCACTAAATGTAAGTATGCTGTTCATTGTCTGGTAGTTGAAGGGAGCAAAAGGTATGCCCTCCGCTCTTAGGAAACCTCCATTTCCCATCATGAGAAGCCCTTTCCCATCTACAGATACAAACTGCCTGATCGCAGTTCGCTCATCGGCATTGTAGCTAAGCTCCGGATCAGCTATAACTAGCACATCTACATCATCCAGTAGTTCCTCGGTTATTGTAGCATAATTCTCCTTTACGATGAAACCCTCGTCCTCGAGAATAGAGGCCAACTTGAGATACTTCCCCCGAGGACCGTCATTCGAGAAGAAACCGGTGACCGTATCTTTGTCCTTCGAGAGATCAAAGAGAACAGTACCTCTTGAGAACCGTGTCTGGGAGAAAAAGGTGACATTGGAGAACTCCATCATATTCCCAGTTGCTGCATCCTCGAAGTAGATCTCAGCAAAGTTGTATTCAAGTTCGGTTGAGTTGACCAGTATATCAACCGGAATAAATGTTACCCCCTCTGTTACCTGTACCGTACTAGGTAGGGTGATCACAGGAGATCCGTAGTAGTACTGAACTTTGGGGATTAATGTCAGATTCTCCTTGGAGAATATCGTGATGTTGAATGACTTGGTGTGTCCAGCGATGCTATTGGAGTAGAAGAGATTGGGTTGCCGGAAAGGCCTGCCAGTATAGCTCCGGTCCTTTCCGTCATTGAATGATACAGGAGTGACGACCGTCTTCTGCTCACCCTTAGTCTCCAGTGAACCATTGAGGATCTGGTATGCCCGGTAGAAATCCACCATTCCCCTTCCCTGTACCTCGGCAGCTGCGTAGATGTCCTTTGCACCTGCTGTGATTGCGTACCTGATCTCGGCAGCAGTAGCGTTAGGGAACGCCTGCCTGAGAAGTACAGCGCCACCTGACACGTGCGGAACCGCCATTGAAGTCCCAGATCTCGTGACAGGGAGTGCAGAGGAGACATTCACGGAGACCACATTTACTCCTGGAGCAAGCACATCTGGCTTGACCCCGTACTGTGGCGGTAGACCCGGGGATCTGGAACTCCCTCCCCACGGGATGAAGTAGGGGTCGTTCGAGTAAAACTTGTCGGTCACAGCCCCAACTGCCAAGACATCAGGAAGTGCAGCCGGGAGTCCGAGGGTAGATCCACCGAATGCCCCGTCATTGCCTATGGCCGCGACCATGAGAATGTCTCTCTTCTTGGCCTCCTCGATCAGAGCTATGTGAGGATCCTCAATTCCCTCGTAGATCTGAGTCCCGAAACTCATGGAGATAACACTCGAATTCATCGAAATTGCCATTTCCAGTCCTTCAAGAACACTCGCAGTATCCCCACTACCGTACTTATTGAGCACCTTGATGGAGATGATCTCGGCATCGGGTGCCATACCTTTGCTCTGGAATTGTTCCAGCTCACCCTTGGCATTCCTGAAGTATCCATTTCCAGCAGCTATACCCGCGACGTGGGTCCCGTGTCCTGATTTGTCGTAGGTTCTCTCACTGGGGTCGTTGAGGTACTCCTGTATGGCGAAGGCTTTGACCCTCGACCTCTGCAGATTATCCAGATCACGAAAGCTTGTTAGGTTCTCGTCGACACCTGAGTCAATTATCGTCCATGTCTGGTCAGTTCCTAAATAACCCAATTCCCTCAGCTTATCGATGTTCGTCTGGATAACAGTGTCTTCGAGGGTCATACCCACAACCTCGCTTTTGAGCTTGGGAAGATTCTGTTGCTGAGCACTTGTAGTAATGTAGCTGGGAATCACCTTCTGGACACCAAGACCCTGAAGCTCCTGCATGGAGTAAGGCTGCTCAACGACCGTGATCATAGGTATAAACTTGAAGACATAAAGAATCTGCCAGCCGTTACCTTCGAGGAAAGGTATTGCCTGATCCCGAGATTCAGCAGAGTCGAACTGGAGCATCACCTTTCCCGAGCTGATCAACTCGGGAGTATCTACTGTATACATATTGCTCCTCTCAGGAAGGGTTTCTCGGGACAAGTCGTCCGTCGTCGACCTCATTGTTTCTCTTCCGGTTACTGGAAGCAACGACTGGAAGGGGGTCAAAAGGATCAGTGTGATAATGAAGATCGAGAGAGATTTGGAACTGGACATTATCTGAACATTATCTAAATCTGTCTTGTTTTAACTCTTATCTGGTGCAGAGAAATTTCTTGTCAATTCTCAGCAGAAACTTCCCCATTATACGGATGTTGTACGAACTTAATCCTTAATTATCATCCCGCAAATCGGAGATTGTGTTCTCCAAAGTCCTAGTGGCTAATCGAGGTGAGATTGCTCTCCGAGTTATTAACTCCCTGCAGGAGCACGGTGTAGAAGCAGTGCTACTAACCAGTCCAATCGACAAGAAATCATTCCCCGCCAAGCAGGCTGACGAGCTAATCGAGCTCCCCGGGAACCTACCAAACGAGTCCTACCTAGACCAAGACCTGATCATCGACCTCGCCAAGGATCGGGGGGTTGACGCTGTTCATCCCGGATACGGCTTCCTCTCTGAAAACAAGACCTTTAGGGAGAAGGTCGACAAAGCAGGGATAGTCTACATCGGTCCCACTGCCGATCACATGGACATCCTTGGGGACAAAATTCAAGCAAGGCAAGCAGCTGTTAATTCCGATACACCTCTACTTCCAGGAACCGTGTCCAGCCTCGATCTGGAAGAACTCAAGGAGGAGGCGAGGAACATAGGCTACCCTATCCTTATCAAAGCAGCTGCAGGGGGAGGGGGAAGAGGAATCAGGCTCGTCACAACCGAGGGGGAGTTCGACAACCTCGCGACCAATGCCATCAACGAGGCCAAGATGGCATTTGGAGATGGCAGAATTTACATCGAGAAGTACTTGCAGAGTGGTAAGCACATCGAGGTACAGGTTCTCGGACTTGGTGATGGGAACGTCCTCCACTTCTTCGAGAGGGACTGCAGCATACAGCGGAAGAATCAGAAACTCATCGAGGAGGGACCAGCTCCATCGATCTCCCGGAAGAAAGCAGCAGAGATTCACGAGACTGCGGTTGGTTTAACCTCTTACTTAAAATACCTCAATGCAGGAACAGTGGAGTTCATGCTGGACTCGGAGGGCAACCACTACTTCCTCGAGGTCAATACTAGAATACAGGTAGAGCATCCTGTCACCGAGATGATCACTGGTGAGGACCTCGTCTGGAGACAGGTTCAGATCGCTGCTGGTGAGGATCTGGCTCTTGCACAGAAGGACATCGGATACCGTGGACATGCGATGGAGGCCAGGGTCTATGCCGAGAACCCATTCAGAGGATTCGCTCCCAGCACGGGTGAGATCACCCGTATCTACCACCCCGTGGGACCAGGGATCAGAGTTGACACCCACATTAGGGAGAGGAGCGAGATACCCCCGTTCTACGATTCGATGATCTCCAAGGTTATAGCATTCGGAGTGAACAGGGAACACGCAATCAGTCGACTCGACCGGGCACTAGGGACCTACCAGATCAGCGGTATACAGACAACTATTCCATATGTTCGTCAGATACTTAAACTTGAAGATTTCAGGGAGCTCAACTACAATACAAGATATCTCCAGTCAAATGAGGAGAAGTTTAGCATTCCCCAGAAACTCCGACGGATAGCTATCGCTGCTGCCTCTCGTGAATTTCACTATTCCAAAACAGAGGAGCAGATTCCGCAGAGGAGTACAGGAAGTCAATGGAAGAGATCACTCTTCCCGAAGGTGATGTAATGAAGAAATACAGAGCAGTTTCTGAAGAGGAGACGATGGAGGTCCTCGTGAACAACTCATTCCTCGAAGTAGAGGGGGAGAAGATGAGCTTCGAGCAGACAAACGGTAACATTTTCCTCAAGACAGAGGACTCACTAGTAGAAATCGAGGACATCGTCCGTGTCTCTGATGGTAAGTATATGGTACATATCGAGGGCTATGCCTTCGAGGTAGAGGTCCATGACCCAATGCAAGAACTTGTTGGCGGGGCAGCGACGGTCTCTGGAGAGATCAAGTCACCGATGGCAGGAGTCATCACCTCGATTGCTGTAGAGATTGACCAGAAGGTATCGGAGGGTGATGTCCTACTCGTACTCTCAGCAATGAAAATGGAGAACGAGATTGTCAGCCCCGTGTCTGGAACCATTACCTCTATCGAGTGCGGGGTCAACGAACAGGTCAATCCTGACCAGCTACTAGTCGTCATCACAGAGGAGTAGGCTCTCCACAATTGAGAAAGTCAATCCTATACAATTAGGTTTTCTCATTACAGTTACAGGGACTATTTGCACAACAGGTCTTACTACAGAGTTCCCAAGATGCTTAAATTAGACTACCAATATTCTTGAAGAACAGTCTGTAATGAGAAAACTTCCAAGGAAAGATCCACGCTACTCTCTCTTTATACGAATCATAGTTCTCAAACGACCTTTTCAACTTTATCTCCTCAAAAATAGAGCCTATGATGAAGTAACCCCCTGCGCCAAGTACCCAAGAGAGCGAAGCCTCGTTCACACCAACGAAAAGTGTGGAGAGGAAGACGAGTATCGACCCGGTGTAAACGGGATGACGACTGAATGTGTAGATACCGTCTGTCATCAGTGGAGAATTCTCCTCCTTTAGTCCAAGGAAGCCAAGTAGATCCCACTTCCATAATCCGAATGCTGCAATTAACCCACCCATGGCGAAGAGAAGGAGAAAGCCGAACAGGCGGAATCCATTCAGTGACAGACCTTGAAGCAAGAGCTGTGTGATCGAGGGAACATTCATCAGAACAAGAAAAAGAGCGACACTCTGAAGGATATTGTAGATTATCCTATAGAAACGGGGTGATAATCTGCTCTTTTGCTTCACCACATCAAAGGTCAGAACTGTATGGAAAGCTCCAAAACCAAACCAGTACAGTATATAGCGAGCAAGTAGAATGTAGTCCATATTCACCCTTTGTGGATGATATTATTAAATCCCTGCTCGTCTGCGAACTATTCGCAAAGATTAAACCAATTGTGCCAAAATTGAAATATGATCTGCCCCCGGTGCATGAAGATGACTGGAAAGAAAGTCCCTATGAAGGATATTAAACGCAAAGGAGGCTTTCACAAGCAGACCAAGTACCAGTGCAAGTCATGTGGGCTTGTCCGTATGAAGAAGAACTGAATTAATCATATTGTTGTAACCAAATGATGTTATGGGGGATATTCATTCATTATTCAAATTTTATAGGCGAATTCACCTATAAACTTGAACCTATCCCCTCACTTATATTCACCTCCCGAGCAACTGCATTATCATGAAATACCACATATTCACGATAGCACTAATCTCGATGCTGATGCTCTCAGCATCACCCGCGACCACCGCGATCGAACTCCCACCGGTGACAGTAACCTACGACATCATCTCTGCTAATACGGGGAATGTGACATGGTTCTCACCTGACTACTCATCGTCCTATAACTACTCCTTTGAGGGTGTGGACTCAATTGTGGTCTCGATGAGCAACATTAGCACAGACGCAGAGTTCAATATCACCATCGGGTCATTCAAACAAACCAACTACCCCGACTCCTCAATAGATGGTAATCTTATCCTGTCCTACTGGGAGGTCAAGTATGACCTCGGTCTAGTCGCGAACACAACATGGGATGCACTGAATGAATCAGCTGCTGGAGCTACTTACCTCGTCTCCATGAACATAACAGAGGGGCAATTCAGCTACATGACCAACGGTTTCAACATCACCGTAGACACCGTGGTGATAGACATCGACGCTGGTGCACAGCAGACCTACCTCGTCTACGAGAAGAACTCTGGACTACTCCTCGAAGCTGATACTGGTTTTGGTAACTACTTCCTCCACATGAGACTCTCTACGCTCTCTTCACCCATGATGTCGACCTCTACAATCTCCACCTCGGACACGTTGAGTTCGACCACGTCCACCGAGGAAACCACAACAGAGGATGCGACACAGACAAGTTCTGCAGATGTACCTTACCCATGGATATTCGCAGTTCTCGCATTGGTACCGATTGCACTGATTCCTAGAAGAAAGAACTAATCCTTCATCTCAGTCAAAGAACAATTATAATCTCCTTTTTTTCACCTGTTCCTTGAGAGGAAAACTATGAACGAGTATGATGTAATTATAGTAGGTGGAGGGCCCGCAGGAATATCATGCGCTTATGCTCTGGGAAGAGCTGGGATTTCGACCCTCATAGTCGACAAGAAACCTAAAGATAAAATCGGGGACAAAGTGTGTGGCGATGCCCTCCACCCCCATAATTACAATGAGGTACATGAATGGACGGGACTGCCACTACCTAAAGAAGGGGATATCAAGGAACACATCGACTTCGCACTCTTGGAAACCGCAACTCCTGACTCCGCGCTTAAAATTCCAGACAAAACGACCACAGTCGATAGACTGTCCTACGGACAAACCCTGCTCAATGCTACGTTGGAGCTTGATTCAGTGGATCTACTCCCCAAGTTCAAACTACTCAAGGTCATCGTCGAGGAGAACACCGTCAAAGGACTCCGAGGACTCACCAAGGACGGTGAGGTCGAGCTCAGATCCAAGGTGGTCATGGACGCCTCAGGTGCACAAGCAGTTGTGAGAGCTAGGTTACCTGAGAGCATGTGCACAAAGTTCCCGAGGAAGATCCCAATGGAGGAGATACTTGTGGCATACCGAGAGATCATACGCACGAATGAGGAACACAATTACCAGAAGGGGATCTACCTTATCTATGACCCATCGATGGAAGATGTCATGCCCGGGTACTATTGGATATTCAGCAGGGGGCCGAAGGAGCTCAATGTGGGATTAGGGTACTTCAAGAGACCAGAGAACCGGGGGAAGGATATCCGCAAGATGAACGACGATATTACCAAGAAATACTTCTCTGACTACGAAGTCCTTGACAGCAGGGGCGCATCCATCCCAGCCAGACTCCCCCTGTACTCTTTGGTACATAACGGTTTCATCACAGCAGGTGACGCAGGAGCCCTTGTCAACCCACTGAACGGTGAGGGTCATGGTCCAGCACTGCAGAGTGGAGCTAAGGCAGGACTGTTCCTCATCGAGGCGCTAAGAAAAGGTGACGTCTCCGAGAGAGGACTTTGGGACTACAACAAGTACATTTGGGGAGAGTATGGAGTAAAGCATGCCATCGGGATCGGGATCATCAAGTTCATCGACAAGGAACACTTCGAAGGGTTTGACTTTCTCATCAGGGAGAGGATTATCTCCCAGGCAGATGTGGAAAAGGAGCTGGGTAAACCCGATGCCAAGCCAACAAGCTGGCCTCACAAAGTGATGAAGATGATGAAACGGCCGAATGTCATGAAGGCGTTGTGGAAAACTTATAGGCTACAAGGCAAGATACAGAAATTAGCCAAGAATTACCCCGACACCCCCGACCAATTCGACAAATGGTACACCAAGATCAGGAAGATCGAGGAGAGTAAGTTCTGATTGGATACCATATGGATATACCGAGGATCACTCATAGATTGTGCGAAGATAGATACTTGGTACCAACTACTTCTCCAACAAATCAATATGATTCGTCCTCTCTCTATTAGGGAAAGAGAGAAATAATAAGTAGAGACTCAGTATTATGCTAATAAGTATCCTGTTGATTCCTATATATCTAAGAAAGATTACTACGGGCATAACTATATTACTCAAACCAGAAAACTGCTTATAGAGAAGGTTCCTTTCTTCTATGAGGAAAGTAGAGCCTGAGACAAGGTAGTGTATTAATAATACGGTGAACACCCACATTGAATTAAAACCATTGAAGAACAGGACTACTAGGAGAGATGGTTCCATGAACTCGATAATATTGAGTTGATCTTCATGTTATGACGGATTCCGGTGGAAATGGACAATATGTAATACACTAACAATCTCCCGAAAGATTATACCTATAGAAACAATGATATTTGCTGTACCAACTTCTAAAAGCGTTTTCATCATTATTCCATAAGAGTCACCCATGTAGTATAACAGAGAAAGAAAAACAAATAATAAGTATGGGAGGATCAACCATTTCAATATGGATGGATCCGCGCTCTCTCTGTCCATGACAATCACCATGATACGACAGGATCGAATTCCCCAAGTAAGTGAATGATCTTTGGAGATAGGTAGATCCACTGTCTCAATTTTTAGTATTTGATGAAAAGCGAATTGCGAATCCCATTTCCATATTCTAAGAGAGCCCATAAGACCTCGCATTATTCAGTAAAAAATAAATGTTACATATCGAATGTGTATTCCAGCTTCTCACATTATAGATGAATAATCCTATTACTTACCAAATCCAACCTCAGCCATCTTGATATTTATAATCCAAGATTAATGGTGGAATGCCGATGAACCACCGTACTATTCTTAATTTTCCTGAAGCTCAGACTGAACTAATCATTACCTTGCGCTTATGGATCGAATAACGGATCCGTGAAGTCTGGATCAACAAACTTGTAGTAGAACCAGACCACTGTAATTGGAGCATAAATTCCTGTAAGAAATATCAGAAGGTCTAATCCATTGATGAGTACAGAGAATAACAGAACAAGGATTAGTACCAGATAACTACTTAAGCCTCTGGACAATTTTATTGTGTAAGCTCTGCTTTTCTTGGTAGATAGAATTGCCGTCTCACCAACGACATGGATCATTATGATCAGGGTTCGTAGAGATGTATAAACCCTATCTGAGGAATCTACAAGCGACCCACTTATCAATCGATCCAAGACTTCATCCAGCTCGATCTGAAATCCTCCACCCGATGAAACAATAAAGATCATGAGACCGTAGAAGAATAGACCGTGAGTTATCAGAAATCCATTTCGAGATCTCGGACCGCGAAATAAAGCAGAGTACACTGTTTCAAAATAGCTGATCAGGACTACTATGTAGATTAGAATAATCCACCAAACCAAATTTAGATCCCTCCCAATACAACTCGTAGCAAAACATCTATCATATGTAAAGCTCGAAACAACTCAATCAGGATGAATATCTGTTTGATCGTAATACTATCATTATTCATAGTGACTGATACGAATATTCTACCCGCTTTATCAACTGTTCGGTCCATAGTATTGCATCCTAGAAAGTCATAGATGCACAGGTGATAAACATCACTGAGTTAGTACTTTGGTAGGAATATAAATGATGAGCACTCCGAATCCGTAAGCCCATCAGGTCTGCAACCTAAAACCCCTTCGGATCCAGTAGTCAAAAGAGTACTTGCCATATCTCCCGTAAATTTGTCTATATTTCACTGTAATTCCCTCCCCCGACTTTGTGAGATCGTAGAGTATTGATGCGGAAGCTATGAGAATCCCTATCCATTTAATCTAGAAACTATTGAAATACTCCTTGTGTGTGAACACACCCGAGATAGCATTGGATGAAGGAAATAGACGACAACTTCAGGAACAATAGGGCACACCATCAAGGTATTCGAATTTCTAGACAAGATAAGTCTTTCCTCTATCTGGTCAGCTTGGAAAACATATTTGGAACATGTCAGGTCACATTAACTCTCGGGGAATATATTTATACAATTCATATCTTGAGTTTCTGAAAGGGAATCAAATCTAGAAGTATCACATGACACTGCCCTCTGGCATTTAGGGTTTTAAAGATCAGTGAACTCTACCAAGTTTTAAACATTCGAGATCAGAGGTCCATGTCAAAGTCGGACTGAGTGCCCGTTCTCTCCCTTGAGAAACGGAATAGTTTGATGGTATAGTACACAAGAAAAGACCCGTCGAATAGAAGTATCATGTATGCAGAAGATAATTGGTAACCATAGAGGAATAAGAGAACAGGAACAGCCATAATACCCAGTATAGAAATGTACATCCCATGCTCATAGACCCCTCGATCTTGTTTATGGGGGACTAGGAATCTATAACTGACCACGAGGTAGGTGCTGGACTCTATCAGTATTCCTAAGATAAGATAAGGAGTAGAAACATCCCCAAATCTAGTTAACCTCTTAACAAAGAAATTTATCACAAGGAATTTGGCTAATATCGCAGAATGAATCAAGATAACATTGAACTCACCTGTTTCAAGAATTTTTCTGACATTCATACGGTAGCCAACCTCCAGATGTAGGCTAGGATGAAGTGGTAGATGATGAGCATTATGATCTCAAACCGATAGGTAAAGTATTCCTCACGTCTAATAGTTAAAGCTATACCACTGAACGAGAATAGACTTACAATTAGAAATGCAATATTTTCTGAAATAAGACTGTAGTACGTGGAAGGATCAGCATCTCCAACCATAAAATCAAATATGCCATTTAGTGCAAGCTCTGTTACCAATGGTGTCGAATCAAAAATAAGTAAATTTTTCAATGTTAGCTTCATGAGTTTTTCAATTGAGGTCGTCGATGTTGCTAAGGAAACCAACAGGTACAGGATAGAGAATAGATGGTACTGGTACATAAATGATGCAATATCACTTGACATGGGATCGAGGGGATCCAAGTTCTCTGAAATCTGTACCTGTGCAATA
>WAMJ01000306.1 GCA_015522385.1 Candidatus Heimdallarchaeota archaeon
CCGAGGACGATTCCGAGACTTGCAAAGAATGAGCCGAAGTACCACATCGAGATATCAAGACCAGAACCAACCTCCGGTGGATCCAGATAGCCTAGTATATAAGGGAACATGTATCCAAGTACAGTTACCAAGAAAATAAGTACAGACTTCTCGAATTCTCTCGCATAGAATGAAGATGCTTCACCTGCTGTAGCAATTCCAATAGCCGCGGACAGCTGGTAGATTGCCATCCAGAGATAGTACTCCCTCTTATCCTCCTCGCTCAGACCCACCAACTCCGTCACGAGAGCTGCGATGATCGAATACACCAATGCCGAGAGTACCAGTAGGAATCTATCCCCGCGAGTTGTCGGTCCGCCATCCAAGAGGAGCGTGAACATCATGGCAGTACCTGCCTCGAAGACGCCCAGTACCCTCATCTGATCGTAGGCCAGACCCTGTCCAATACCGAGTGTCTCAATCGTGATCGTGGGGTAGATCAGAGGGAGGTAGAAATTGAGGATCTTATTGCCGTTGACAAGAACCGACAGTGAGAAGAGGTCATTCAACCTCACCTCAAGTTGGTTACCTCCCAGAGAAATAATTGATCCCTCCCTCGATATTGGCACTCCTGTAATCGTCGAGATGAGGACTGAGAACATCTGCATCATCATACCGATCTGATCGAGCATGGAATTGAGGATAGGGAGCAGTAATTCTTCGCCTATAAACGCTCCTGCACTCTTGACCCCATCCCAAGCCGTGCTCAGCCCGTCCTTTACCGCCTGCACTGCTGAGGTTACTCCAGTAAAGATGCCTGCAACAACATCCGCAAGGGTCTGGTCCCCCATGATCTGGTTCCAGAGTGTGGATACCCAGAGGTTATGCGTGAATTCTGCGCGGATTATATCTGGCTGAGTGTAGAGTGGATCAACGGCCCGAATCATGAAACCCATTAGTTCATCCAGTGACGCATGCAAAAAAAGGTTTTCGAAGAAGAGGTTGATAATCCGAGGACACCAGTAGGTTTGATGGGGATATACCTTTTATTACATCATGGATATCGGTGATTAATCCAAAGATATAACACAATCCACTGTATCTCAACGCAGATAATTACAGCTTAGGTATGATGTCCTTTGATTGGGAAGATAATTCATCCTCCCTCGGAAACTTGAGCAGTTTTATAGTATAAATTAAGAGGTAGTAAGTATCGATTATAAGAAATACAATTGCTGATGATAGTTTGTAATCATAGAGTAAAAAGAGGAACGGTATGGTCAAAATCCCCCAAATAGATAACAACAGACCCCACTCATAGATTTTCTGTTCATGAATTCTAATGGTAGATAGACTATAACTGAACACAAGGTACGAGTTGGACTCGACCAATATCCCAACAATGAGTAAGGGGGTAGATATTTCCCCGAATCTTGTGAACCTCTGTATGAAGAAATTTTTAGCCATAAAAAACATTACTACCACGAATTGATAGTAGAGGCAATTGAACACTCTGGACTTTAGAATTTTTTTGATCATTCAGTAGCCAACCTCCAGATGTAGGCTAGGATGAAGTGGTAGATGATGAGCATTATGATCTCCAACCTATAGGAGAAGTATTCCTGACGGCTAATAGTTAAAGCTATACCACTGAACGAGAATAGACCTACAATAAGTGCAGTAATACTTTCTGAGAATAGGCTGTAGTACGTGAATTGTGAACGAGATGAGAGGGAGAACAGGAGACCACACTCTTGGATCACCTTACCCATAATGTCAGTTGATTATAGACTTCAGATAAATGTTACCATTTGACGTGCTTGAACTCAACGATTCTTCTTGATAGATCGAACGTGCACATAAGTAGGATCGATATTTACCAATCTTCTCAGATGATCCTTTTTAATCTCTGGAGCGTACTCCATCTGGGAGTAGAGAACGATCATCGCGATGGGTTTCTCTCTGTCCCCCCTCTCCCCTCCGGATACGCCTTCTCATGAAGGCAGTGAGCGAGAAGAAGTACAGGGGATAGAAAGCGATTTGAGCGAATACTAATCTTGTTACATGATCTGGATTATCCAGAGGTACAGACAGTAGAGCAATGAGGTAGAACGGGAGTACAAGCAATGAAGTAAGGACGATAGTATTAAATGGGTTTCCCCCCTCGCTCGTTAATTTGTCTCTTATCTCAGCCAAGAATGGTATGCAGAGGACGAAGATGATCTCCTGTATGTAAAGGAAAGGGTTCAGAAGCACTATTCGATTGTAGTAATATAATGCTAGTGGAAGGAAGAGGAAGAACTGCTGGTACTCATAAACTGGACGTATCCCTTGTTTTGAGTCCAAAATTGTAATCCCTATCGCCATGAGAACCGTGATCAAGGCGTCACCAGTTGCAATGAGAAAGAACAGAATAGCAGAATCCTGGATATCCCCAAGAGTGCTTAACCTCATGAGGACCTCCAACATCAGGAGGTGAATGGTGATTCCAATCGATTGGGTGTGTAGTATCCTCACTGTTCGCTCATCACCCGGTAGTAGTTCGCGAAGAAAAGATGAATGCTTATCAACGCTGAGAACCATCCCAACTTAAGCGGGAATGACAATCCTTTAGAAAATGCGAGAATATGTCCAGCATAGGTTCCGATAGCCGTCCCTATTGCTTCTACACCTTTATCAGCTAGTGTCTCGAACAGACCCTTCCAATTTCCTTGAAGGATTTCTAGTATAGATTCAAAAATACCTTCTAATAATCCTTGTAACATTAATCCAATAACTGCCAGTTTAGAAAATTTCACTGAATTTATAACAATATTTGTTACAACCTTTGCGATTATGCTATTTGGTACTGGAACTTGGTTATAAACTATATGCCAAGCTATCATGGGAATTGTCATAATAGCATAAGATATGGCAATATAGGTATTAATTTTATAAATCAGGTATGCCATGAAGGAATCCATGTTATAGACCGATTCAAATATAAACCATAATACCGGTACATAACTTAATAGCACCCCTAATGATCCCGCTGTCCCCTGTGCAGCAAAAGAACCAATCAAGAGATTTGGAAGAATGATTTCAAGTATCACTAAGATGGCAAAGGTCATCAACTGTTCTGATGATATTGAGTTAGGGGACAGTGTCTCTAAATTCGCTAAGTCTGAAATTAGATCAAATCCAAAAGATATTTCCTCGGGAAATTCAAAGTTTATTGCAGTTGAATTTGAAAAGAAACCAGTTCCATAAACACCCGATCCAATCTGAATTTGACCGGTGGATAAGTACCTAATGTTCAAACTTGGTGTTAATACTGCAATCAATTCTACAATCGATTGGATAAATAATTCATTAGCTAAAAAAATTCCCTGTAGAATAGCAGGTAAAATTGACTTTGCGAAATAATGTCCACCCTCTACAACTCCATCCCACGCATCACTCAGCCCCTTCTTCACCCGCTGCAGAGCGGTGGCCACTCCCGTGAAGATGACCGCAATAATATCTGCCAAGGTCTTGCCCTTCAGCACGGCGTCCCAGAGTGCGGATACCCCGTGGTTATGCGTGAATTCTGTACGGAATGTGCCTGGCAGGGTGTAAAGCGGATCAACATTCCGAAGCCTGAAGCCCATTAGGTCATCTTTGGATCAACTTCAGATAAATGTTACCCTTATCTTGACATCCTTGAGACTGATTTACCCAGACAAAATGAATTCTTGAATTTAGTACACAGTTATGGTCGATATTTAGACTGAATTTCCTCAGCAGATCCTTACTCGGTCTCTGGAACGTACTCCATCTGGAAGTAAAGGACGATCATTATGAGGTCATGGATCAGGATTGGTGTGATCAAGGTCATATAATTTAGAGATCTATATTGTCGGTAGTATAAATCGTTAATTTTTCTAAGTACAATCAGTGCTTTGGTTACTAACAATATTACAATTCGATACATGATATAAAATATTGTCGTGGATGAATCAATCCTCATGGCTATCCTTTTCAAATCTCGAAAATCGCGGAGGGAGACATCCCTCGTTTCATTTCTCACTCTGAAGAAGTAGAATGCAGAGGGAGAAATCACCAAGCAAATTGCCCAGTTCTTCATCGGGGTCATAATCATAACAAGGGTGATGATAATCACCAAGATAGTATAAGTCCTATTATAGATGAGTTTAAAACCGTCCCTACTCCCTATTCCCATTCCGTAAATACCGTAGAGAGTTGTGACGATAATGGCAACAATCCGATATTCAATTCGCGCATGACCCCCTGTGACCAAATAGCTGAGGAATGATGTGATATATACTATTGTCAAAATGTTGACCAACATAGTCAACCGATCCAAGATCATTAGATCCCTCCACTAAGATAGGAGTACACAAAAAATAGAATAGCGTGCATAATTATCAACATGACCATGAATTTATTATATTCTTCCATCTTCAGAGCATCAGTCACCAAGCTCGCACCCCAGGACATCACGGCCTTAGCACCTGTCACACCGAGGACAGTTCCGAGACTTGCAAAGAATGAGCCGAAGTACCATGTAGCGATCTCAAGACCAGATCCTGTCTCAGAGAGATCTAGAAAACTGTGAATTTTTTTAGCAAAGTAAACTAGTGAGTTTGCTATAAAGAGAAGCGCAAAGTACTCAAATTCCCTTGCTAATAATTGAGTTGCGTCAAGAGAGAGTACGATACCAAAAATCGCAGATAGCTGATAGATTACCATCCAGAGATAGTACTCCCTCTTTTCGTCCTCGCTCAGACCCACTAACTCCGTCGCAAGAGCTGCGATGATTGAATACACCAATGCCGAGAGCACCAGTAGGAACCTATCCCCGCGACTAGTCATTCCGTCGTCCAAGAGGAGCATGAACGCCATGGCGACACCTGCCTCGAAGACGCTCAGTACCCTCATCTGGTCATAGGCCAGACCCTGTCCGATACCGAGTGTCTCAATCGTGACCGTGGGGTAGATCAGCGGGAGATAAAAGTTGAGAACCTTCCCGCCGTTGACAAGAAGGGACAGTGAGAAGAGGTCATTCAACTTGACCTCTAGTTGGTTACCTCCCAGAGAAATAATTGATCCCTCCCTCGATATTGGCACTCTTGTAATCGTCGAGATGAGGACTGAGAACATCTGCATCACCATACCGATCTGATCGAGCATGAAACTGAGGATGGGGGGCAGTAATTCTTGTCCCATGAACGCTCCTGCGCTCCTGATGCCGTCCCAAGCCTTACTTAGCCCGTCCTTCACCGCCTGCACTGCTGAGGTTACTCCGGTAAAGATCCCCGCAACCACGTCTACAAGGGTCTTGCTTGGGAGTACTGTCTCCCAGAGTGCGGATACCCAGGAGATATCCGCAATTCCATCGTGAACTTCTCTTGAACGGGTGTACAGACTATCTACTTCTCGAATTATGAATCCCACTAGTTCATGTATAAA